>NZ_CAWMPM010000010.1:0-18972 GCF_963869435.1 Nocardia violaceofusca NBRC 14427
GTTCGATCGCTCCGCCAAGGCCATCGCGATCACGCCGCAGATCCGCGCCGCACTCGATCTGGATCCGGGCGTGAGCACGCTGTCGCCGCCGGAGATGATCCGGGCGATCCTGCTGGCGCCGGTCGATCTGCTGTGGAACGGCGGTATCGGCACCTACATCAAGGCCAGTACCGAATCGCACGCCGACGTGGGCGACAAATCCAACGACGCCGTGCGGGTCGACGCGGATCTGTTGCGGGTCAAGGTGATCGGTGAAGGTGGCAACCTGGGCGCCACCGCGCTCGGGCGGATCGAGTTCTGCAAACTCGGCGGCCGAATGAATACCGACGCTCTCGACAATTCCGCCGGCGTGGACTGCTCCGACCACGAGGTGAACATCAAAGTGCTTCTGGGAGCGGCGATTTCCTCCGGCGAGCTGGCGGAGTCGGACCGTAATGCCCTGCTGGCCGAGATGACCGACGAGGTCTCGGCACTGGTGTTGCGCGACAACATCTCCCAGAACTTCCGGATGGGTCTGTCGCGGTCGAACGCGGCGGCCATGGTGGGGGTGCACCGGCGGTTGATCGCGGAACTGGAGACGCGGCGCGGCGTGGATCGGCAGCTCGAGGCATTGCCCTCGGATGCCGAACTGGACCGGCGCGCCGCGGCCGGCGCCGGGCTGACCTCACCGGAACTCGCCAATCTGCTCGCGCACGTGAAGCTTTCGCTCAAGTCGGATCTGCTCAGCGGTGATCTGCTGGACAGCAGTGCGTTCGAAGCGCTGCTGCCCGGTTACTTCCCGACACCACTGCGGGAACGCTTCGGCGCCGCGATCGGCCGCCATCCGCTGCGCCGGGAGATCCTGGCCACCATGGTGGTCAACGATATGGTCGACTACGGCGGCATCACCTACGCCTTCCGGCTCGCCGAGGAGGCCGGCGCCACCACCGACGACGCGGTGCGCGCCTTCACCGCGGCCGTGGAGATCTTCGATCTGCGGGCACTGTGGGACCGCATCCGCACCACGCCGATGCCGGCGGCGGCGCGCAACGAGCTGGAGATGGAGACCAAACGCACGCTGGATCGGGCGGCGCGCTGGCTGCTGACCAACCGGCCGCAGCCGATCGCGGTCGGCGCCGGTATCGCGCGCTACCGCGACGGGGTGCGCGCGCTGGCGGCGCGGGTGCCGGCCTGGCGGCCCGGTGCGCTCGCCGACGATCTGATGTCGCGCTCCGGCGGACCGATCGGTCACGGCGCCCCGCGGGAGTTGACGGAGGAGGTGTTCCTGCTGATCCATCGGTTCCCGCTGCTGGACGTGCTCGACATCGCCGACATCTGCGAACGCGATGCCGACGAGGTGGCCGCGCTCTACTACGCGCTCGACGCCCACTTCGACATCCAGCGGCTGCTGTCCGCGGTGGCCGGACTGGACCGTGGCGATCGCTGGCAGACGTTGGCGCGCCTGGCCGTTCGCGAGGATCTCTACGATTCGCTGCGCTCGCTCACCGCCGACGTGCTGACCACCACCGAACCGGTCGACACCCCCGAGGAGAAGATCGCCTACTGGGAATCGACCAACCGTTCCCGCCTCAGCCGTGCCCGCGCGGCACTCGGGGAGATCTTCACCTCCGAAGCCCACGACCTGGCGACCCTGTCGGTGGCCGCGCGCCAGGTCCGCAGCATGGTCGGCAGCGCCGAAACGACGGCGACGGTGCCCAGCTGACCTGCCGGTGGGTTCGGGTGCGCCGCCTGGGACCGGCACACCCGAACCCGCTCCGGAAGCCCGCCGACGCCGCCCACCCGAACCCGGGTGGGCGGCGTCGGTATATGCGAAACATGCCGGGCACGCGATGATCTCAGTGGCTACCGCAGGGATGGCGACGAACGACGCCCGGTGGGTTCGGCAACGCGATCATTCACGGCCGACGCGGTGCCGGGGGTGACCAGCCCAGCGGCTCACGCCTCGGCGGCAGTTCCGCAGGTGCCGCAGAACCGCGCTGCCGCAGGGAGTTCCGCACCGCATTCGGTGCAGTGACGCGGGGCGGCGGCCAACCGGGTCCCGCAGTGCATACAGAATCGCGCGGTGCGGGGATTGTCGGTAGCGCAGGATGCGCAGGTCACGTGTTCCGACGCGGCGGAATCGTCACCCTCGGGCCGTGGCGCCGCGGATGAAGGCCCCGATCCGACGCCCGAGGGAAAGCCCGGCGTCGCGGATGCGTCGGCCCCGGCGGTAGGTGTCGGTGGCGGTTGCAGGGCGGGTCGGCCCGCGGGCTGACCGAACGGCGGCGCGGGCGGGGGCGGGGTTTGCTGCGTGGCCCACGGCACCGTCGACTGCTGCCCCATGCCCGCGATCGCGTTGAGACCCAGTGCGGCGCCGAGGAATCCACCTTCGCCGCCGCCGCCGTGCGAATGCGCCATACCCTGCCCCGCGCCCAGGGCCATTTCCCCGGCGGCGTAACGCTGGAAATCGCCGGCGAGCCGGATGTAGGTGACATCCTTGGCGAGTCGTTTGAGTCGCTCGGCGTCCTCGGGCGCCAGGGTGATGTCGAAATTCCCCATGCGCGAGATCCGCATTCCGTAGTCGTACAGCGTGAGATTGGTCTGACGCACCACCGCCGACTCGATCGACTGCAGTTGCGCCGAGAGGCCGAGCACCTGCCAGTCGCCCTGCGAGATGCCGTGCGACACGGTCATCTTCATCGACTTGAGCAGCAGATCCGCGCACCAGGCCTGAATTCCGGCAGGATCGGTGAGGTCGGTGGTGCCGACGAGGGAGGTGATCAGTTGCGCGGGATCGCGCACGGCCAGGGCGAATTCGCCGAAGACGCGCAGCGTCACGATCTGCTCGCTGGCCGGGTCCACGATGTCGTCGAGCCGGCCGCCGAATCTGACGCCCGCGAATTCGCGCGTGGAGACGAAATACAGCTCCGCACGGTAGAAGTTGTTGCCGGTGACCGAGTCCACCAGTGCGCCCAGCACCGGCAGTTCGTCGGCGTCGACGCGATGGCGGCCCGGTCCCATCGTCGCGACGACCCGGCCGGACTTGACGAACAGCGCGATCTGATCGGCGTTGACGATCGTCCGGCTGTAGCGCCGGATGTTCAGATCGGGCCACTTGTAGACCAACTGGTCCTTGCGGCCGTCCGGGACGGCGATGAATTCCCGCTCGAACCAGGCCATATCCTCGCCCTTTCTCGGCCGTTGTCGTTATCCAGCGTACCGATACCTATCGGTATGGTCTACCGCCAACCGTGGCGGAGGGGATTTCCGTTGTGTTACAACCTATCCCACGTATTGAACGTGCCGTTGAATGACGGTACATTGCCCATAGATATGATCGCCGTCACGTGAAAGGTCCTCCCCCATGACAACTGTTCGACCTCCCTCGGAGGCGACGGCGCCCGCGGACGCGCTGCATGCCGAGGATGCGGGCTATCACAAATCGCTGCGCCCCCGCCAGCTGCAGATGATCGCCATCGGCGGTGCCATCGGCACCGGCCTGTTCCTCGGCGCGGCCGGCCGCCTGCACGACGCGGGCCCGGGCCTGTTCCTCGTCTACGCCGTCTGTGGAATCTTCGTCTTCTTCATCCTGCGAGCGCTCGGCGAGCTGGTGCTGCATCGCCCCTCCTCGGGATCGTTCGTCTCCTACGCGCGCGAGTTCTACGGCGAGAAACTGGCCTTCGGCGTCGGCTGGATGTACTTCTTCCACTGGTGTATGACCGGGATCGTAGACATCACCGCGATCGCGACATATGTCCACTATTGGGGAGGGACTCGCAGCATTCCGCAGTGGCTCATCGCGTTGGTCGCGCTGGCGATCGTGGTGAGCATCAACCTGATCTCGGTGCGCTGGTTCGGTGAGCTCGAGTTCTGGGCGGCGTTGATCAAGGTGATCGCGCTGGTCGCCTTCCTGATCGTGGGTGTGGTCATCCTCGGTGGCCGCTTCGAGCTGGACGGCCAGACCACCGGTCCGAGCCTGCTGTCCGCGCACGGCGGTCTGTTCCCGACCGGGCTCCTGCCGCTCGTCACCGTCACCACGGGCGTCGTCTTCGCCTACGCGGCAGTCGAATTGATCGGCACCGCCGCGGGTGAGGCCGAGAACCCGGAGAAGATCATGCCGCGCGCGATCAATTCGGTGATCGCCCGGATCGCGCTGTTCTACGTCGGTTCGCTCGTCCTGCTCGGACTGCTGTTGCCCTACAGCGACTT
The DNA here is from genome assembly GCF_963869435.1 of Nocardia violaceofusca NBRC 14427. NCBI lineage: Bacteria > Bacillati > Actinomycetota > Actinomycetes > Mycobacteriales > Nocardiaceae > Nocardia > Nocardia violaceofusca. Next base: position 4,189 of record NZ_CAWMPM010000010.1, read on the forward strand.
CCACGCCGGCGAGAGCCCGTTCGTCACCTTCTTCTCCAAACTCGGGGTGAACGGCGCCGGGTCCATCATGAACCTGGTCGTGCTGACCGCCGCGTTCTCCAGCCTGAACGCCGGGTTGTACTCCACGGGCCGGATTCTGCGCTCGATGGCGATGAACGGCAGCGCGCCGAAGCTGGCCTCGCGCATGTCGAGTTCCGGTGTGCCGTACGTCGGAATCCTCGCCACCGGCTGTATCGCGCTGATCGGTGTGGGACTCAACGCGATGGTGCCGGACAAGGCGTTCGAAATCGTGTTGAACATGTCGGCCCTGGGCACGATCTTCGCGTGGACGGCGATCATCCTGTGCCAGTTGCAGTTGTGGCGCTGGTCGCGCATCGGCAAGGCGGAGCGTCCGTCGTTCCGGTTGATCGGCGCCCCGTACACCAGCATCGCGACCCTGGTGTTCCTGGCGGCGGTGGTGGTCCTGATGGCCGCCAGCGACGACGACGTGCAGCGCTTCGCCGTGCTGGCCATGGTGTGCGTCATGTTGCCGGCGCTGGTCGCGGGCTGGTTCCTGGCCCGCCGCAAGGTGCTGGCGATGGCCACCGAACGCCTCGGCTACACCGGCCAGTTCCCGGTGCTGGCGGAACGTCCGCTACAGAACGAGGCGGCCGAGTCGGCAGCCGAATCCGGGGAGCCGGGATCAGCGCCCGACGCCGAGAAGTAGCCGCGCCCTCCGCCCCGGTACCACCGGGGCGGAGCTGTTCCCGGCGTTGGGAAGTTCGGGGACGCGGGACCGTGGCCGGGGAACGAGAATGAGGCCCCGGTTCATCAGCGGCCTCGGGAGGTTTCTCATGCCGGAGCGACCCGATACGCCCCTTCCACATCCGTGGGCGAATCGCCGCATCCGCCGCAGTGAAGTGCGCGGACCGGATGCGCATCCGTGGGCGACGCGGCGCAACGGTGGGGGAGAACCCTCGCAACGACTGCGCGTCGCGATGGAATCTCCGGGCGAACCGTCCGTGCGCCACCTCCTCGGCGAGCCGGTCGGAAACGCTGGTTCGGCAACGGGTTTCGCGCCGGAGCCGCCCTCCGGCCCGGTGACCGCGGATGTCGAGGTCGATACGCTCGGCTCCGAGGCCGGCTCCGGGCGCAGCGCGCGCTCGCGGCCGAGTCCACGCCGGTTGGGCGCCGGCCTGGTGGAGATGCCGCGGGTGGTCTCGGTGGATCCGCGCGCCGCGGTACTGGACGACCCGGAAGTGCCCGAGGAGAAGCGATTCTGCTGGAAATGCAACTCGCCGGTCGGGCGTGCGAGCGACGCGGGCGCCGGGCAGGTGGCGGGGGACTGCGGAAAATGCGGTTCCCCCTACAGCTTCCGGCCGATTCTGCAACCGGGTGAGGTCGTCGCCGGACAGTACGAGGTGCAGGGCTGTCTGGCGCACGGTGGTCTGGGCTGGATCTATCTCGCCGTCGACCGCAATGTCAGCGATCGCTGGGTGGTACTGAAGGGTTTGCAGAATCCGCAGGATTTCGAGGCGCACGTGGTCGCGTTGGCGGAGCGGCAGTTCCTGTCGGAGGTCGCCTATCCCGGCATCGTGAAGATCTACAACTTCGTCAAGCACCGCGGCCCGGGCCGTGATGTCGCCGACGGCTACATCGTGATGGAGTACGTCGGCGGCCAGTCGCTCAAGCGCGTACTCGATCAGCGCGCGCCGCAGCGTATTCCGGTGGCGGAGGCGATCGCGTACGTGATGGAGGTGCTGCCGGCGCTGGACTATCTGCATTCGTTCGGATTGTCCTACAACGATCTCAAACCCGACAACATCATGGTCAGCGAGGACGAGGTCAAACTGATCGACCTGGGCGCGGTGGCGGCCATGGAGTCGTTCGGAAGTATCTACGGCACACCGGGATTCCAAGCGCCCGAGATCACCGAGACCGGGCCCACCGTCGCCTCCGACATCTACACCGTCGGCCGCACGCTGGCGGCACTGGTGATGCATTTGCCCCGCGACGAGCGCGGCCATCAGCTACCGGAAATGCCGGAGCCCCAGGCGCATCCGCTGCTGGTTCGCTATCCGTCGCTGTATCGCCTGCTGTGCCGCGCCACCGATCCCGACCCGGCCCGCCGATTCCCCTCCACCTATTCGATGTACTGCCAGCTCACCGGCGTGCTCCGGATGGTGCTGGCCACCGACACCGATCGGGAACATCCCCAGGCGTCGGTCGAATTCGGTTCCATGCGCGGCGATTTCGGCATCGAGACCCTGATCGGCCAGACCGACGGCATCGTCGACGGCCGCCACCGGATGCCGACCCTCGATGCGGGGGCGGTGGTGGCCGCCTTGCCGGTTCCTCTGATGGACAGCACCGATCCCAGTGCCGAACTGATGTCGACGCTGCTGCACGGAGATCCGCGGCATGCGCTGGATACGTTGCGGCGCATCCGTGATCGGATCGCCTCCGGCGTCCTCGCCGACACCGGCTCCTTCGAACTCGAGGGCGCCCTCACCGCGGTGCGCGCCCATCTGGATCTGGGGGAGGTGGAGCCGGCGCGAGCCCTGTTGCGGGAGTTGATGATCGACTACGACACCGACTGGCGGCTGACCTGGTACCGCGGTATCGCCGATCTGCTCGACGGCGCCTTCGAGCACGCCTACACCCAGTTCGATACCGTGCACGCCATGCTGCCCGGGGAGATCGCCCCGGCTCTCGCGCTGGCGGCCACCGCCGAACTGGTCCTGCAACATCTCGAACTGCCGGCCGATCCGGATCGCTGGCACCGGGCCGCGATCGACTTCTACCGCACCGTCTGGCGCACCAACCACGGTGTGGTCAGCGCCGCGTTCGGACTGGCGCGGCGACTGGCCGCCGACGGCGAACTGCTCGACGCCGTCGCGGTACTCGACCGGGTGCCGGTGACCTCGCGGCACTACGCGCTCGCTCATATGACCGGTGGACTGCTGCTCGTGTCCCGGCCGGTGGCGGAGGTGACCGAGGAGGACCTCGCCGCGGCCGCACTGCGCCTGGAAGCCCTGCCGGAGGAGCCCCGGGCACTGCAGTTACAGGTCGTCGTGGTGGGTGCGGCACTGGAATGGCTGCGCGCGGGCGGCCAGCCGCGCCGGTCCGACGCGACCCTGCTCGGCTTCGCGCTCACCGAATCCGGTTTGCAGCTGGGCCTCGAGACCTCGCTGCGCGCGCTCGCCCGCACGGCGCCGGGCCGGCTGCATCGCTACCGGCTCGTCGATCTGGCCAATCAGGTGCGTCCGCGCACCCGATGGTGAACCGGCTCAGGCGACTCCGCGCACGCGCCAGAGCACGACGGCCACCGGCGCCGCGGCGATCAGCAACAGCCACAGCCAGTTTCCGGCCGCCCACGCCGACACCACGGCGAAGACCGTGATGGCACCGGCCAGAACGGCCAGGGAGGGGAGCGGATTGGCGGGCGCGGGTGCGGCGGGCGGATCGGGGGTGACGACGGGCAGATCGGTGAACAGGGCCGCCAGCTCGACGCGGGTATCGGCCCGGGTCGCCAGTGCGGTGCGCTCGTCGAATTCGGGCAGGGTCAATCTGCCGGCGCCCAGTTGCTGTGACAATTCCTGCAGTGCGCGCTCTCGCTCGGCGGCGCTGGGGCGCGCGTCCGCCATATCGTCCATGCACAGCAGAATAGGTCGGCTACGCCCGCGGATCGCAATCGAACCGCCAAAGATGGGAACCGGCATGCCGCCGCACGGTTTCGATCCGCGCATGTTTCGGTGTGGTTTCCTTGATGTATGACGACCCGGACCGAGTACACCATCGACGAGCTCGCGCGTGAGGCGGGGACCACCGTGCGCAGCCTGCGGGTGTACCACGAGCGCGGTGTGCTTCCGCCGCCGCAGGTCAAGGGTCGTACCGGTTTCTACAGCGCCGAACACCTCAACCGGGTGCGGACGATCAGCCGGTTGCTCGACCGTGGCATCAAGCTCAACGGCATCAAGGAACTGCTCAACGCCTGGGATCGCGGTGACGATCTCGGCGACATCCTCGGCGTCGCGGAACCCGATGTGTCGTCGGGCGCCGAATCACCGGCCGGTGCGACGATCGCCGCGACCGATCTGGCGCAGCGATTGCAGGAGGTACCCAACGGGCTGGCGCGGGTGGTCGCGCTCGGCCTCTACGAACCGGTCGACGCCAGCACCTACCGCGCTGCCGACCCGATGTTGCTGCAGGCCGCCGACCGGCTGTCCGCCGCGGGCGTGCCGGAGCCGGAGATCATCGCCGAGTTCGAGCGGCTGGCGACCGAATGCGACCGGATCGCGCGTCGCTTCGCGGACCTCTTCCAGCGCACGGTGTGGACCGGCTTCCAGGACTCCGCGGGCACACCCGCGGACCTGGCCGGGCTGGCCGCGGGCTCGGAGGTGATCCGGACCGTCCCGGCGCAGGCGGGCGCCGAACTGATCGGCCGTTTCGTGGCCCGGTATCTCGATCAGGACAGCGCGCTGAACGAAGCGCTCGCCGATTCCTGAGCGTTCGTCGCGACAATCTCTACCCCCAACGGTGGGAAGATTTCGCGATATAACGTGCCGTTGTTCAACGGTACATTATCGGTGTGGCCGATACTTCTGACCATCAGCGTCGGAAGTGCACGATTGAACGGAGACACACCGATGACCGCAGCCACCTTTGCCCGCACCACCCGAGCCCTGCTGCTGGCCGCGACCGTCGCGGGCGCCGCCGTCGTGGGCCTGTCCGCCGGTCCGGCCGCGGCGCAGTCGCCCGGTCCGTACTGTCTGTGGGCCGGCGCCGCCTTCGCCCCGGGGGCCCAGGTGCATGCCGGCGGCTGGGCATTCAGTTGCCGCAGTGACCTTTTCGGCGCCGCCCGGTGGAATGCGGACGGTCCGTCCCACCGCGCCGACACCGTGGCCAATCCGGGCGCGCTCGGTAACCCGGCCGGTCGCTTCAGTCCCGGCGCGCGCCAGCCGGGCACCTCCTACAACGACTACTGCGTGGGCGATCAGCTGATCGCGGGAACCGAGGATGTGTACGAGGCGGTTCCGGCCTCGGGCGGTCTCTACTGGCGCGCGGCCGGGCCGATCTCCCAGTGGCGTTTCGAGGGCGCGGGCCCGGCGCCGACCTGGCGCTCGTCGAGCCTGTGCCGCGACGGCGAACTGCTCTGATCCGCAACTAGGTATCGGGCGCGACCTACTTAAGTAGGTGCGCCCGAACATTACCGATGCGCGCTGCCCCCACCCGGGGGAACAATCATTCGTCGGCAGGTAACGGCAGATGGGTGAGCGATGGCAGGCGTGACACTGTGGATGCAGATGTCGCTCGACGGATACGCGGAGGGGCCCGACCAGGAAATTCACTGGCCGGTAGTGGACGAAGAGCTGTGTGAGTCCTTCCTGGACGAACTGCGGGCGGCGGAGGTTTTCGTCTACGGGCGCAAGACATTCGAGATCATGGCCGCGTTCTGGCCCTATGCCGATGCCGATCCGGCCATCTCGCCGTTCTACGTCGAATTCGCGCGCTGCTGGAAGCGCACCCCGAAACTGGTCTTCTCCCACACGCTGCGCGATCCGGGCTGGAACACCCGGGTGGTCGGTGCGGATCCGATCGCCGAGATCGGCGCGCTGCGGGCGGCCTCCACCGGACCCGTCGTGGTCTTCGGCGGCGCCCAGACCGCCTCGTACTTCCTCGAACACGATCTCGTCGACGAATACCGGCTGTTCGTGCATCCGCTGCTGCTCGGCGGGGGTGTGCCGTTGTTCCCGAAACCGCTGGACACGGCGGGACTGCAGCTGGTGGACATCATGACCTTCGACAGTGCGGTCGTGCAGATGCATTATCAGCAGGCCACGCCGGTCGCGCGAATGGGGTAGCCGCAGATCGCGGTATCGAATCCGGACACGCGACGGGGGCACGGTGGGCTAACTTGTTCCTACTATGTTCCAGCGATCGCGTATCGGTGTACTGCCCGCCACCAGCAGTGAGTTCGTGGGCAGGTCGGCGCAGCGAGAGCGGATAGCGGCGCTGATCGCCCGTGGCGCGCGGCTGATCACCCTGACCGGTCCCGGCGGCATCGGCAAGACCAGGCTGGCCATCGAAACGCTGCGCCGCGATGTCGAACTACCCACGCGCTGGCTGGCGCTGGCGGAACTGGACGCCGAGACGGCGATCGCCGAACTCCGCGATCTCGCGCCCCGGCCGGACGGCGCCCCGCACGTCCTGGTCCTCGACAGCTGCGATCGCCTCGTGACCGCCCTCGCGACCGAGCTCGCGGACCTGCTCGAAGCCGACCCTGCCCTGACCGTCGTCGCCACCAGTCGCGAGCCGATCGGCTGGATCGATGAACAACTCGTTCAGGTGCCGTCGCTCGATCCCGCACAGGCATTGCGGCTGTTGCGCATTCGCATGGAGCTCACCGGCCGCACCGCCGGCGGTGCGGACGACGATATCCTCCGGCGGATCTGTGCCCATATGAGCCACAATCCGTTCGGCCTGCGGCTCGCCGCGATCAGATTGCGGCACAACCCGCCCACCACCGTGTTGCACGAGGTGAGCGGCGATGCCTACGACCGCCGTCTGCAGTGGTCCGACAGTGCCCGGGTGGGGGTCGAAGCGCGCCACCGCGATATCGGCGCCAACATCGCGTGGTCCACGAGTCGCTGTACACCGACGGAATCGCTTCTGCTGCAACGCCTGTCGGTCTTTCCGGGTGGTTCCCCGGGCGGCGGAGCCGATCGGGAGGCGATCGTGGCGCTCTGCGCCGACGACGCCTTGCCGGCGGCGTCGATCGAATCGGCACTGGATCGGCTGGTGGAACGTTCGCTGGTGATCGTGCGACTGACGGCCACCTCGGCGCGGTGGTACCTCACCGAATGTGTGCGCCTCGTCGCGCGCGCCGAACTGCATCGGCGTGATCCGGTCGAAGCCAATCGGCTCGCCGCCCGGCATCTGCAGCTGCGCCGGCTCGAGGTGCGCCGCGCCGAGGGGTCGGCACTGCCGCAGCAGCCGTGTGTCGCCACGGCGCAACCGCCGGTCGCCGCGGTGGCGGCGCCGCGGCCCGAGTCGGATCGCTGGGAGAGCCTGTCGCGGGCGGAACGTGAGGTGGCGGTGCTGGCGGCCGCCGGCTGGCCCAACAGTGCCATCGCCGTGCGCCGCCGCAGTTCGGTGCGCACGGTCGATGCGCAGGTGGCGATGGTCCGGCAGAAGTTGCAGATCACCTCTCGCGGGCAGATCGCCCGGCATCTGCCCGCCGAGGCCCGGGAACGGATGCGATCCGAGGCCCGGGCCCGGCGCGAGACGGCGCGGTCGTGACCACACCGTGGATATCCCAATTCGTCGGCCGGACCGCGGAACTGCGCGGCATCGCCGAACTGCTCGACCCCGGTGGGCCCCGGTTGATCACTCTGCTCGGGCCGGGTGGGATCGGTAAGACGACGCTGGCCACCGAGGCGTTGCGCCGGTCCCAGCGGCCCGGTCGCGATCAGGTGCTGTGGGTGCGGCTGGCGCGGCTGGAAACCGGCGCCGGCGTCGAGGCGGTCGCCGAGGAGATCGTGCGAACCGTCGCACCGACCGATCCCACCGGCCGCAGCGCCGAGGACTGCCTGCTCGACGCCTTCGCCTCGCTCGGCCCCGCTCGCACCATCCTGGTTCTCGACAACTGTGAACACGTCCTGCATCCGGTGGCGCGGCTGATCGTCGAGTTGCTGAGTGTGAATCCGGATGTCACCGTCGTGGCCACCAGCCGGGAACCGATCGGCTGGACCGACGAGCGGTTGGTGCCGGTGCCGCCACTCACCAACGACCATGCGCTGGAACTGTTCCGGCGGCGCGCCGAACTGACCGGCCGGCCGATCGGCGCGGAGCCCGCCACTCTGGAACTGGCCGCCCGGATCTGCCGGCACGTGGACAACAATCCGCTGTTCATCCGGCTCGCCGCGGCCCGGCTGCGCTACCGTCCGGTCGCCGAGGTGTTGCGCGATCTCACCGGCACCGACTCCGACGCGTGGATGAGCTGGTCTTCGGGCGTGCGCGCCGGCGCCGACGAGCGTCATCGCAACGTCGGCGACGTGATCGCCTGGTCGTACGGGCTGTGCACCGACGCCGAACGCCTGCTGCTGGAGCGGATGTCGGTCTTCGCCGCCGGATTCGACCCCGGCGACGAGGAAACCCGCAGCGGCGGAATCGAATACAGCGCGGTGGCGCAGGTCTGCGCCGACGAGGCGTTGCCGGAGCCGGTCATCGCCGCCACGCTGGAGCGACTGGTGGAACGGTCGCTGGTGTCGACCCGCATGACGGCCACCTCGGTGCGCTATTTCCTGCCCGAGAGCGTGCGGGCGTTCGCCCGCGCCCGGCTGCAGGAGCGGCCGGACGGTTCGGCCGCACCGTCGGGGGTGCCTGCCCGCCATCGCCGCTACTTCCGTGACAAAGTCGTTGCCGGACAGGCGATGTGGTACGGGCCGGACGAGATGGAGTGGATCGACTGGGTCCGTGCGGCCTGGAACGACGTGCTGCTCGCGGTGGAGACCAGCCTCGCCGATCCGGACGAGGCCGTGATCGGACTCGAGATCGCCACCGTGGTGATGGCGTTGCGGGTGCCGTTTCTCACCGGCACCAACCGCGCGGTCACCGGGCTCACGGAGCGCGCCCTCGCGGTGATCGGCGACGATCCGGCGTTGTCGTCGCTGCGGATCTCGGCCAAGGCCCTGATCGGCTGGATCGCGGTGTGGCAGGGCCGGTTCGACTACACCTCCCGGCTCCTCGACGAATGTGCCGCCGAATGTCTCACCGATCCGGTGCTGCGTGGGGAATGGCGCGAGCACACCGCCGACGATATCGGCCTGCCCGCCCAGGTCGAATTCACCTGGGGCCTGGAACTGTTCCTGGTTCGCCTGGACCTGCGTGCGATCGAGGTATTGTCGCGCGCCCGCCGGAAGTTCGCGGCCGTCGGCGATCGCGGCGGCACCCAGCGCAGTGATCTGTTCACCGTGCTCGCGGCCGCCAGCCTGGCGACCCCGGAGGTGGCCGGGCGGGTGGTGCGCCGCCATCTGCACGACGCGGCGAAAACGGATGCGCCGTGGGCGGTGTCCTGGGCCGAGTTCGCGGAACTGGTTGCCACCATCCGCCACGGCGACCCCGCGGACGCCGTACGCCGGGGCCGGGCGGCGGTGGCCGCGCATCTCGATCGCGGGGATACCTGGACCGCGGGCTGGATCATCCACTTCTGCACCGTCGCGCTGGCCACGATCCTGTCGCGGCGTATCGAATCCGGCGCGCGCCCGGGCGAACTCGCCGCCGCCGCGCGAGAGATCGCCTACCTGCAGGGCGGTACCGCCGCGTTGCATCGTTCGATGGGGATCGCCTCGGACCGGGTGCCGCTCGTGATGGAGGGATCGCTGGCCGCGCGTACAGCCGCCACCGCGGTGCTGGGCGCCCAGCGCTACGCCGCCGCGGTGCGTCGCGGTGGGCGGATGCGGCCGCAGGAGAACGAACTCCAGCGGTACTTCCTCGGACGGCTGGAGATCGTCGAGGACGCCGGGGATGGTCCGGACGACGCACGGTGGCAGGAACTGTCACCCGCCGAACGCGAGATCGCGATCCTGGTGGCCGCCGGGTGGACCAACAGTGCGGTCGCCGTGCGCCGCGGGACGTCGGTCCGCACGGTCGACGCCCAGGTCGCGACCATTCGCCGCAAACTCGCGGCCGCGGACCGCTCGGCGATCATCCATCGCATTCCGGGCGCATTGCGCGATCGCGTGCGAGCCGAATCACGGCAGCCACCGGGACGCCTGCGCCGAACCCTCTGAGCCCCAGCCGGTCAACTTCGACTGTCGCCCAAGGCTTTCAGCGCGCGGTCGACATCGTCGGAGTCGTTGTGGACGTGGAAGGACACCCGCAGCGCACCCGCTCGGGCCGTGGTGACCACCGCGGCCTCGGCCAGGGCGTCCGCGGCGGCCGCGGCGCCCGGAATGGACACGATCGGCGCTCGTCCGGGAACGGGTGTGAAGCCGAGGTCGTCCAGTCCGGCGCGGAAGCGGTCGGCCAGTGCCAGATCGTGGGCCTGGATCGCCGGAACGGTCAACTCCTCCAGCAGTTCCGCTCCGGCCAGCGCACCCACCACACCGAGCCAATCGGGCGTGGCGTCGAAGCGCCGTGCGGTGTCGGCAAGCCGTTGCGGCGCATACATTTCCGCCCAGCGGTCGGCGGCCGCGTACCAGCCCGGCGCATGCGGGCGCACCCGGTCGGCGATCTCCGGCCGGATCGCCAGCAGCCCGACACTGCGGGCGCCGAGCAGCCACTTGAAACTCGCGCACACCCAGATGTCGGCATCGGCGAATCGCAGCGGTAACCAGCCCGCGGCCTGCGAGACGTCGAACAGCAACAGCGCGTCGTGTGCCGTGGTGGCCGCGCGCAACCGCGCCGTGTCGACCGTCCGGCCGTCGGCGGACTGGACGAGACTGCACGCCACCAGTGCGGTATCCGGCCGTACCTCCTCGGCGAGTCGCTCCAGTTCCACCGTGCGCACCCGCAGATCCCCGCGGTAGCGGAACGGATTGGGCACGGAGGCGAAATCGCCTGCGGCGACCAGCACTTCGGAGCCGGGGGCCAGTGCCGCGGCGGCCGGTCCGATGAGGGCGGCGGCCGAATTGCCGATCGCCACATCGGCTGCCGTCGCGCCGTCGAGGAGGCGGGCGTAGGCGGCGCGCAGTCGATCCACCCGATCGTCGTAGCGCGAGGGTGCGCGATGTCCGCCGGCCCACCCGTCGAGGACAGCACGCACCGCGGTGAACGCGCGAGCCGGCGGAATGCCGTACGAGGCGGTGTCGAGATAGGTGGTGTCGACCGCGAATTCGTGGCCGGCCAGAGCGGGAACATACGCCGAGGAGGTCATGAGGCCATGGTCGCGAGCGAGTGGCCCGCCGGTCCATAGCCAGCCGGGGCTCGCTGGACCGCTCGAAGATGCCGAATCTTCCGCGGCCGGACGTGGCGGAGGCCGCTCGCCGCGACGTCAGCTGTCGTTCGCCGCGCCCACCTGCTCGGCGCGCAGCCGCTGGGCGGCCGCGTGGTCGTGGGTCGGCACCACCGTCACCGTCGTGCGCGCCAGGTGCAGCCGGTGCAGGGTGCGGAAGGTCAGATCGCGATCGTCATCGGCGAAACCTCCCGGGTAGCTTGCCTTCTGGCGGACCTTGTCGATCTGCAGATGATGCCAGGCGGCATCACCGGCGAGCAGTACCCAGCCGCGCCGGGTATGGGCGAGCACGCCGACACTTCCGGGGGTGTGCCCGGCCAGATCCACCAGCACCACGGTCCCGTCACCGAACAGATCGTGGCTCGCGGTGAACATCAGCACCGGCGGTCCGTCGAGGTCGTATTCGACTACCGGCCGCTCCCGCAGCGCATCGCGGACGCCGCCGACCGGCGCGACCGCACCGGTCGTGATCCACTGCTGCTCGACGCGATGCATGTGGACGGGGAGTCCGGGCAGATCCAGCAGACCGCACACATGGTCCCAATGCGCGTGCGTGGGCAGGGCGAAATCCAGCGGCCGCGGATCGTGCTCACGCAGCGAGTCGACGGTCGCCACGGTGGCGGCCGGTGGCCGCACCGCGACTCGCAGGACCGCCGGGAGCTGCGAGATCGCGCGTCGTTCGGCATCCAGGCAGACGCCGGGATCGACCACGAACCGGGCCTGCGGATGTTCGACGACGAAGGCGGTCAGCGCGTTGTCGATCCGGCGCGGGGTGAACGTTCCCTCCACGACCGCCGCCGTCGGCACCGACCGCGGTGCCTGCGGCAGCGCGCGCACCGAGACGGTGCCCTGCGGCTCGGGCAGCCCGGCGTCGGAAATCGAGGCCAGGAAGCGCCGGTCGAGCCGCCGGGGCAGCATCAGCCCGCGTACGGAACCCGCTGCGACAGTGCAGCATTCGAGCACACTCGGTGTCTTCACCTGATCCGGCATGTCATCCGTCCCTTCTATGGGTGGTCGCCGACGACGGGATCGCCGCCACGTGTCGTGGCACGATAAAACTTAAGGTCGACATGAAGTAAAGGGGTGAGGCCCGCGATGGACGAGGGACTGAAGATCGGTGACGCCGCCGTGGCGGTCGGAGTCGAGGCGCATGTGCTGCGCCACTGGGAATCGGTTGGACTGCTGCACCCGGCGCGTAGCCCCTCCGGACATCGCGCCTACGACGAGCAGACGCTCGACCGGGCCCGGCTGATCCGTACCCTGCAGCGCACCGGGTTGTCGCTGCGCCGGATCCGGGAACTCGGCCTCTCCGGGCGCGACGAGCGGCTGGCCCTGATCGCCGACGAGCGGGCCCAGTTGCGCCGCCGCATCGACCTGTTCGAGGCCACCGATCGCTTCCTCGCCCACATCCTCGACTGCCGGCATCCGATCCTCTCCGAATGCCCCGACTGCTCCGGTTTCCTCGCCGCGTACGGCGACGAGCGAGACCGGCAGGAACTCGCGGATCGAGCCCCCTCGACGCTGTCCGCTCACTGAGGCAGGCGTGACCGGCTGCCGGGGCGCTGCCGCGCAGTCTTGTTGCGGTACATCGCGGTGTCGACCGCGTGCATGAGATCGTCGACCGCCTCGGGTTGCCGGGTGACCAGCGCGGTTCCGATCGACGCGCCCACCGTGATCGACCCACCGGCCACCTCCACCGGTTCGCCGAGCGCCGCCAGCAGCCGGGCCGACATGTCCACCAGTCGCGCCTCACCTGTGCACTGCTCGATCAGCACGATGAACTCGTCGCCGCCGATCCGTGCGGCCAGCCCGTCGGGCCCGGCGGCCGCTCCCAGCCGCTCGGCGACCGTGCGCAGCACGCGATCACCGATGGTGTGGCCGTAATCGTCGTTGATCTCCTTGAACCCGTCCAGGTCGAGATAGCACAGGCCGATGGGCGGCTCGGCCCGCGTGAGCCGGTCGAAGAACAGCAGCCGGTTGGCGAGCCCGGTCAGGTCGTCGTGATGGGCCTCGTACCAGAGCCGGTCGGCCAGCGCCTTGCGTTCGGTGATGTCGACGGCCACCCCGATGAGGAATCGCACGCTGCCGCGCGCGTCCCGAACCACCGACATGGACAGGTCGATATCGGAGTGATGGCCGTCGGGCCGGGTGAGCGAGGTCTCCATCCGGAACCGGTCCAGGCCGCCGGTCAGCAACTGCTGGAAGTGGGTGTAGGCCTCACCGATGTTGTCCTCGCCGAGCACCGCCGCCACCGACCGGCCGATGATCAGGTCGATCGGCACACCGAGCATCTCGGCGAAGGCGGCGTTCACGTCGCGGACCCTGCCGGTCTCGGCGTCGATGGTGCCGATTCCCACCGAGGCGCCGGCGAAGATGGCGCCGAACCGGGCCTCCGACAGCTGGCGCCGCGCCTGTTCCTCCCGGACCGCGGCCAGGGCGGCGCTCAGCGTGGTCTCCTGCTCGGCCAGGGCGGCGCCGCGCAGTGCCGCGGTGAATCCGGCGGCGAACTCTCCGGCAACGGTGACGGCGCGATCGCGCACGGTCTCGTAGTCGGGGTCGCCGGGCTCCGGGCAGATTTCGGCGACCATATCGCGGCAGATCACCGCGACCGATCGGCTCACCGCGGCATCGTCGCGATAGTTCGCGGCGACCAGCGACGAGGCGGCCAGCCGGGCCGCGTCGAGGCCTACGGCGCCGCGCAGCGCGCCCAGCAGTTCCTCACACAGGCCGGTGAGCAGGGCCTCGATCTCGGTTCGCGTCAGCGTCGGCGCGACCACTCCGTCGAGTGCGTCGGCCCACCGCGCCGCCAACTCCTGCGAACCCACCCTGCAACCCCTGCCTATCCCGTGGACCCCGTCACACCTTGTGCCCCACGCCGCCCAAACCGAGCGAGCGTCCCGGCGTTTCGTGCAGGTCACGCTCGGATTCCGGGCGCCACAGCGGTAGTTCGACGATGCCCGGTTCGACCGGTTCCCAGCCGGTGAACATATCGACGATCGATGCGCGGTCGCGAAAACGGATTCCGACGCCGCTGGTCGATTCCTCGTGAATCCGGGCGGCCGCCTCCGGCCGGTGTGCCGAGGACAGATGGGAGATCGCGATATAGCTGCCCGGCGCCACGGCTGCCCGCAACGCGGCGACCTGCTCGCGCGGACGTTCCTCGTCCTGCAGCAGATGCAACACGGCGACCAGCAGCAGACCGACGGGTCGATCGAAGTCGATCAAGCCGGTCTCACGGGCGCGGGTGAGCAGTTCCTCCGGCTTGCGCAGATCCGCCTCGATGGCGCCCGCGCGGTCGTTGCCGTGCAGGATGGTGGCCGCATGGGTGACCGCGACGGGGTCGATGTCGACGTAGAGAACCCGGATCGAGGGATCGATGTCCTGCGCGACCTCGTGCACGTTCCCGGCAGTGGGAATACCCGATCCGACATCGAGGAACTGCCGGATCCCGGAGTCGATCATGAATCGGACCGCTCGGCGCAGGAAGGCGCGGTTGCTCAGTGCCAGCCGCGGCAGATCCGGCACCAGTTTGCGCCCCTCCGCCGCGGCCCACCGGTCCACTTCGAAGTTGTGGGAACCGCCCAGCAGCGCGTCGTACATCCGGGCCGGGCTGGGCCGCTGCATATCCACGCCCTCGGGCGCCCACGCTGGCCTGTCCACTCGAATCCCCTCTTGCCGATCGAGAATAGGCCCGCCTGACCGCAGGGTCCGGGGCCGATCTTGTCGAAGCCCAACTGTACGCCCACGCCGGGCCGGTCGGCGGACACACATCGGCCGCTCAGACCAGATTGATCGAGTCGAGGACGCGGGCGCCGAGTTCGGCATCGCCGGTGATCGCGACGGCGCCC
>NZ_CAWMPM010000011.1:0-22991 GCF_963869435.1 Nocardia violaceofusca NBRC 14427
CCGCCACGGCAGCCGCCGGGTGCCCCACTGCGGAAACTCCAGCGCCAGGGCGGCGATGTGGGCGGCGGCGCCGGCGGCCCGGCCGGGCCGCACCCGCAGCCGCCCGCCGCGCGGCTCGATCCGCCAGGTGCCGCCGCCGGGGCCGGTGAAAGTCAGTGCCACCGGGGCGTCGAGCCAGCTCAGCGCCTCGCGGTGGGAACGTTCCAGTAAGACGGTGAGCCAGGTCAGGATGGCGTTCATGCGCAGCGCGTCGGTGGGCGGTGGCGGAAGGTCGAGCGCGGGTGCGATGTCGTGGCGCAGATGCGTGTGCCAGTCGAAGAGGAGCATCGCCGGAATCAGATCCAGCCGATACCAGCCCAGTTCGCCGATCGGGAGCTGGATGCGCCGTATCCCCGCCGCGGTGAACAGGGTCAGCGCCCGCACGCCCCGCCGCGACCAGGTCTCGAACTCCGGGAGCACGTGACGCGTTGTGTGGGAACGCTTTTCGTCCACCAGCTGTTCGTTGAGGCGCTCCAGATCGCGGGTGGCGACGATGGCGGCGGCACTCGGCGTGAGCAGGGCGCGCACTCCGGTCGTCATGTGGATGACGACCTCGGCCACCGACCATCCGGCGGCCGCACTGGGCGCGGCCCACTGCTCCTCGGTCAACTCCCCGCAGAATTCGATCACCGCCCGGCGCTCTTCGCTCAGGCCGGGCAGATATCGCGAACTCATCGGCAGACCTCGACGACCACCGAACTCCTCATGAACAGCGCACGCTACCGGTTCGTAGTCGCCGGGAGCCAGAGCGCGCACCGATTTCGGCCCCTGACCGGCGCGGAGACACAGCGGCGAAGGTGTCGCCCGAGGCGGGACGGTGACGCTCGCCGCGGGCCGGAGAAGGGGCCGGGCCCGATGGTTCGCCGAAACATTGCGGCGGACTCTTTCCCGTGTCGACGGGCGGACCTCGAGGATTCGAGATGCCACGTGTGCACTCGGATGAGTTCGCCGTTCCTGACCCGGCCGGTTCGCTGAGCTGTTGCCGACGTGTCGGCCGGGGCCCGGGCGCCACACGCGATGTGGACTTGTCGGTGCCATGGGGCATGCTCTTGGCACGCCGATGTCTACGAGCCCGCCCGGAGTACACCATGTCGTCCCCACGAACCAAACCGCAACCGTTGTCCGACACCGAGATTCGACAGATAGCGGCCGAGCTCGCCGACGGCCGGCCACCCATGGTGTGGTTCACTCCGGCCGCAGTGGGAGTATCCGAGGGGCGTTCGGGCAAGGTGATCGCACTCGGTGACCCCGCCGACGGAGACTTCCTGCAGGTCCGGCCGACCGGCTCGAAGGATGTCATGTCGTTCTCGCCGACCGAGGTGACATTGGCCAAGCCCGCCCGCAAGGACAAGCGCACCACCACATCCGAGACCACCGGCGCCACGCCGCCGGCAACGAGGAAGGACACCGCTGTGAGCATGTCGTCGTCCGTGACCACGCCGCCCGCGCCGCCCGCTCCGGCAGCGGCGCCCGCCGCGGCGTCGAAAACGCCCGCGCCGCAACCTGCTTCGGACCCGAAACCGGCCGCCAAACCCGCCGCCACGCCCGCCCGCACTCCGCGTGAGAAGCCCGCCGCGGCCGCCCGCAAATCCAAGGCGCCCGAGGTGACGGTCACCCTGGCCGGCACCGCCGACGGTGAATGGACCGTCGATGTGGTGCACGGCAAGAAGCGCACCATCAAGGGGCTGTCGGTACCGGGCGCGTCGGTGGCGCAGGCCGCGAAGCTGCTGCACCCCGAGGTCGCCGAGGTCGTGGATTCCGTCCTGGACGCCGTTCGAGATTCGCAGCGCGCCAAGGTCGAACAACTGCAGGCCGAACTCGAACACGCCCGCCGCCTCCTCGACGAACTGTCCGGCTAGCCGGGCCGCTCGCCACCTCGCCCTCCGCGCAGGCGCGAATACGCGCCCGCGGCCTTGCGTTGACACCGATGACAACGTTTAGCGTTGCGGCCGCAGTGGCGAGAGGGAATTCATGCTGATCGGAGAACTGGCCGAGCGAGCGGGGACGAGCACCCGGATGCTGCGGTACTACGAGCAGCAGGGTCTGGTCCGGTCCCGGCGGTCGGCGAACGGCTACCGCGTCTACGACGAACACGAGGTGGACGTCGTGCGCAAGATCCGGGATCTGCTGGAGCTGGGATTCGATCTGGCCGATACGCAGCCGTTCGTCACCTGTCTGCGCGGCGGCAACGAGTCGGGTGACGAATGCCCGGAATCGGTCGAGTCACTGCGTCGCAAATTGGCCGAGATCGACGATGCGATCGCCCGACTCGGCGCCGCACGCCGGCAACTGACGGACCGGATCGACGCTGTCACCGGGCCGCTGCCGAAGTGCGCGTTCACCTGCTAACTCGGAGGTTTTCCGGATGCGTTTCGCGGTCAGCTACAGCACGGCGTTCAACGGCACCGATCCCGATCGGCTCGTCGCGTTCGCCCGGCATGCCGAAAACTGTGGATTCGAAGGGCTCTACGTCCAGGATCACATCGCGCTGTATCCCGGGGCGGACTACGGCGCGGGCGAATTGCCGCCCACCCTGCCGTATTTCGATCCACTCGACTGCCTGAGCTTCGTCGCGGCCGCCACCCGGCGGATTCTGCTCGGTACGGGAGTGTTGTTACTGCCCTACCGCCATCCGGTCGTGCTGGCCAAGCGGCTGGCGACGATCGATGTGCTGTCTCGCGGGCGGATGCGGCTGCTCACCGTCGGCCTCGGCAGCCTGCCGGGTGAGGCCCGGGCGCTCGGGGTCGACTACCGCACCCGCGGCCGCCGTACCGACGAGGCGATCGACGTGCTGCGGCTGCTGTGGTCGGGTGGTGCGGAGGGGGTCAGCCATCGGGGCGAGTTCTTCGCTTTCGACGATCTGTGCAGCTACCCCAAACCGCTTGGCGGGAGCGAACTTCCGATTCACGTCGGGGGTTCCAGCGCGGCGGCCGCGCGGCGTGCCGGGCGGCGCGGCAACGGCTATTTCGCCGGTGGCATGCTGACCGAAGCAGAGCGCGACCGGCAGTTCGCGCTGGCCCGCGACGCCGCCGTCGAGGCGGGCCGCGATCCCGCGGCTCTCGAGTACACGCGCTGGGGATCGGCCGATATCTCCGCCGACCGTGCCGGACAACTCGGCGAACACGGTGTGCATCGCCTCGTCGTCGGATTCGCCGGGGCCGAACCCGCACAGCAGCACGATCAGATGTCGGAATTCGCCGAACGTTTCGCGCTCGCACCCGAGGGCGCGGGCAGCGGTTCCGACCGGCTGCCCGCGGTGTGACCGCCGCTCATACCGCTGGTTCGTGCCGGCGCACGCGCCGTCGGCTTTCGGCTGGGGGCAGGTGACGCAGGTCGTCGTGGAACGCGCAGCCGAGCGAATAGTCCTTGGCGTGGTACATGGCCGAGTCCGCTTCGCGCAGTAGGTCGTAGATGGTGGCGTCGGTGCTGCGCGGCCCGCTGCAGGCGATGCCGATGCTCGCGCCGATGGTCACCTCGGTCACCGACAGTTCGAAGGGTTTGCCGAAGGCGGCCAGCAGTTTCTCCGCGAGGACGGCCGCCTCGGCGCGGTTGGCGCCGGCCAGCACCACGAATTCGTCGCCGCCGTAGCGGGCCGCGACGTCGTCCCGGTGGATGACACGGCGGATGCGGGCGGCGGCATTGGCGATGAGTTCGTCGCCGACCGCATGACCGTAGCTGTCGTTGATGGTCTTGAAGCCGTCCAGATCGAGGAACAGCAGGCAGATCGGGCGGCCGGTCCACAGTTCGCGATTGCGGGCCGGTGCGCGCAGCAACGCGGACCGGTTGAGCAGGCCGGTGAGCATATCGTGGTCGGCCTGGTACTGGGCCCGGCGTTCGCTGCGCGCACTGCGCACGATCGCCCGCTCGCTGCGCACCAGCACACCCACCAGCAGCGTGGCGAGCAGGGCGGACACCACCACCCGGTCCACCGTGCCGACCCGTGCGCCGACGGTCGGCACCAGTGAGGCGACCACCAGCGTCACCGCGATCACGCTGGCGCGCTGGCGGGACCGGTGCGGATGCACCCGCCGGGCGCCGCCGAGGGTGACCATGGTCGGATGCAGCGCCGCCAGCCCCACCATCGCGTAGGCGACGAGCAGCGGCGTCAACAGCATGCGTGCGTCGAGATGCACCGATCCGGCGGATTGCAGGTTGTAGCCGAGGTCGGCCACCAGGATCGCCAGCAGGCCGACGTGCACCAGCCGCAACGAGGTCTCCGAACGCGACGACGTGACCACGGAGTGGGTGACCAGCGTCAGCAGGAGGGCGTCGATCACCGGATAGATCGGCATGATCAGCGCCGAGGCGTCCCAGTGCCGGGTGTTGTGCAGGACGGGGGAGATGAGAAAGGTCCACGAGGCGAGCAGGGCGCCGAGCGCGATCAACCCCGAATCCAGCACCAGATCGCGTTGACAGCTGGAGCGCCGCGGCCACAGCCAGAGGAAGGCGGCGACGCCGACGCCGCCGTAGCCGGCCAGCGTCGCCAGATCGTCGTAGGGCGGGAATCCGCTGCCGGTGAAATCGCGCAGCAGCGTTCCGGCGGCGAACAATACGCCGGAGAGGGCGAGCAGATACCAGGCCGCCGGTGCGGGCGGCCGATGCCGGCGCACTCCCGTCCCGATCATGGTCAGCGTCGCCACGACGACGCCCAGGACCGCCGTCAGCGACAGCGCCGGTGATTCGGCGCTCGCCAGGACCACGACGATCAGGACGACGGCGGCCGATAGTGCTGTGCGCCAGAGCTTTTCCGGCGGCCAGGTGCGTAGCGGCCGGATGCGGGTGGTGTGGTGGTGCTGTGTGCCGGATGTCATCAGCCCCCCTCGTCCGCGTCGTCGTCGATGAACCGAGCCGCGTAGTAGGTTTGTGAATCCTCGATCGCGACTTCCACGTTCGCCTGTTCACCGATCGCACTGCGCAGTGCGTCGGCGAACGAGAATTGAGAATTGTTGTACGAGCAGATGTCCCAGCCGACGACCCCACCATCTGCCGCCAGGATCTGGACAACTGTACTGATCATGGCATGAAAAGCCACCCCGTGTCGCGCAGTTGGGGTAACAAGGGTGAAACCTGCATAGTAAATCGCATTGCGCTCGGCGTGTTGCGGAAACCGTGTCGCAAAGTACTCCGGACTGATCCACGGCACGGTGTCCAGATGCCGGGTCAGGGTGGTGAGCCCGATCGGTTCGCCGGCCGGCGTGCGGGCCACGATCTTGTCGACCCGGGTATCGGTCATCTCCGCGCGGAACTCGTTGCGGTGCAGCACCTGCCGGGCGACCGCCTGCGCTCGCAGCGGTCCGAAGGCCTGCTCGTAGAGGTCGTGGAAGAGTTCGATCTCGGCGTCCGCGATCGCCGCCTCGAGGGTGATCTCGACGCCCGGCCATAACGCTCCGGGGCCGAGCGCATCGTTCACGGGCGATCCCAGCCGCTGGCCCGGTACGCGGCCAGCACCAGCGCACATGTGTCGCGGCCGTCGGCGCGCGCCGCGACGGTGGCGGTGTGGATCGGGCCGAAGCGTCCCGGCCGCGCGGCGGTCATATCGGCGAGGCTGGCGTTGATGAGATCATCGACCTGCTCGGTCGTTTCGGCGGCGTGTTCGACGAACAGGCCCGCGCCGGAACCGTCCGCGCACAGGGTCCAGCCGATCCCGGCGGCCGCCGTGGCGCCCGGCGCCCGCGCGTGCCCGAGGGCGTAGACGCAGTAGAGACGGTCGCCCCAGCTGATCCGCTGGCGCACCCGCGCGGTGCGGCGCAGCTGTGCCCGCGGTGGGATCACCGACGACAATCGGATCAGATTCGCTTCTCCCACACCGAGTTCGCACAGCGCCGCGTCGAAGGCGGCCACCTCGGTAGCGCCCCTTCCCGTCGCCGTGCCGATCTCGATCGTCAGCGTCGCGGATCCTTCGCGATCGCGATCACGGCGGCCGAGGGGGTCGAGCGAAGTATGAGTTGTGAGCATCGTGTTCGATCCTTCCCGGGCTCACCAGTGTTGCATTTTGCCGGGCGGCCTTTCTCTAAAATCCTTCTTCGAAGAGTGGCAGATCGACCCGGCGCGCGCCGCGCGGGACGCGGACTGGCCCCGGAGATGCACTGGGGCGCGCTACGATCCGGGCACATCGCGACCCGGTCGACCGCTGGTCTTTCCGACAGGAGATCCGTATGCAGCCTCTAGCTCAGCTACCGCACCGGTTCGACTCAGCGGCGGCGGTGCTGGGTGCGGATCAGCTCCGGCTCGATGCCGCGCCCGTCGATTACGCCTTGGTCGCCGTGTATTTCGTGTTCGTACTCGGTATCGGACTGATGGCCCGCGCACGGGTCTCCTCGAGTATCGATTTCTTCCTGTCGGGTCGGTCGCTGCCCGCCTGGGTCACCGGCCTGGCCTTCATCTCCGCGAACCTCGGTGCGGTCGAGATCATGGGTATGTCGGCCAACGGCGCCGAATACGGCATGCCGACCATGCATTACTTCTGGATCGGCGCGGTGCCGGCCATGCTGTTCCTCGGCGTGGTGATGATGCCGTTCTACTACGGCTCCAAGGTGCGCAGCGTGCCGGAGTTCATGCGGCGCCGCTTCGGCACCGGTGCGCATCTGGTGAACGCGCTCAGTTTCGCGGTCGCCCAGGTGCTGATCGCCGGGGTGAACCTCTATCTGCTGGGTTCGATCGTCAACGTGCTGCTGGGCTGGCCGCTCTGGGTGTCGGTGATCGTCGCGGCGCTGATCGTGTTGTCCTACATCACCCTCGGCGGTCTGTCGGCGGCGATCTACAACGAGGTGCTGCAGTTCTTCGTCATCGTCGCGGCGCTGCTGCCGCTCACCCTGGTCGGCCTGCATCGCATCGGCGGTGTGAGCGGTTTGAAGGACAAGGTGACCGCCCGGCCCGACGGCTCCGAACAGTGGCATTCCTGGCCGGGCCACGAGCTGAGCGGTTTCTCGAACAACGTCCTGTCGGTGACGGGCATCGTGCTCGGTCTCGGCTTCGTGCTCTCGTTCGGTTACTGGACAACGAATTTCGTCGAGGTGCAGCGCGCGCTGGCGACGCATTCGATCTCGGCCGCGCGGCGCACCCCGATCATCGGCGCCTATCCCAAGATGTTCATCCCGTTCATCGTCGTCATCCCCGGTATGGTCGCCGCACTGCTGATCCCGCAGATCGCCGAGTTGAAGAACACCGGGCAGGGCGACGCGACCTACAATCAGGCGCTGCTCTACCTGATGAAAGAGGTTCTGCCGAACGGACTTCTGGGCGTCGGCCTGGCGGGTCTGCTGGCGGCGTTCATGGCCGGGATGGCGGCCAACATCTCGGCGTTCAACACCGTCTTCAGCTACGACCTGTGGCAGCAGTACGCGGTCAAGGACAAGCCCGACGGCTACTACCTCACCGTCGGCCGCCTCGCCACGATCGGCGCCACGGCCGTCGCGATCGGCACCGCGTTCATCGCGGGCAGTTTCTCGAACATGATGGACTACCTGCAGACGCTGTTCTCGTTCTTCAACGCGCCGCTGTTCGCGACCTTCATCCTCGGCATGTTCTGGAAGCGGATGACCCCGACCGCCGGTTGGGTCGGCCTGGTGTGCGGAACCCTCAGCGCGGTGGTGATATTCATCCTGAACAAGGCCGAGGTGTTCCATCTGTCCGGGCAGGGGTCGAGTTTCGTCGCCGCCGGTGTGGCCTTCGTGGTCGATATGGTGCTCAGTATCGCGGTGAGTATGTGGACCACGCCCAAACCCGACGCCGAACTGGTCGGGCTGGTGTATTCGGAGACGCCGAAGGCCCAGCTCACCGACCCCGATGCCGCGACGCTGCCGTGGTATCAGCGACCGGTGCTGCTCGCCGGGATCGCCCTGGTCATCGTGATCGCGCTGAACATCTTCGTCGGATGAGGAAGTGACGCCATGCTTTTCGATATCCGCACCATCGTCGGTGCCCTGCTCGGGTGCTACGGCCTGATTCTCGTCGTCACCTCGCTCGTCCACGACACCGCCGCCCAGCGGGTGCGCACGGGTGGGTGGAATATCAACCTCTGGGCCGGGATCGGGATGCTCGTCGCGGCGGCGGCCTTCCTGCTGTGGGTGGTGCTACGCCCGGTCCGCGAACTCACCGAATCCGAACCGGAGCAGTCCGAGACCGAGTCGCCCGGCGGCCCGGCGGAACCTTAGCGACCCAGCGCTATCGGCCGTCCTGCTCGAGTACGTCGACGACATGCTCGGCGATGGCCATACTCGAGGTGGCAGCGGGGGAGGGGGCGTTGCGGACCGCGGTGATCGGGCCGAGGCGGTGGATGCGGAAATCGTCGACGAGTTCCCCGCCGGCGTCGACGGCCTGCGCCCGCACACCCGAACCGGCCCGGAACACATCGCGCACGCCGATATCCGGGACATACCGTTGTGCCGCCCGCATATAGGCGCGCGCCGACAGTGAGCCGTAGATTTCCCGTACTCCGGTGCGCCAGTGCCGGCGCGCCATCCGCCAGGACCCGGGCCAGGCCGCGAGCTCGCGCAGGTCTCGCGCGGAGACCGCCGACCGGCGGTACCCCTCGCGGGCGAGGGCGAGCACCGCGTTCGGCCCCACCTCCACCTCCCCGTTCACCCGGCGGGTGAAATGCACGCCGAGAAAGGGGTACCGCGGATCGGGCACCGGGTAGATCAGTCCCCGCACCAGATCCTTCTTCTCCGGCCGGACCAGCATGTACTCGCCCCGGAACGGAATGATTCTGGGCCCCGGCTCATCTCCGGCTAGCCCGGCCACGGTATCGCTGTGCAGGCCCGCGCATACGACGAGCCGATCCACCACGAGGTCCGCGGCGTCCGAACCGAGATGGATGCCGTCCGGGGCGCGCGTGACGGCGGTGACCGGAACGGACAACCGGATCTGCCCGCCCGCGGCCATGATGTCGTCGGCGAAGGCGGCGGCGATCCGGGGAAAGTCGGTGATGGCGGTATGCGGGGAATGCAGCGCGGCCAGTCCCGTCGCATGCGGTTCGATCTCCCGGAGCTCATCGGCATCGATACGCCGCAGTCCCGGTACGCGATTGCTGCCCGCGCGCTCGGCCAGCGTGTCCATCCGCGCCACGTCGTCCGGGGTGACCGCGACGACCAGTTTGCCGACCTCGTCGTAGGGCAGCCGCTTCTCGGCGCAGTAGTCGCGCAGCAGCTGCCGTCCGCGGGCGCACAGGGTGGCCTTCAGCGACCCGGGCTCGTAATAGATTCCGGCATGGACGACTCCGGAGTTGTGACCGGTCTGGTGGGCCGCGACCCGATCCTCCTTGTCCACGACGACGACTCGGCTGCCGGGCCGCCGGCGGGTGATTTCCCGGCCGATCGCCAGTCCGATGATGCCGGCGCCGATGATGCCGACGGTCTGCTCCGGCACGCTCACTCCCACTCTCGCCCGTGATCAGCCATTGCGGTCGTCGTCAATGTACGGGCGGTCTCCGTCGATCACGCTCCCGGGTGCCGACCGGGCGGCGGCTGGTGCCGGGACCGGTTCCGCGTGAACATCGTGGCGGCCGCGAGCACGCCCAGGGCGCCGAGCACGATGCCGATACTGCCCAGCCATCGCGCCGTGGTGTCGGTCTCGTGCTCCTCGGCCGCGGCGGCGACGTGGACGTCGCCGTGGTTCTGCGCCCCGCCCTCGTGCGCCGGCGCCAATGCCAGTGTCGGCGCGGGGAATTCGGGTTCGGTGTCACCCGAGGCGGGTTGATCCCATTTCACGACCCGTCCGTCGGCGTAGGTCTGGGTGGCGGGCAGCGTGACGGTGTCGGCGTCCGGCAGACCGTCGGCCAGCACCGAGAACTGTTCGAATTGCCCGGCCCCGATGCCGCCGCCCGGATCCGCCATCCACGTGACGGCGACGACCCGGTGGTTGTCGTCGCGGGTGACCTTCGTCTTCCAGCCCGGCACGGGTTCGGTTTCGGCTTCCGTGACGGCCGGAAGCTGCACGCTCAGTTGTGTAGTGGCGCTACCGGTGGCCGATTCGTTGGGCACCCGGAAGGTCAGCACCGCCGAGCCGCCGCGGGCCGCGTCGGGACCGGAGACGGTGACATGGGCGGAGGCCGGGGCGGCGGCGAGGACGGTGGCCGCCGCGGTGGCGATACCGGCGAGCGCGGCGCGGCGGAACCAGGATTCGTTCATAACGCGGTGACTCCTTCGCGAAGGGAAAACGGAGACAACCTGTGCTGATCGTGTGCACGATATCCCGGAACGGCCGTGCCGGCGCCGATCCCGGCGGATTGCGCTGGGCGCCTCCGCCGGGTCGCCTCACCTACCTCACTTCGCGGGGAACGGGGAGTTCACCGTGGTGAAGTACTGCGCCGCGGCCAGGACCGCGACCGGGGCGGTGACCAGCAACTGACCCGCGAGGGTGCCCAGCGCGCCGATGGCCACGATGCCGCCGAGGCAGCCCACCACCGCGGCCGGAACGAACGGGCCGAACATGCCGACGATGGTGGCCGCCGCGATGGTCGCGCCCGCGATTCCGCCCAGGACACAGCCGATTCCGGCGCCCCCGATGCCGCCGACCAGGGTGCCGATCGAGGCGCCGGCGCTGAGGGTGCTGGTCATCCGGCTCCACGCGGCCTGCTCCCGGTCGTACGGGGTCTTCCACGGCGCGCTGTCCTCGAACGGCATCGCGACCGGCTGGTACGCCGCGTGCGCAAGGTCGAACTTCGGGGTCAGGGTCGCGGTGCGGTCGTGGATCTGCGCCTCGATCGGGAAGACGAAATCGTCGACCCGGAAGGACAGCCGCGTTCCGGCCAGCACGGTGCCGTCGGCCGCCTTGACGGTGAATACGCCGTCGTCGGCCGACAGCGATCCGGCATCGGTGGAGATGACGGTGCCGGTCGGCGTGGTGGTCGTCTGGAAGCCGACCGCACCGGCGTCGGCGGGCTCGGCGCCCGCGGTGGCCGTGCTCAGGCCCAGGGCGGCGGCGACGAGGGCGGCGGTGGCGGCGATGTTCTTGATTCCCATGGTGATGAATCCCTTTGCGGTATCAGGTAAACGAAAGTTGCTGTAGGTGTGCCGAGGGCGCCGAATGCGGGCATGACGCAGCCCCGGACGACCGAAAACGGTGTGTCCGCCGGAAGACGGCGCAATCGGTGATGCCGGCCGATCGCTGTCGGCGGCTGTCACGGCCCGGCCGAGCGCGCGGTTCACCGCACGGGCGACTCGGCGTCGCTCGTGCGAGTGGGAAAGATGTTCCGGCGCAGCCGGATTACGTCGGCAGGTGTCGTGACCGAATGCGATTCAGGACTTCAGGCGACTACTTCCCGGCGTCGTCCGGCGATCAGGCCGAGGACGATATCGGCGATCAGGAAGGCGAGCAGACTCACGCCGAGCACCGGTGCGAACCATCCGATTCCCACGGTGACCGCGACCAGCGGGACGCTGATCCACAGCGGCGCCCGTCGCAGTACTCCGCGTGCCGGGGCCCGGCCGAAGGTGAACGGGCTGTTCTCGCGGGTCGGACGCCGTCGCCACCACATCAGGTAGCCGCGTCCGATCACGGTGATCAGCGCGATCATCGTGGCCAGCAGCAACAGCTGATTGGCGAGGCCGAACAACATGCCCATATGCAGCGCAATGCCCCAGCTGGCGAGTTTGGCCATCAGCGGCCAGTCCCCGTACCGCAGGATGTCGGTGACATCGCCGGTCCTACCGTCCACCGCGATCGCGTCCTGGGTGTAGACCCCGGGCAGGCGGCGTTCCTTGACGGTGAAGGCGGTGGTGTCCTTCGCCGGGATCGTGATCTCGACCGGACCGTCGATACCGTGCCCGCGGGCCACCGCGAGGACCTTGTCCACCCGAGCGGCGCGGTCGGCGGGAACGGGCATCGACATGCCGTGTCCGCCGGTGTGTTCGGCATGTTCACCACCGGCCGGCATCGCCGGCATCGGTGCACCCGGCAGTGCCGTGTCGACGACCGGAGTGGTCCAGTTCAACTGCTGCCGCAGCGATGTGATGTGCTGCCCCGCATGCTGCGACCAGGTCATACCGGTCGCCGAGAGGAACAGCAGCGGCAGCACGATCCACATCCCGACCGCGGCATGCCAGGTGACGCTGCGCGGGCGACCGGCCTTCGACCGATCCGGCCACAGCAGCCGCCGCGCGGAACCGCGCGAGCGGCGCAACCACATCACCACACCGGCGAGCGCGATGATCCACATCCACGACGCGGCCATCTCGCTGTAGAGCCGGCCCGCATCGCCGAGATGCAGGTTCCGGTGCAGCACATCGATCCAGGTGCGCAGGGGCAGTGCACCCGTGCTGCCGTAGACGACGCTGTCGCCCACGGAGGTCGCGGTCACCGGGTCGACGAAGACCGCGCGCCGCTCGGATTCTCCGAGGCTCGGATCGGTGAAGATCACGCGCGTGGTATCGCCCGCGTGTTGCGCCGGGTCGACCGCGACCAGCGCCGGCGTCGGTTCGGCGGCCACACCGGCCGCGATCTGCTCCGACAGCGGCCGCGCCGGACCGGTCGAATCGACGTGCAGCAGGTCGCGATTCACGATCGACTCGATGCTGGGCGCGACCGCGTACAGTGCCCCGGTCACCGCCGCGATCAGGATGAACGGCGCGACGAAGACGCCGGCGTAGAAGTGCAGCCGCATGGCCAGCGCCTGCACCGCTCGTCCGGTGCCGGACCGAGACGGTCGCGACGGTCCGGCCGCGTCCGTGGGCGACTGTTCGGCCGAACCGGGTGGTGACTGCTGCGCCGCGACGGGCGGCGACTTGTCCGGCTGCGGCGGCTCGGTGCCCGCGGCCGGAATATCGGTGATGCTCACTGGTAGTGCTCCTGTTTCGAGGGCACCCACATCGTTGTGCGCGAAGATCGCGCCGCCGTGGCTCGGATCGCCTCGATCGTCACCGACGCGGAGTGCGGTGCGGAGTCGATGCGCGGCCGGACGGTGCGGCCGAGGACACCGCGCGGCGGCGTGCCGTGCGGTGCGACCGAATCCGGCAGAGAGGTGGCCTCGTAGTACCGCCGCACTGGGACTGTGGCGGTACTACGAAACGCACTGTCGGCGAGGATGATTCGCGAATGTGGGCGTTGAGATGTCTCAGCAGTAGACAGAGAGCGGTGGTCCCCGGGTCCGGAAGGTTTCGGTGGGGAAGATCCGCAGGATCACCCGGTCGCGGTGAACGCTGCGGGGAAGAATCGATTCGTCGATCGCCGGGAGGCTCACCGGGACCGGCAGGACACGCGCGACCGCGGTACCGATCCGGTAGGCGGCCTCGGCGCCGAGAATGACGACGGCGGCGCAGACCGCGCCGACCAGGTGGGCGCCCAGCATGGCGGGCGTCCACAGCGGCATATCGTGCATCTGCGCCATATCGGCCGACATCACCAGATGGCCGATCAGCTGTCCGCCCCACAGAGCCGTGACCAGTCCGACGGCGGTGGTGCGCAGCGGTGCCAGCCCCGCGACGAGCGCGCCGACCGCCGTGGAGGCGGCCACCAGCAGCATCAGGGTGCTGGACTGTACCGGCATCCCGCCCGCCGCCCAACCGTGCGCGGCGATCGACAGGGCTCCCGACACGGATCCGGCCGACGCACCCCGCAACCGCGCCACCGCGGCTCGACGCGAACGCGTCGACACCTGGGCGCGGGCCGATACGCGGCCGGACGGGGGAAACACGAGCTGAATGATAGCTGACCGCTTCGAAGCCAATTCACAGATACGAAGACTTCATTCCGCGTGGAAGTTCCGCGGACACGCGATCGGCCCGGGAGTCGCACTCCCGGGCCGATGCGGGGACGACTCAGTCGCCGGTGACGTCCATTTCCGTCAGCGGTTTGCGCAGCAGCTTGCCGGTGGCGTTGCGGGGCAGCTCGTCGAGGAAGATCACCTCGCGCGGCACCTTGTAGCGCGCCAGGTTCGCCTTGACGTAGTCCTTGATCTCCTGGGCGTCGCGCTGGGAATCGGGGCCGGGAACGACGAAGGCGCGCAGGCGCTTTCCGAACTGCTTGTCGTCGACGCCGACGACCGCGGCCTCCTGCACGTCGGCGCGGTCGGCGATGAGGTGCTCGACCTCCTGCGGGAAGACGTTCTCGCCGCCGGAGACGATCATGTCGTCGTCGCGGCCGTCGATGAACAGCAGCCCGTCCTCGTCGAAGTGCCCGACGTCGCCGCTGGACATCATGCCGTCGATGGTTTCCTTGGTGCGGCCGTCGGTGTAGGCCTTGAACGAGTGCGCGTTCTCGATGAAGATCGTGCCGGTGACGTTCGGCTCGGTGATGCGCTTGCGGTTCTCGTCGAACAGCGCCAGCCGGATGCCGAGCGGCGGACGGCCCGCGGTACTCGGCGACTTGCGCAGATCCTCCGGGCTCGCCACGGTGATCAGCGCGCATTCGGTGGAGCCGTACACGTTGTAGAGCACGTCACCGAAGTAGTCCAGGCTGCGCGTCACGACGTCCGGCGGGATCGCCGAGCCGGCGGCGAAGATCATCCGCAGCGAGGACATGTCGTACTTGGCGAGCGTCTCGGGCGGCAGGTCCAGCATGCGCTGCAGCATCGTGGGCACCACGACCAGCGACTCCGCCTTGTACTTGTCGATGTTGGCGAGCGTCTGCTCCGGATCGAAACGCCGCTGCTGGAAGATCATCCGGTTGCCCAGCGAGAGCCCGAGGGTGAACTGCGACAGTCCGGTGGCATGGAAGACCGGCGCCGCGACGACCATGGAACCGTTGCGCGGCAACGGAATTCGATCCAGGAACTGCGCGGAGATGAACGGGCTGACCTTGTCGCGCGGCGCGCCCTTCGGGGTGCCGGTGGTGCCGGAGGTCAGAATGACCATGCCGCCCGGCTTCGCCGGCGCACTTACCGCATCGGGGGACTGTCCCTCGCGCAGCGAATCGACGGTCGGGATCGCGGGATCGACGTTGTCGGCCTCGTCCACCCAGGTCAGGATGCGGGGGATCTCGTCGGGGATGGCGCTCATCAGGTCGAAGAACTCGCTGTCGTGCAGCACCAGCTTCACCTGCTCGCGCGTGGCGACGTCGGCGAACTGCGGCTTCGCGAAGCCGGTGTTCATCAACACCGCGCGCACACCCAGCTTGCCGGTCGCGGCCAGGCTCAGCACCATGCCGCGGTGGTCGCGCGCCAGCAGCGCCACCACATCGCCCTCGCGCAGGCCGTGCGCCGCCAGGCCGCGCGCCAGCTGGTTGGACTGCTCGTTTACCTCGGCGAAGGTCAGCTCGCCCCGCTCGTCCAGCAGCGCCGCGGACTTCGGATTGGTCTTCGCCGCGTGCATGATCACGCCCGCGAAGGGTCCGAACTTGGTGACGTTGAGCGCCGAGCTGACCGCATGATCCGGTCGCAGCGGGCTGAACAGCCCGCGTTTGCGCATGACGTTGACCCCCAGAGCCAGATCTCCGGCCTTTCGGAGGGCAGTGCTTGCTGACGGAAGGACAGCTGACATAGGTACAACCTTCCGCGGATTCCGCCAGGCAGGCGGGACCGCAACATCGAGATCCAGTGCCTGCCAACCCTAGCAAGCAGGGGCGCAGGGATGTGGTTCGCGTCTCTGTAACCGACGGTACCGCACAACTGGTCGAGTGACCGGTTATGTGATCTGGTATTCCACCAGTGCCCGGCGCAACAGCTTGCCGGTGGCGTTGCGCGGCAGATCGTCGAGGAACACCACGTCACGCGGCACTTTGTAGCGGGCGAGCGTGCCCTTCACGTACGCCTTGATCTCGTCCGGATCCAGGGTGGCGCCCGGCTCGGGCACGACGAAGGCGCGCAGGCGCTTGCCGAATTCCACGTCGTCCACGCCGACCACCGCCGCGTCGAAGATGTCCGCCCGCTCCAGCAGCAGGTTCTCGACCTCCTGCGGGAAGACGTTCTCGCCGCCGGAGACGATCATGTCGTCGTCGCGGCCGTCGACGAACAGCAGTCCGTGTTCGTCGAAGTGGCCGACGTCGCCGGAGGACATATAGCCGTCGATGATCTGCTTGTGCCGTCCGTCGGTATACCCGCCGAACGGCGCACCGGAGCGAATGAAGATGCGCCCCTTGACATTCGGGCCGTTAACGCGCTTGTCGTTCTCGTCGAACAACACCACTTCGCAGGTGATGGGTGCGCGTCCTGCGGTGCCCGGGGCGATGGCCAGATCCGCCGGCTGGGCCACCGTCGCCACCGCGCATTCGGTGGAGCCGTAGAGGTTGTAGAGCACCGGGCCGAACGCCTCGGCGGCGCGCACCGACAGTTCCGGAGACAGCGCCGATCCGGCCAGCACGATGGATTTCAGCGAGGACAGGTCGTAACGCGCGCGCACCGCGGGATCGAGTTCGACCATGCGATGCAGCATCGTCGGCACCGCTACCAGCAGGTCGACATCGTGTTCGGCGATCAGGGCCAGGGTGCGCTCGGCGTCGAAGCGACGCATCATCACCGTCGTCGCGCCGAGGGCGGTGGCGACCAGCCAGGTGGCCTGGCCGGTGCTGTGGAAGATCGGCGAGACGATCAGCATGGTGCCCTGCGGCGGGAACGGGATCCGATCCGCGATCTGGGCCGAGGAGATCGGCGAAACCGCCTCGCGGGGAGCGCCTTTCGGCAGGCCGGTGGTGCCGCTGGTGAGGATCACGAAGCCGCCCGGCTTGGCCGGCAACGGCAGCTCGTTCGGCGGGTGGGCGGCGATCAGTTCCTCGATCGTTATCGCGCCCGTGGGCAATTCGGCACCGTCGTCGACCCAGGTGATCACGCGCGGCAGCTCCGGCGGCAGCGCGTCGAGCAGGCCGACGAATTCGCTGTCGTGCAGCACCACCTTCACGTGCTCGCGTTCGCAGACCTGCGCGAACTGCGGCTTCGCGAAGCCGGTGTTCATCAGCGCCAGCCGCGCACCGGCCTTTCCGGCGGCCGCCATCGCCAGCAGCAGCCCGCGGTGATCGCGCGCGAGAATGCCGATCACCGTTCCCGGTTCGACGCCGAGCGACTGCAGCCCGCGCGCCAGCCGCGTGGAATTGTCGTCGAGTTCGCGGAAGGTCATACTGCCGTGCTCGTCGACCAGCGCCGTCCGCTGCGGCCACATCCGCGCGGCATGCCGCACCATCGTCGCCTGCGGCCCGAGCCGGCGCCCCTCCTTCGCCGACAACACCGTCTCACCCGGATTGCGCGGATCGATGAACCCGCGCTCCCGCAGCACATTCAACGCCCGCACCGCCTCGGTCACCCCGACCGCCTTGCGCGCAACCCCGTGCAGCACCGACCCGATACCGACGCCCACGTCAACCACCTCCACACGACCCGACCGCGTGCTGGGGACGGTAGCAGCCGCAAGTGTGACTTGGTACACACTTCCGGTCAACAGCTTGGCCTCGATTGTGGGTGGCGTTGCCGTGACGACGCGGCAACCTACGAATCATCCTCCGGCGGAAAGGGATCGCGCAGGCTGGGCGCGCCGGGAAGCAGTTCGGGCAGGTCCGGGAGAGTGCCGACGATATCGGTCACCGGCGCGATCTTCTCTGTGGTGTATCTCCGGGCATGAGCGGCAGCTTCGCGTATGACCTCGGTCAGTTTGCGGGCCAGATCGTCGGGCTTGGCCCGCATGGCGGCGGGCTGCAGCTTGATTTCGGTGACGATACCGGCGGAATCCACGCTCACCGCCACGGTGTCGTCCACGGAACTGGCTTGGATACGAACGGAATCGAGATGGGCTCGTATTTCCGCGAGGCTCGCCTTCTGCTCTTCGTAGACGTCGAGCATGTGGTTGATCTCCATACGCGCCTGCCGCCGGAAGTCGTCGTCTTCCGGGCCGAGCGGATCGGTCATCGGGGATCGTCCCCGAGCGCCGTGGTGGCCTCGGCTCGGTGTTTCACCATCGCTGCGGCGAGGGTCTCCCGCAACTTGCGCGGCCAGGTGGTGTTCGCGATCTCGCGCAACAACCACTCGGGCTCCTTGTCGTCCAAGCGAAGCAGGGCGAACAGGACGACGTCCTCTTCGAACATCGCGCGATTACGGTCGGCGTCGATCTCACCGCGTAGCAACTGCAGGACAATCTCTTTGGACGCAGACAGGTTCGCACCACCCATAGCGATCTACTCCGTTCGTTTGCCTCGCGAGCACGTCCGGAACGTGCATCTCGAAACTGTCGTACATCACGCCTGGCCACCAACAGTGAGCATTCCCATTGTCGGGAAAGTGACCCCGCAGACGGAGAATCGTCGATAACCGAGTCAGGGGGTTGAGATGGCGCAGGAGCTGCGGGTCGATGCGGATCGCCTCCATGCCGTCATGCAGGAATACGAGTCCATCGGGGAGTCCGCCCGCCGGGCCCACGATGAGCTTCGGGCCGTCTTGGCGGCGGAAGGCGATTGCTGGGGTGAGGATACCCCCGGTCGCTCGTTTGCGGAAACCTATGTGCCGGACTCCAGAACTCTGCTCGACAGTCTGAGTAAGACGCTCGGATCGCTCACCACCGAGGGAAATCTTCTGGGCGGCATAGCGAAACGAGTCAACAACGCCGATGAGCTCGGCCGGTCATCGGTTCTCGGTGCGATGCCCGACCGAGAGTACAGCTCAGGAATCGAGCCGTATTCGGGCGCTGCGCCGCCGAATACGGCCCCTTCCAGCGTCGCCCAGACAACCGGATCTGCACGTCCATCGCAATCCATTATCGGACCCGGCGCATATGCAGGGCAGAACAGTACGCCATCGAACGGTGAGCGAGCAGGTGGTGCCGGGCAGCCGGCCTCGAATTCGCCGGGCGCCCCCTCGAACGACACACCGGCAACCTCCGGAGATTCGCAGGCGACAGGTCGATCTGATTCCCCGGCACCGAGTACGAACGGGGCACAGCCGTCATCGGGGGCACTGCCACCGGATACCGGGCGTAGGTCGTCCCGGGAAACTGCGGCTGGTAGGCCGCCCCGGGAAACTGCGGCCAACGGAACTTCCAACAAGAGCGACGGTGCGCGGGCGGTGGAACCGGCGCGACCGAACACGCCCTGGTCGCGATCGCCGGGTGCCGCGCCGACCGGCCCGAGTGCTCCGAGGAAAGTGTCCGCTCCGTCGAATCGGCCCGGTGAATCGCATGGGGCGCGGCCCAATTCGCCGTCGGCGCCGAAGGCTTCTCCCGGTAAGACTGCGCCGCGGAAGGCGGTCTCGGCACCTCAGGCTCGTCCCCGGCGCGAGGACAAGCAGCAGAAGGTGCGCCTCGCTACGCCCGACGAAGCCCGGGAGCTTGCCGAAGCGCTGATGGCGCGCCACGGTTTGCGAGTTCTCGGTTTCGAAACTCCGGGCATCGGCCTGGATATTCTCCGGGAGATCGCTGCGGCTCTCGACGATGTTCTCACCGCGTATCCATATATCGCACTTCCGAAATTCGCGATCGCCGAATGCGGGGAGGCTGTCACCAGGCTCGAACGGTCTCGAAATGCAGATGGTTCAGGTCCCCTGCTCGCGGGTTTGACTCTGAACGTGGCGTTCGCGAAGGACGCTGAGACATTGGCGGAGAAGGTCGCTGCGGAAACCGGGCGCGGCAAGATTTCTCGCGGATCCGAGAATCGGCCCGTATATTCCACCATTGTTCGTCAACTCGGCCATGCGCTCGATATCTCCGGCGGCTTCGCGGCTCGCGCGGTGTCGCAGCGGACCATGATTTCCGAATACCTGTCCGAGTGTGGTGACACCAGACTCGAGACGCCACTCGGCGGTATCGTCCGAGGGTATTTGAAATGGCGGGACGGGTTGAGTCGATACGGTTTCCCGAACGGCCGTTTCGAGCCCGGAATGGCCCTGGCGGACGCGTTCGTCGAGGTGCAGATGAACCCGGCAGACGCCGGTGCGCCCGCGCGCGTATTGCACCGGTTGCTGGTGGAGACCGCCAGGCGGCACAGTCCGAAGGACCACATACGCGAGCAGGTGTAATCGCCTCATGACCCTGCGGTTGCCGAGTGAGTTCCCGGATTGGCTGGTTTCGGCCTGCGCCGGGCATTTCCCGGAGGGCGACGAGGACGCGATGCGACGGTGTGCGTCCGGCTGGTCGACTTTCGCGGACCACTGGGATTCCGAAGCAGGTCGATATGAGCAGGCTTCCGCGGCGGAGCAGCTGGCTATTTCGGGGCTCACCTCGAACGCGAAAGATGGCAGAAATCAACAAGTCGTCGCGGACATGCGCAATTCGGCAAAGTGCTGCCGGGTCATGGCCGATCAGCTGAACAAAACCGCACAGAATGTCGAGTATACGAAGCTGCTGGTCATAACCACCGGCGTGGCGCTGCTCGTGCAGATCGCGGTCGACCTCGCCCTCGTGGGGCCCGGCGCGATGAAGGCTGCCGCGGACAAGGCGCGGGCCGAGGTCGCATGGAAGGCGGCGGGACGCACGCTCCTGAACAGGGTGGAGGCGGACGGTGCTGCGGCCGTGTTGCGGCGCGGGGGTATTCCGCTGGCGAAGGTGGCCGCGATCAGTGTGGGGGTGGGTGCGGGAACCGGCGGCCTCGTCGACCTTTCGGCGCAAGCGATTCAGAAGTACAAGTTCCATCATCGGGACGAGATCGACTGGAGCAGCGTCGGCCGATCGGCTGCTATCGGCGGTATCGCCGGTGGTGCCGGCCTGGCCGCCGGCCTCAAACTGGCGCCGATCGTCAATCGGGCATATGCCCGGGCGGCCCAGCAGGCGACATCCAAGGCGATGAAGTATCTGGCCCGGGTGGGGCCGACCGTGGTGATCGGCACCGTGGGTGGTGTCGCCGGCGGCGTGGCGGGCGTGGGAGCCCAGGTCGTGCTCACCGGACGTCTGCCGACGAAAGAAGAGCTCAAGCAGGCCGTGATCACCGGATTCGCTGGTGGTTTTCTCGGGTCGGCCGCTGTGCTCGCTCATCCGGGATCACTCCCACACGGCCCAACGGTGACAGATCCGGGACCGGTTCGACCGCCGAGCAATCCCGACGAGGTGATTGCCCGAGCGCTGGCGGACCATCCGGATATCTTCGATGAGCCCAGGTCGTTGCGGGATCTGCGGGATCGAATGGGTGACGATTCATCTTTCGGCGACCTTTTTATGCTGCGGGAGGAATCTCATGCCCGCAACGGTGTCGAACCGCCGTCGCTGTCCAGGGAGAGTCTGAACGATTTTCTGCACGAGGTGTGGCTCGACCGCGAATTCACGTTTGATGCAAACGATGTATACAGCGCGTACGCTAAAGCGTACGAGTTCAATCCGGTTAACGACGGACGGGGATATGTAGACGCTCTGGGAGATTTGTCTGCGGACCGACCGTCCGGTGCGCGGGCCGTGTATCAAACATCTCAGGGCGTTTCAGAATTCAATCCGTCCGTTGCGGCGGGTATGAGTCCGAACGACAGGGGTTTTGTTCACTACCTGAGGGAGGGTGGCGACTCGGACGACGTCGGATACCGCGTGTATGTCAATGCGCGAGGTGATTCGGCGCCCGCTATGATGCGCTCTCTCGTGCATGATGTGATCGATAATCCGGGTAATTTCCCCGACGTGTACGCTGCGAAGATTTCCGGGCCGGGCAGTCATCGTCCGGACAATATCGTCATCTATGTCAAGGATATCGACTCCGCGAATCGAGTTACGGACTGGCTCGGTGGGTATTCGGATAAAAATCCCAATGCCTTCATGCATCTGACTCCTGCCATGACCCATCAGGTCATGGACGGTGTCTCTATCGGTGCGGAACCCACCGTAGAGGGACACAGCTTCGGTACCAGACGTGCAGAAGCGATATATGACGGGCTTCATGAGACATTGGAGAACGGCGGGACTTTCGAGGATTTCGCCAGAAATGTCGATGTCCAACTGCAAAGCAAAGGCATCTGGCCGGACAATCCATTCCGTAATGTCGGTGATTCACCGGGAGCCGGCAATGCGCGCCAGAATCAGCCCGCGACGGCTCCGGCCGCGGCAAGGAGAGGCGACTCCGGCGACGGCCGTGGTGTCGTCACACCCGACCCTCGAACCACAGGGGAGCAGCCGCCGCCCGTGCCGCCCGGGACTGCTGCACCGCGGGGCGAGCCGGTCCCCGGTGTGCGGCCAGAGGGCGAGCAACCGGGTGAGCCGCCTGTCGTACCGGGTGAGCCGACGTCCGAGGGGAATGGGAGCCCCCGATACGACGAGTTCGGGTTCGACCAGGACGGATTCGACATGCGCGGATACGACCGGAACGGGTACGACAGGGACGGATACGACCGCAGCGGATATGACCGGGACGGCCAGCCCCGGGGTGGGTACGACGAGGAGGGCTACGACCACAACGGTTTCGACCGGGACGGGGTCCACAGGCAGGGATACGACCGGCAGGGGTACGACAGGGACGGGTACACCAGGGAGGGATTCGACAGGGACGGATACAACAAGGACGGGTACGACCCGCGCGGATATGACCGGGACGGCCAGCCCCGGGGCGGCTACGACGAGGACGGCTACGACCACAACGGTTTCGACCGGGAGGGGTTCGATAGGCAGGGATACGACTGGCACGGGTACGGCAGGGACGGATACAACGAGCGCGGGTACGACAGGGACGGATACGACAGGGACGGATACGACCGGGACGGGTACGACCAAGACGGGCAGCCTCGAGGCGGTTACGACGAGGAGGGGTACGACCACAACGGGTACGACAGGGACGGATACAACAGGGACGGCTACGACAGATTCCGGCAGCCTCGAGGCGGTTACGACGAGGAGGGGTACGACCACAACGGTCTCGATCGGCGCGGCTATGACAAGGAGGGGTACGACTTCAGAGGTTTCGATCGGGACGGATACAACAGGGACGGGTTCAACCGGTACGGGTACGACAGGGACGGATACGACAAGGACGGATACAACGGGTTCGGGAATCCCCGGGGCGGTTACGACGAGGAGGGGTACGACCACAACGGTTTCGATCGGGAGGGGGTCGACAGGAACGGATACGACAGGGACGGTTTCGATAGGGACGGTTTCGACAAGGAGGGATACGACCGGCACGGGTACGACGCGGAGGGG
>NZ_CAWMPM010000012.1:0-420151 GCF_963869435.1 Nocardia violaceofusca NBRC 14427
GGGCGGTTACGACGAGGAGGGGTACGACCACAACGGGTTCGACCGGGACGGGTACGACAAGGACGGATTCGACCGGCTCGGATACGGCAAGGACGGATACAGTCGGCGCGGATTCGACTGGGACGGATATGACCGCGACGGATACGACTGGCGCGGATTCGACCGGGACGGATATGACCGCGACGGATACGACTGGCGCGGATTCGACAGAGACGGATACAACCGGGGGGGATACGACCTGCACGGCCGCCCCAGGGACGAGGAGGCCAATCCTGATGAGGGTGACTCCGGCGAAGGCGCTGATAGGTCGACCGACGAGTCCGGGAAGAAGGCCGACGACTCCGCTGGGGACGGTGAGGGCGGCTATGACAAAGATGGCTACGACAAGGACGGATTCGATCGGGACGGGTACAGCCGGGAGGGGTACAACAAGGACGGGTACAACCGAGCGGGGTACGACAAAGACGGCTACAGCCGAGGCGGGTACGACAAAGACGGGTATGACCGCTCCGGTGCCCACAAGGACGGCTACGACGAGAACGGATACGACCCCAACGGGTACGACCGGGCCGGATTCGACCGTGGCGGGTACAGCCGGGACGGGTACGACAAGAACGGGTACAACCGGGGCGGTTTCGACAAGGACGGGTACGACCGGGGCGGTTTCGACAAAGACGGATACAACCGGGCCGGTGCCCATAAAGACGGCTACGACGAGAACGGATACGACCCGAACGGCTTCGACAAAGACGGATACAACCGGGCGGGGTTCAACCGGGAGGGCTACGACAAAAACGGCTACAACGCGGCCGGACGGCACAAGGACGATGTCGACGGTTCGGCGAAGGACGGTGCGGACGACTCGGGCAAGAAGGACTCCGGCGACGCGGAAAGCGCGAACAAGTCCGAAGGCACCGATGACAAGGCCGCCGATGACAAGGACAAGGACGACAAGAACAAGAAGAAGTCCGACGACGATGACGACGACCCCGACAAGAAGAAGATGGGCAAGGGCAAGAAGCTTCTTCTGGGGGCCGCTGCCATCGGTGCCGTCGGCTATTTCGCCTCGAACCACTGGTCGCCGTGGGGGCACCAGGGCGACGACGGTGGGTCGGGCGACGGATCGGGTGAAGGCAGCGGCTCCGGTTCGGGATCCGGATCCGGTTCGGGGTCTCCGGCGCCGATCACCCCGACCGTTCCGAGTACGGCTACCGAGCCGACTCTGCTGAGCCCGACCGCGCCCTCCGGTTACTCGTATACGCCGACTTCGCCCTCTGCTCTGACGCCGACACAGCTGGGCCCGTCCTCGTCGGGGTCGGCACCGAACGACGGCGCGTGGTCGAACGACCCGACCTCCCTGGATCCGACCACGCCGGGTTCCGAGCCGACCACCCCCGGTTCGCTCCCGGACAACGGTTCTTCCTCCGATGGTTCCGGCAGCCTCGCCCAAGATCCCAGCCAACTGTCCCCGGGGACCGGTCTCGGCAGCGGCGTTTTCGGCGGTGGCGGCATGAGTGCCGATCCGATGGGCGGTATGGGAAACCTGCTGGGTGCCGCGATGGCCGCCATGACCATGATGTCCATGGGATCCGGCATGGGACCGGACGACAGCGGCCAGGACCCGTATTACTACGACGACAGCGCCGTCGCGCAAGCGCCGCAACCCGCGCCGGCCCCCGCACCCGCCGCCGACACCGGTGAGGGTTCTGGCTCTGGCGAGGGTTCTGGTTCCGGCTCTGGTGAGGGTTCCGGGTCCGGTTCGGGGGAGGGTTCTGGTTCCGGTTCGGGTGAGGGCTCCGGTTCCGGTGACGGTTCGGGTTCTGGTTCCGGTGAGGGTTCGGGTTCTGGTTCCGGTGAGGGTTCGGGGTCCGGCTCCGGCGAGGGTTCAGGCTCCGGTGACGGTTCGGGTTCTGGCTCAGGCCACGGTTCGGGATCGGGCTCGGGCCACGGTCACGGATCCGGCTCCGGTTCCGGTTCCGGCGATGCTTCGGGGCCCGGTTCGGGTGACGGTTCGGCCTCCGGTTCCGGCAATGCTTCGGGGTCCGGTTCGGGTGACGGTTCGGCCTCCGGTTCCGGCGATGCCTCGGGTTCCGGCTCCGGTGACGCGTCGGGGTCCGGCTCCGGCACTACCTCGGCTTCCGGCCACGGATCGGGCACGACCTCGGCGCACAGCTCCGGTTCCGGCGAGACCGCGAATCCCGGTGCCGACGCGGCGAATTCGAGTGCCGACTCGAATCCCGTCGCCGAGCCCA
Organism: Nocardia violaceofusca NBRC 14427; assembly: GCF_963869435.1. NCBI lineage: Bacteria > Bacillati > Actinomycetota > Actinomycetes > Mycobacteriales > Nocardiaceae > Nocardia > Nocardia violaceofusca. Next base: position 2,253 of record NZ_CAWMPM010000012.1, read on the forward strand.
CCGCCGTCCCGGCGAACTATCGCCCTGGGGATCGCTGGCAGTTCGGCGTCTCCCCACCCGGCTCGCACCCCTGGCAGCGACTCGCCACCACCGGCCCCGCGAACGGCTCCAACCCCCCACCCACCAAGACCTGACGCACCCGCGAAAGACCGGTGGGCCGTCGTTCCGCGCACGCCTGCTCGACGGCAGCCACAGACGTGCGCGCTCGACCGTGGATACGTCCCGAGAGCGGGAACGTCCTGCCCGCAGACGAGAAAACCGGTGTGGGTCGTGAACCCACACCGGTTTTTCGTTGTCCCGAACCTACTTCAGCTGCGCACTGCTCAGCTCCAGCACACGCCGTGCCACGATCAGCTGCTGGATCTGCTGCGTGCCTTCGAAGATGTCGAGAATCTTCGAGTCGCGGCTCCACTTCTCCAGCAGGGTGCGCTGGGAGTAACCCACCGCACCGGCGAGTTCGACGGCCTTCAAGGTCACGTCGGTGCCCATGCGGCCGGCCTTGGCCTTGGACATGGAGGCTTCGAGGGAGTTGGGCTTCTTGTTGTCGGCCATCCACGCCGCGCGCAGGGCGAGCAGGTAGGCGGCTTCCCAATCCGATTCCATGCGAAGGAATTCCGCGGCGGCGGCGGACTGATTGTTGGCGGGGATGTCGTAGGAGATCTCCACGCCGGACTCCTCGAGGATGGTGCGCAGTTCCTCGAGCGCGGCGCGGCCGACGCCGATGGCCATGGCGGCCACCAGCGGGCGGGTGTTGTCGAAGGTCTGCATGACCCCGGCAAAACCCTTCTCCACGTTGACTTCCGGGCTGCCCAGGATGTTGTCGGCCGGAATGCGGCAGTCCTCGAGACGCAGTTCGGCGGTATCGGAGGCCTTGATGCCGAGCTTGTGCTCGAGGCGAGCGACGGTGAGGCCCTTGGCATCTCGCGGCACCACGAACGACTTGATGGCCGCGCGGCCCTTGGACTTGTCGACCGAGGCCCACACCACGATGTGGGTGGCGCGGGAACCGGCGGTCACGAAGATCTTGGTGCCGTTGAGAACCCACTCGTCGCCGTCGAGCACCGCGGTGGTCGACACGGCTGCGGAGTCCGAACCGAAGGACGGTTCGGTGATGGCCATCGCCGCCCACACCTTGCCGAAGCGCTCGAGCTGTTCGTCGGTGGCGACCGCGGCGATGGCCGCGTTGCCGAGCCCCTGATAGGGGATCGACAGCATCAAACCGACGTCGCCCCAGCAGGTTTCGAGCGCGTTGAGCAGTGCCGACATATTGCCGCCGTTGCTGTTGCCGAGCAGTTCGGTGGCGTGGCTGTCGCCGGCCTCGTCGCCCGACTTGGCCTTGCGGCCGCCGGTGGCACCGGAGATGTCCTGGGTGCCGGAGTCGGCCAGGCCCTCCACCATGGCGGCCATGGTGTCGAGCTCCACCGGGTACTCGTGCTCGGCCAGGTCGTATTTGCGCGAGATGGGGCGGAAGATCTCGGCGGCGACCTGGTGGGCCTGGTTGGCGCTGGCCCGCAGCTTCTTGGGGAGTTCGAGATTGATCATCGGAATGTCTCCATCAATACGGTTCAGGGGGTCGAGGAGACCCGGATCAGATCAGGACCACACCTTCGGCGACGCCGATCGCCCGCAGATCGCGGTACCAGCGCTCGACCGGGTGTTCCTTGGTGTAGCCGTGACCGCCGAGCAGCTGCACGCCGTCCAGGCCGATCTGCATGCCCTTGTCGGTGGCGAACTTGCGGGCCAGCGCCGCCTCTCGGGAGAAGGACAGTCCCTGCTCCGCGCGTGACGCACCCCGCAGAGTCACGAGCCGCAGGCCGTCGAGTTCGATGGCGATATTGGCGACCATGAACGCCACCGCCTGCCGGTTCGCGATCGGCTCGCCGAACGCCTCGCGCTCCTTCACATACGGCTTGACGTAGTCCAGCACGGCCTGGCTGGTGCCGACCGCGAGCGATGCCCAGCCCAGGCGGGCCAGCCGCACGGCGTCGGCGTACTCCTCGGCGCGCTGCGCGGCGTCGCCGTCACCCAGGATGGCCTCGGCCGGAACCGCGACGTTGTCCAGGATCAGCCGGCCCAGGCCGGCGGCGCGCAGGCCCATGCTCGGATCGGCCTCGATCACCACACCCGGCGTATCCGATTCGACGATGAAAAGCGCGGGGCGGCCGTCGATTTCGGCGCCGACGATGAACAGCTCGGCGTCGGCGGCGGCCGGAACCAGGCTCTTGACACCGTTGATCCGGTAGCCGCTGGGGGAGCGGGTGGCCTTGGTCTGCAGCGCGAACGGATCGAACAGCGCGCGCGGCTCGCTGATCACGACCGAGGCCTGCGGCACGTTCTCACCCGTGAAGGCGCCCAGGTAGGTCTGCTGCTGTGCGTCCGAACCCCACTGCGACAGCGCGACGGCCACACCCGACGGGGCCAGGATCGGCAGCGCCAGGCCCATATCGCCGTGCGCCAGCGCCTCGGCGACCAGCGAGTTGGTGACGGCGCCACGCTCGGTGGCCGCACCCTCGAGCTCCTCGGGCACGTTGATCAGCGTGATGCCCAGTTCGGCGGCGCGCTCGAGCAGATCCTTGGGCGCCTGGGCCGCGCCGTCGGCCTCGTAGGCCGCCGGGCGCAGGATCTCCGCGGCGAATTCGCGCACCGTCTCGACGATCATCTGCTGTTCGTCGGTCGGGGTGAGGTCGAAGTAGTCCTTGCTGCGGGACTCGTTGGCGGGCAAGCGCTTCGGCTTACCACCACCGGATACCTTGCCGAATGCGCGGGTCGCGGCGCCGAGCGTGCGGAAGCCGGTCTTGGTGCCCTCGTAGGTCAGCCGTTCGATGGGCTTGCGCAGGTTGTACTTCTCGGCCAGTTCGGAACCGGTAATGGTCGTCATGACCCGCATGGCCGCGCCCATCCAGTCGCGCTTGACCGGGTTGAGGCCGACGGCGGAATCCGGACGTCGCTCCGTTGCGGTGTCTCGAGTGCTCATAGTCACCAGTCTTCTCGGGTGTGGGTGTCGGGTGATCGGTCCCAGGATCTTACTTTCGAGTAAGTCTATCTTACTCCAGAGTAAGAACGCAGTCGAGAGGCTGCGCATATCGCCGTGATCTCGATCCCATCGCCGCCTCGGCAACCGCCCCGCACAAGCAGGGCAATTGACCAGGACTGCCACCGAGTACCCAGGTGAGGACGAGCCGAACGCGGCCGAACGGCGAACGCCGCATCGGCCGGTCTTCGGCGCGATGCGGCGTTCGGTTCCGTGGGGTGTTGGAAGGGTGTTGGATTCCGGGAGTTGTTCTAGAGGTGCGCTCGCCGGGTGGCGGCCGGCAGGACGAGACGGTGCCGGCCGCCGTCGTCAGGGGCGCAGCGCGGCGAGTACCGAGTCGTGCAGCAACCCGTTGGTGGCGACCGCGCTACCGTGATGTGGTCCGGGGGTTCCGTCCAGGGCGGTGAAGCGCCCGCCGGCCTCGCGCACCAGCACATCGAGGGGCGCCAGATCCCACAGCGAGACCTCCGGCTCGCTGGCGATATCCACCGCGCCCTCGGCGAGCAGGCAGTAGCCGAAGAAGTCGCCGTAGCCGCGGGTGCGCCACACCTGATCGGTCAGCTCGATCAGCTGATCCCGCAGGCCCAGGTCCCGCCAGCCGGACAAGCTGGAGATCGCGAGACTGGCCGAATTCAATCCGCCGACCGCGGAGACCGTGATCGGCTTCGGCTCCTCGGCCTCGAAGCGGGTCCACGCGCCGGAACCCGTTGCGGCCCACCAGCGTCGGCTCAACGCGGGCGCGCTGACGACGCCGACGACCGGAACGCCGTCCTGCAGCAGCGCGATCAGACTGGCCCACACCGGAACTCCGCGCACGAAATTCTTGGTGCCGTCGATCGGATCGATCACCCACTGCCGTCCGACGAATTCGGCCTCGCCGCCGAACTCCTCACCCAGCACGGCGTCGTGCGGGCGTCGCTCGACGAGGATTTCGCGCAGCGCCCGCTCCACCGCCAGATCCGCGTCCGAGACGGGAGTCAGATCCGGTTTGCTGTTCACCTTCAGGTCGAGGGCGCCGAAACGATCACGGGTGATCGCATCGGCCGCATCGGCCAACAGCAGGGCAAGTTCGAGATCGCCGGCATGATCGCTCACAGGGCAACCGTAATCGGCGCATCCGATCGGAGCCATTCGGCCTCGCGGCGGCCCGTCTACTGCTGGGGATTCCAGACCGCGGGCCAATCCTTACCGCGGAAGGCCGCATCGATACCGCCGTCGCAGAAGATCACCGAGCCGACGAAGAAGCCGGCCTTGTCCGACAGCAGGAAGGCCGCGAGGTCGGCGATCTCCTCGGGGCGTCCCGGCCGCCCGATCGGGGTCATGGCGAGGAACTGCTTCATCCCCTCGCCGGTGAGCGCGTCCTTGCTGCCCTCCTGGGTCATCGGGGTGTCGATGATGCCGGGCGCGATGGCGTTGAGGCGGATGCCGTCGGCGATGTATTCCGCCGATTTGGTGCGGGCGTACCAGGCCAGGGCCGCCTTCGTCGCCGGATAGGCCTGGATCGCGCCCAGGTCGCCGAACGATTCGGCGATGCCGCGGGCCCGGTCCTCGTCGCCGGCCAGGCACGCGTCGGCCAGTTCCACCGGCCAGAGCGGTTGTGTCGTCGTGGAATTCGACGACACCAGTACCACCGAGGCGTTGCCGGATTCGCGCAGCAGCGGCCGCAGCCCCTCCAGCAGCGCGATCGCGCCGAAATAGTTCACCGACACCACCAGCCCACCGGGACGCCCCGTCGCGGCCGCGACCCCGGCGAACGGCAGAAGTCCGTCCAGCCGGCCTTCGCTGATCCGGGTGACCTCGGCGACCGCGTGCGCCCGGCCCTCGGCCGTGGCCAGGTCGGCGGTCACTTCGGTGTCGCGCAGATCGACACCGATCACCCGGTGCCCTTCCTTCTCCAGGTGGGCGGCGACGGCCGCCCCGATCCCCGACGCGCTCCCGGTTACGGCGATGGTCCCCATCGACCCTCCTGTTTCGGCTGGATGAAACCGCGAATCCGACTTCGAAATCGAGGCTAGTGGCCGGGACCGGTCGTGCGGTGTTCCGTTCCGCTGAGCGGGCCTGCCGGACTGCGTGCGGCCGGCCGCCGAGACCACCACGGCACTGATTCGTCGGTAGGGCGACCTCCATCGGCTCGTCGTCGCTGAACTAATCGTGCAAACCAGGCCGCATCGGGCGGTTTTCGCGTTCTTTCGTCGAGGTTTGCACGATTAGTTCACCCTGCACGGACCTCGAGCCCGCGTCGGCCGTGGTTCACGCCGCAACCCGCGCCGCAGCCAAAGCACTCGCCCACCAATGCAATTGGTCGAGCATTCCCGCGGCCGCCGCTTCGGATTCGCCCGGTGCGGTCCATCGTCCCTCGGCGTCGAACTGCTGGTAGTACCGCGGGAAGGACACATAGTCCCGGATCGTGTGCGCGTTCAGCTCGGCGAACACCTGCCGCAGATGCGCGATGGCGTTCAGCCCGCCGCTCGCCCCGCTGTAGCCCACGAAGCCGATCGCCTTGCGGTCCCACTGCGTGTAGTGCCAGTCGATCGCGGTTTTGATCGAGGCCGGGTAGCTGTTGTTGATATCCGGCGTGACGACGACCATCGCGTCGGCGGCGTCCAAGCGCGCGGTGAGATCGAGCATTCCGGCCGGACGCTGCGGATTCGGTTCGATCCGCGGTGAGACGGCCGGCAGCGCGACGGGCAGATCCGCGTCGGCGAGATCGATCAGATCGACCTCGAAGCCGTCGTGCCGCCGGGCCTGCTCGGCGAACCACTCACCGACCACCGGCCCGAAGCGGCCCTCCCGAACGCTGGCGATGACAACTGCGAGCCGCATTGTGCTGCTGGACATTTCGGATCTCCTTCGGAAAGCGTCGTTCGCTGACGTCGACTCTGCCGTCCGGGCGCGCGGCCAGGGAGCCCGCTGTGAGGGTGGTAGTGAGAGGGATACCCTCGGCGCGCCCCGCGCTGTTAGCGTCGATCTGTGAGCGATAACGAGCTGGGGCTTTTCCTGCGTACTCGGCGGGAGGCGGTCACCCCGGCCGAGGTCGGGCTCCCGGCCGGGCCCCGCCGCCGCACCCCGGGACTGCGCCGCGCCGAACTGGCGACACTCGCCGGAGTCAGCGTCGAATATCTGATCCGGTTGGAACAGGGCCGCGACCGCCGTCCGTCGACGGCGGTGCTGTCCGCATTGGCCGACGCCCTCCGGTTGAGTCCGAGCGAGCGCGTCCAGCTGCATCGGCTGGTCAAGTCCGCCGACCCAGGATTCAGCTGCACCGGTGGGGCGCTGCCCAATCGCCTGGTGCGGCCCGCGGTGCAGGCGATTCTGGACCGTCTCGCCCCGGCGCCCGCGGCCGTCGTCAATCGTCTCGGTGAGATCCTGAGTTGCACCGATGGCTACCGCGCGCTGGTCGGAGGCACCGGCTTGCTCGACCACGGCCTGCCCGCGGGCTACCCGCGCTGGCTGTTCACCGATCCGCGGGCCCGCGTCGTGTACCCGGAGTGGGACCGTCGTGCCGATCTGGCGGTGGCGAATCTGAAGGCCGGTCCCTTCCGCTCGGATCCGACCATCGCCGCGCTCGCCGACGAGCTGACGCTGCTGGCGGGTGCCGAATTCACCCGTCGCGTCGCCGACATCGCCGGACTGCCCGATACCAGCGGCATCAGCCGGATGGACCATCCCGAGGCCGGCCCGCTGCGGCTGGCGTACGAACGGCTGGACCTGTCCGCCGACGACGACCAGTACATCCAGGTCCAGTTGCCCGCCGACGACGCGACCGCCGCGGCCCTCGACGCGCTGCTGGGCCGCCGCCCGGGTGGACTGCGGGCGGTATCGGGCTGAGCCGCGGCTGCCGGCGCCTCGCCGCATTTCACCGCCACCTGCGCGAGCGGTAGATTGGACAACCGTGCATCCTGACGTTTCCGCTGATCTCGCCGAACTCGACACCACGTTGAAGACTGTCGAGTCGGTGCTCGACGTCGACGAGCTGCGCCGTCGCATCGACGAGCTCGAACATCAGGCCGCCGACCCGGAGCTGTGGAACAACCAGGAACACGCCCAGCAGGTGACCAGCGAGCTGTCGCACGCCCAGGGTGAGCTGCGCCGCGTCACCGAACTGCGCCAGCGCCTCGACGATCTGCCGGTGCTCTACGAACTCGCCGAAGACGAAGAGGGCGAGGCCCGCACGTCCGCGCTGGCCGATGCCGACGCCGAACGCGCCGCGCTGCACGCCGACGTCGAGGCGATGGAGGTTCGCACCCTGCTCTCGGGCGAATACGACAAGCGCGAGGCGCTGGTCAACATCCGCTCGGGCGCGGGCGGGGTGGACGCCGCCGACTGGGCACAGATGCTGATGCGCATGTACGTGCGCTGGGCCGAGCGTCACAAGTATCCGGTCGAGATCTACGACACCTCCTACGCCGAGGAGGCCGGCATCAAGAGCGCCACCTTCGCGGTGAAGGTGCCCTACGCCTACGGCACCCTCTCGGTGGAGATGGGAACCCACCGCCTGGTGCGGATCAGCCCCTTCGACAACCAGGGCCGGCGCCAGACCTCCTTCGCCGAGGTCGAGGTGCTGCCGGTGGTCGAGGGCACCGACCACATCGAGGTCCCGGAATCGGAGATCCGCGTCGATGTGTACCGCTCGTCGGGCCCGGGTGGTCAGAGCGTCAACACCACCGACTCGGCGGTGCGGATCACCCACATCCCGACCGGCATCGTGGTGACCTGCCAGAACGAGAAATCGCAGCTGCAGAACAAGATCTCGGCGATGCGCGTGTTGCAGGCGAAGCTGCTCGAGCGCAAACGTCAGGAGGAGCGCGCCGAGATGGATGCGCTCAAGACCAACGAGGGTGCCTCCTGGGGGAATCAGATGCGCTCGTACGTTCTGCACCCGTATCAGATGGTCAAGGACCTGCGGACCAACTTCGAGGTGAACAATCCGTCCTCCGTTCTCGACGGTGATATCGACGGCTTCATCGAAGAGGGAATCCGCTGGCGGATGCGCCAGGACGCGTGAAACCCGCCTATCACGGCACAATCACGGCATATCGGTCGGCGAGCGGTCGTAGTAACCTGTCTGGCGTGTGTTCGGGCGGCAGAATGGCTTGTGTCGGTGCACGGTTGATACCGGAAAGGATGCGCCGATGACGACGACTCTCGCTGCCGGAACCGGGGCGGAATTCACCTCCTGGCTGCGTGGCAGCGGCCTCGAGATCGTGCTGCTGATCGTGGGCGCGATGCTGTTCAGCCGCTTCGCCACCTTCGTGCGCGACCGGATCACCCGCCGCATCGACTCCGGCTTCCAGAGCAGCGATTCGCTGGTGCGCACCGAGGCCGCCAAACATCGGCACGCCCTGGCCCAGGTCATCACCTGGGTGGTGCTGGTGATCGTGTACTTCCTGGTATCGCTGGAAGTGTTGCGGCGCTTGGGCTTCCAGCTCAGCGGGCTGGTCGCGCCGGCGGCGGTGCTCGGTGCCGCGCTCGGTTTCGGCGCCCAGCGCATCGTGCAGGACCTGCTCGCCGGATTCTTCCTGATCACCGAGCGGCAGTACGGATTCGGTGATGTGGTGCGCATCGCGGTCACGGGGCAATCAGAGCCGGCCGAAGGTACCGTGGAGGACGTCACGCTGCGGATCACCACACTGCGCAATCCCGACGGGGAGGTCATCTCGGTGCCCAACGGGCAGATCGTGAAAGTGACCAATCTGTCGAAGGATTGGGCCCGTGCGGCGATCGACGTGCCGGTGCCCGCCACCGCCGACATCACCAAGGTCAACGAAATCCTGCACGAGGTGGGCGCCAAGGCATTTCAGGATCGCCGCCTGAAATCGCTACTGCTGGACGAACCTACGGTGATGGGTCTGGAAGATCTCACCGTCGATCAGATGAACATCCGGATGGTGGCCCGCACACTGCCGGGTAAACAATTCGACGTCGGACGTGAGCTGCGTGTGCGTGTCGCCGCGGCGCTGCGTCGGGAGGGTTTGAGTGAAACCGCGTAAATCGACCGCGATCCTGCTCAGTGTCTGGGTCGCGACGCTCGTGTTGTATCTGTTCGTGAAACCGGCCACACCGGATCATTCAGGTTTCAACATCGCGAATACCGTTTCCGGTTCCGCGCTGACGACCGCGCCCGCCCGCTGACCTCTCTGTGACAAGTCGCATGCCGCGGAGTGGGCCGGAGTGTGCTCCGACTTCGCTGGCTACACTGGCACCTCGTGATCACCCTGCGGAACGTCACCAAGTCTTATAAAACCTCGACGAGACCCGCGCTGGACAATGTTTCGGTCGAGGTCGACAAGGGCGAGTTCGTCTTCATTATCGGACCGTCCGGGTCGGGTAAATCGACGTTCATGCAACTGTTGCTGAAAGAGGTCAAGCCGACCACCGGCGAAGTGCATGTCGCCGATTTCCGGGTCGACCGGTTGCCGGGCCGGCGGGTGCCCAAGCTGCGCCAGCGCCTCGGCTGTGTCTTCCAGGATTTCCGATTGCTGCAGCAGAAGACGGTCGAGCAGAACGTGGCGTTCGCGCTCGAGGTGATCGGCAAGAATCGCAAATTCATCAATCGGGCGGTGCCGGAGGCGCTGGACCTGGTGGGTTTGTCCGGTAAGGCGGACCGCCTGCCGAACGAGCTGTCCGGCGGTGAACAGCAGCGGGTCGCGATCGCACGCGCGTTCGTGAACCGGCCGCTGGTGCTGCTCGCCGACGAACCCACCGGCAACCTGGACCCCGACACCAGTCAGGACATCATGATGTTGCTGGAACGCATCAACCGCACGGGCACCACGGTGCTGATGGCCACCCACGACAACCACATCGTCGACGCCATGCGACGGCGCGTGGTCGAACTCGATCGCGGGCGCCTGGTCCGCGACGAGGCCACCGGCGTGTACGGGGTGGGCCGGTAATGCGCGCGAGCTTCCTGTTCGGTGAGGTTTTCAACGGCCTACGCCGCAACGTCACCATGACCATCGCGATGATCCTCACCACCGCGGTCTCGCTCACCATGCTCGGCGGCGGCATGCTGGCCGTCCGGATGGCCGACAAGACCGAGCAGTACTTCCTGGACCGGCTCGAGGTGCGGCTGTACCTGACCGAGGACGTCTCGGCCAACGATCCGGACTGCTCGCAGGACCCGTGCAAGGCGCTGATGTCGTCGCTCAAATCCGAGCCCGGCGTGGAATCGGTGCAGTACCTCAATCGCGAGGAGGCGGTCCGCGAGGCGAAGGAGAAGACCTTCAAGGATCAGCCCGAGCTGGCCAAATACGTCAGCGAGTCGCCGCTGCCGGCCTCGCTGCGCGTCAAGATGACCGACGCCGCGCAGTACCCGCGCATCTTCAAGGACTTCCAGGGCAAGCCCGGCGTCGGATTCGTGCGCAACGACAAGGACATCGTCGACCGGCTGGTGAGCCTGTTCGACGGCCTGCGCAACGCGGCCTTCGGCTTGGCCGTGCTGCAGGCCCTGGCCGCCCTGCTGCTGATCGCGAATATGGTGCAGATCGCGGCGTTCACCCGCCGGGAGGAAGTCGGCATCATGCGCCTGGTCGGTGCGACGCGCTGGTACACCCAGCTGCCGTTCCTGCTCGAGGCGGTGGTCGCGGCGCTGGCCGGGTCGGTGCTGGCGGTGATCGGACTGATGGTCGCGCGACCGCTGGTCATCGACCGGGCCCTCGGTGATCTGTTCGCCTCGAAGGTCTTCCCCCGCATCACCGGCGACGACATCGCGGTGGTGGCGCTGACCGTGGTGCCGGTGGGCATCGTGTTCGCCGCGCTGACGGCCTACGGCACGCTGCGTTACTACGTGCGCGAATAGGCTCGTTCCGGGTTCCAGCCGGAGCAGAGCAGGTCGATGCCGATCGGCCCGGGCGTCTCGTGTACGGGGTGCGGCTGTGGATTGGGGGTTCGGATCGTCGGTGGGGGTCCGTAGGATGGCTGGCGTGAATTCCCCGGAGACGCTCGAGACGGCCGACGCTTCGTCGCGCACTGTGGAAACCGATGCGGCGCAACAGGTTCTGCAGCGCGTATTCGGGTACGACAGTTTCCGGGGATTACAGCGCGAGATCGTCGAACAGGTCGTCTCCGGTGGCGATGCGCTCGTTCTGATGCCCACCGGCGGCGGCAAGTCGCTGTGCTATCAGATTCCGGCGCTGGTGCGGCCCGGGGTGGGTGTGGTCATCTCACCGTTGATCGCGCTGATGCAGGACCAGGTCGACGCGCTGACCGCGCTCGGGGTGCGGGCCGGCTTTCTCAACTCCACCCAATACCCGGACGAGCGGCGCACGGTCGAGGCGCAGTTCGTCGCGGGCGAGCTGGACCTGTTGTATCTGGCGCCGGAGCGGTTGAAGCTCGAGTCGACGGCGGATTTGCTCGATCGCGGCAAGATGTCGGTCTTCGCCATCGACGAGGCGCACTGTGTCTCGCAGTGGGGCCACGACTTCCGGCCCGACTATCTGGCGCTCTCGGTACTGCACGAACGCTGGCCGGACGTGCCCCGGATCGCCTTGACCGCCACCGCCACCGAGGCCACGCGTCGCGAGATCGCCGAACGGCTCGACCTCACCGGGGCGAAGCATTTCGTCGCGGGATTCGACCGGCCCAATATCCAGTACCGGATCGAGCCGAAGAATCGCGCCGATCAGCAACTGCTGTCCTTCATCCGCACCGAACATCCGGGGGAGGCGGGCATCGTCTACTGCCTGTCCCGCAACTCGGTCGAGCGCACCGCGGAATTCCTGTGCCGCAACGGAATCGATGCGGTGCCCTATCACGCCGGCCTGGACGCGCGCACCCGTGCCACCAATCAGTCCAGGTTCCTGCGCGAGGACGGTCTGATCGTCGTCGCCACCATCGCCTTCGGCATGGGCATCGACAAACCCGATGTGCGGTTCGTGGCACATCTGGATCTGCCCAAGTCGGTGGAGGGCTACTACCAGGAGACCGGCCGCGCCGGCCGCGACGGACTGCCGTCCACCGCCTGGATGGTCTACGGACTCAATGATGTTGTGCAGCAACGTAAGATGATCGACTCCTCCGAGGGCGACGCGGCGCACCGGCGGCAGTTGCAACTGCATCTGGACGCGATGCTCGCGCTGTGCGAGACCGTGCAGTGCCGGCGCACCCAGCTGCTCAACTACTTCGGCCAGTCCGGTGACACCTGCGGCAACTGCGACACCTGCCTGAACCCGCCGGAATCCTGGGACGGCACGGTCGCCGCGCAGAAGGTGCTCTCGACGGTGCTGCGGCTCAAACGCGAACGTGGGCAGAGCTTCGGCGCCGGCCATATCGTCGACATCCTGCTCGGCAAGTCGAATCCGAAAGTGTTGCAGCACAAGCACAACGAGTTGAAGGTCTTCGGCGTCGGCGCCGATCTGCGCGATACCGAATGGCGCGGCGTGATTCGCCAATTGCTCGCCCAGGGCCTGCTCGCGGTGCACGGTGAATACGGCGTGCTGACCCTCACCGAAGCAAGCGACGAGGTGCTGTTCAAGAAGCGCACGGTCCACATGCGCCGCGAGCCGGAACGAGTGAAGCCGCCGCGCGCCGCCAAGGCGAAGGCGTCCCGCCTCGCCGCGGCCGAGCTGGCACCCGCCGCGGCGGGACTGTTCGAACAGCTCCGCACCTGGCGTGCCTCGGTCGCCAAGGAGCAGGGCGTTCCCGCCTACGTCGTCTTCCACGACGCCACCCTGCGCGATATCGCCGGCCGGGCCCCTGCGAACCTGGCCGAACTCGGCGGCATCAGCGGCATCGGTGAGAACAAGCTCGCGAAGTACGGCGAGGGTGTCCTCGAGGTGGTCGCGGGATTCGATGGAGGGAGCTCGAGCGAGCCGACGTCGCGTCCGAGCCGGCCCGAGCGACCGGCCGCCCCACGCGGAGGCACGTCGAGTGCCCGCTCGCACACCGAACGGGCTCGTCCGGCCACCCGGTCGCGGTTCGAGGCCGCGGAACCGGCGCCCCCGAGTGATTCGATGAACTGGGACGTCCCCGAGGCGGACTTCGAGCCCCCGCCGGACGACTTCTACTGAGCGTTCGGGCGAGCCGATCTGCGCGCTCACCAGTCCCACGTTTATCCAGCCGCGCGGCGAGGGTAACCGTCTCGCCGTGACGCATGGCCAGGACGGACTGATCGAGAGCAACGGGTTGCCGGCAAGCCACGACACGGCGTCGGGCACCGATTCGGCCGTGTCCGCGGAGCCGGATCCTTCCCGGATTCGGGTGCGACCCGTCGGCCGGATCGGTGTGCCCCGGCGGCTGCGACGAGCCCGCGCCGGGATGCGGCCGTCGACGCTGGCACTGATTACCGTGTGGATTGCCGTTTTGGCGCTCTATCTGGCGGTGCGGCCCGGCGGATAGCGGTAGCGTGCCGCTATGTCCCACGACCATCACGACGACCGCTCCGATCAGTCGTCGGATTCCGGCCCCGGCGGCGACCCGCCGGACGCCGCGAAACCCGGACCTCGCCGCACCCGCGCGGATTCGGTCGAGGCCGGGTGGCTGCGTCCGCACGCGAACCCGCTGGTCGCCCGCGGGTGACGACCGTGGTGCTGCTACTCGCGTGGATCGCCCTGCTGATTCTGTATCTGCAGGTCCGGCCCGGCGGCTGACCGCGCGTCAGCGGTCGGCGCCGACCCGCTCCCACATCATCGCTTCGTGCCAGCCGTAGCGTTGAAAGGCCCAGTCCTGCACGGTCTTTGCGACGAGTTCGAAGGCGGGGGAGTGCGGAGTTCCCCAGCGCGCGGTGTCGCGCACGCTGGCGCGGAACTGCATACCCGGCCCGCCCCCGCCGTACTCGACGATATAGCCGCGACCGTCGTCGGGATCGATGCGCCGATCCATCTCGACGCGCAGATAGTGTTGGGCCGCAGGCGAACCCGGGCGTTCGACGACGAGTTGGGGTTCTCGATAATCCAACTCGGCCAGGAGGTCGTGTAGTTGCGCATCGGTCGGGTCGTCGAGTACACGATCCGAGGCGGTGCTCACTCTGAATCTGGGTACCGTTGTCACGCAACCATTTTGCGCGCTCGCGCGGCGAAGGGCACACGGAATCGGTTCCCGGCGGTGGGGATGTCCGCATTCGTCCGCAGCCGACGCCCTCCGGTGCGGTGGTTCGTCCCCGCGGCGCCGGCCTCCGGGCGGCCGGGGCCGGTTGCCGGAAGTCAGCCGACCGTGAGCCGGATCACGGCATGTTCCGGGCCGGAATTTCGTTTTCCTTCTGTTCGGCGGCCGTGTAAACCGGACAGGTCCGTACGCTCAGCGGGCATCGAGGCACAATGACAGCGTGGAGCGCCGCCGAGCTGCGCGGAGTCGAGGGAAAGGTGTTCATGAAGGAGAAGGGGCGCAAGGTCATCGCCACCAACCGCAAGGCGCGGCACAACTACACGATCCTCGACATCTTCGAGGCGGGGATCGCGCTGGTCGGTACCGAGGTGAAGAGCCTGCGGGAGGGTAAGGCGTCGCTGGTGGACGCCTACGCCACCATCGACGACGGTGAGGTGTGGCTGCGTGGCCTGCACATTCCCGAATACGGGCACGGCACCTGGACCAACCACGCCCCGCGCCGCACCCGCAAACTGCTGCTGCACCGTCGCGAGATCGACAAGCTCACCGGTAAGACCAAGGAGAGCTCGCAGACCCTCGTCCCGCTGTCGATGTACTTCACCGACGGCAAGGTGAAGGTCGAACTGGCGCTGGCCAAGGGTAAGCAGGACTACGACAAGCGCCACGATCTGGCCCGCCGCACCGCGGAGCGTGAGGTGACGCGCGAACTCGGCCGGCGCGTGAAAGGCATGCGCTGACCGGCGGGAATGGATGAAGGCGAAGTGATGTTAGTATGAACAGCCCGGCCCACCAGCCGGGTGTTCAACTGAGTTGACTACGGGGCTGATCGGTTTCGACTGCGTACGTCGATTCAGGGGAAGCGTGTCGGTGCAGGCAGGAGACCACCGTAAGCGTCGCTGTAACCCAATAAGCGCCGATTCTCATCAGCGCGACTACGCTCTCGCTGCCTAAGCAGTAGAGCGTGTCTGTCAGTCCGGGTTTGCTCTCGGCCCGGGTACTGGCATCAGCTAGAGAGCTTCACCGTCCGGCTCGGTCGCGGAGTCGTACGGGACAGCAAACAGCGACTGGGATCGTCATCTCGGCTTGTTCGCGTGACCGAGAGATCCGAGTAGAGGCCTAGCGAACTGCACACGGAGAAGCCCTGAAGAAGCGGCGGAGGACCCGGGTTCAATTCCCGGCAGCTCCACCAGGGCCCCTCACCTGAGCCCCAGGTGAGGGGCTTTTTTCATGCGCGGGAAGCAGTGGACGCATGAAGGTGCGCTCGTAGCGCAGGACGCATCCGCTGTCGTCGCGGATGCGATCGGCTTCGACGAAGTCGGGATCGACACCGAAGCGGGTGCGGTATTGCTCGTGGGCCGCCAGGCTCGGAAAGCTGAACAGTGCCAGCGCCTTGTCGCTCGCACCTTCGCCCGGCAGGAAGTACCCGTGGTGGGTGCCACCGGGGTAACCGGCATGCCGGGGGTCCACACCGAACGCCGCGATCGCAACTTTCGGCTTGCGGCTGTCGGCGAGGGTAGAACTGACAGCGTGACGCGGTATGCATATGAGCAGGGGGCCGGCGCACTTGTCGCGAGTTGGGGGACCGGCCGGGGAGATGTGGCCGAGACGATCGCGACTCTGCCGAGGACGGTGGAGGCGGAGGTCGCCCTCGCGCTGGCGGCGGCGCTGACGAAACTGTCGGAGTATCAGTGGCGGACCTACACGCATCCGGCGTCGGCGGCGGGGGATCCGGAGGTGCCGAACAGTGTGGCGTGGCACCGGGCCGAGGAGCGCAATCGGTTCCCGGAGGTCGCGGCGGCCGTGCGGGAACCGAATCTGCCGGACGCGGACGGGATGATGGCGGTTTCCTACAGCGTGATCGAGGAGGCGGCGCATCGGATCGGGCGGGTGGCGCATCTGATCGGCGACGCGACGCTGGTGGATGCCCTGGTCGCCGAGGTGCGCACCGAGCAGGCGGCGATCGAGGCGGCGGAGCTGGGCGATCTGTCCGGACGGGCGCGGCAGGCGGTGGAGTTGTCGCGGGCCGACATTTCGCCGGTGCAGGCGCACGCGGCCGATGCGCTGCTCTACGCCGACCCGCTCGCCTCCATCGACCGGTTCACCGATATCGACCCGGCCGCCGCCGCGGTGGCCGCCGCGCGCTGGCTGTACCTCGCCGCGCAGGTCGCGGCCGAGGCCGCGGAGGTGCATCCGGTGCATGTGGTCGCGGAAGCGGACAATCTGGAGGCGCTCCGGGTGGAGACACCGACACTGGTGCTGGAGCGGTTGTGCGCCGGCGAGAGCCCGACCGCGGTGGTGGTCGATCTGATCGCGGACGCGCTCGCCGCCGCCGAGGGCCGGGTGCGCAACCCGGCCCGGATCATCGAAGCGGCCGAGGCGATCGAAAGGCGTTTGCGCGGAGACGAACTCGACGAGGAGGGCCTGACCGCGCTCACCGACGAATTCCGGATCTCGTGCCTCGACCCGGCCCGCCCGGCGGTCGACCTGCTGGAAGACCTGCTGGACGCGATCCGCGGCTGCCGGTTGCTGTACTGCGAGGAGTACGAGTCGGGGTTCGAGGAGGCGGTCCGGGCCGAGGCCGACGATCAGCGCCCGCCGGTGCTGTAGCCGCTCAGGCGCCGGGTTCGCCGTAGGCCGCCGCGATCTCCTTCGACCCGCTCCATTTGCTGTAGGTGGGCGATTGCGGCCATCCCTCGGGGGAGTCCTGCCATTCCTCCTGGCGGCCGTAGGGCAGCAGGTCGATCAGGGCGAAGCTGTAGCCGAGTTGTTCGGTGCCGCGGCCGTCGGTGTGCCAGGTGCGGTAGACGGTGTCGCCGTCGCGGAGGAAGACGTTGACCGCGAAGCCGCCGCCGGGAGGTGCGCCGACGTCCGCGCCGAAGGAACTGTTCGCGGTCGAGTACCAGGTCATCGCGTTGCCGACGCGCCGCTTGTAGGCCAGTGCCTCGTCGATCGGTCCCTGGGTGACGATGACGAAGCGGGCGTCCCAGTTGTCCAGGAACTCCAATCGGGTGAATTGCGAGGTGAATCCGGTGCAACCGGGGCATTGCCACGTCTCGCCCGGGAACCACATGTGGTTGTAGACGATCAGCTGCGACTTGCCGTCGAAGACGTCCGCCAGCCGAACCGGCCCCTCCTCGCCCTCGAGGGTGTATTCGGGCATCTTCACCATCGGCAGGCGGCGACGCGCGGCCGCGATCGCGTCGAGTTCCCGAGTCGCCGCCTTCTCTCGCACCCGCAGCGCGTCGAGTTCACGCTGCCAGGTCTCGGCGTCGACGACGGGCGGCAGTGCTGTGGTGCTCATGGGTCCTCCCTGACCGTTCTCCCGGATTGCGAGCTGTAGATACAGACGTGGCTTCGCTCCGGAACTCATCGGTCGATTCACGAACGGCTGCGACGGAAGGTGGTGCGGTAGTCCCCGGGGCGTTGTCCGGTGTGTGCGGCGAACAGGGCGGCGAAGGTGCCCGGATCTCGGTACCCGACGGCACCGCAGATGTCGGCGACCGTGCGGTCGGTGGTTTCGAGCAGATGGCGGGCGCGGCGCACGCGCGCGGACCGCAGATAGTCGAGCGGGCTGTGCCCGGTCTCGTCGGCGAAGCGCCGCAGGAGTGTGCGAGTGCTCACGTGGAAGGTGTTCGCCAGTGCGGTGAGGTCGTAGCGAGTGGAGAGATGGCGGTCGAGGTGACGCATCACCCTGCGGGAGAACATATTTCCGGGTTGCGGCAGCAGGCGGGCGTCGACATACGGGGTCTGTGACGAGCGGGCGTCGTCGACGAGGGCGATCCGGGCGGTGGTCCGCGCGACCCGTGGGCCGCTGTGGCGTGCGATCAAGTCCAGCGCGAAGTCGTACATGGCGCTGAACGCGGCAGTCGTCGTGACACCGCGGTCGGTGACGACCAGCCGATCGGACCGGATATCGGCCTCCGGACACTGCTGCGCGAGTTCGTCGGCGAACAACCAGGCCGTCGTCGCCTGCCGGCCCGCGAGCAGGCCCGCCCGGGCGAGCAGGAAGGCACCCACACAGATCGATACGACGGCGCCCCCCGCGGCGGCATGGTCGCGGATCGCGGCGATCTCGGCGGTGAGCGGTGGCAGCCGGGCATCCGGATCGAGCCCCGGAACGAGTTCGAAGCCCGGCACCACGAGGATGTCGACCTCCCGCAACGGCGAAACCGACAGTGCCACACCGCCGGAGGCCACCACTCGGCGCCGCGGCGAGACCACCGTCACCTCGTACCCCGCGCGGTCCGGACCCGCGACATGCGCGGCCATCGTCAGCAGATCGGGAATCCCGAACACCTCGGACGCGAAGCAGCCCGGATATGCCAGCACACCGACCCGATACGCGCTCACGACCCGCCTCCTCGTCCGATGGCGAGATTACCCCTCGATCTGGCGATTTCGCCGATCGCTTTCCCGACCGGTCCGGCCGACGCTGACCGAATGACTATCGACGACAACCCGATCGCCGCCTTCGAGCCTCGTCTCGTCGACGTGGACGGGGTGAGCAAGACCGTCTACACGGCCGGATCCGGCCCGGCCGTCGTGGTGATGCCGGAGATGCCGGGCATCAGCCCCGACGTTCTGCGGCTCGCGCGCTGGATCCGCGACGCGGGGTTCACCGTGTACCTGCCGTCGCTGTTCGGCGTCGACGGCGCCTATCCGACAGTCGACGACGGCGCCGAAGTCGTGCGGCGCGCCTGCGTGAGTGCCGAATTCCGTGCCTTCGCGGGCGGGGGCACCAGTCCCGTCACCCGATGGCTGCGCGGACTCGCGCGGCTGGCCCACGACGAATGCGGCGGTCCCGGAGTCGGCGCGCTCGGGCTGTGTTTCACCGGCAATTTCGCGCTCACCATGACCCTCGAACCGGCCGTCGTCGCGCCGGTGGTGAATCATCCCTCGCTGCCGCTCGACGATCCGGCCGGGCTCGAGATGAGCGACGAGGACGCGGCCGCGATCCGCGACCGTATCCGCCGCGACGGGCTCACGGTCCTGGCCTACCGTTTCGACAACGACCGCTGGTGCACCGGCCGCCGCTTCGCCGCCTATCGGGCACTGCTCGGCGACGCCTTCGACGGCCGCGTGCTGGCGGGCGATTCCGCCAACCCCGCCCCGCCGCCGTTCTTCCGCGACATCGTCCAGACCCCGCACAGCATCGTCACGGCGCACTTCGTCGACGAGGAGGGCCACCCGACCCGCGCGGCCCGCGACGAGATTCTCGCGTTCCTCAGTGCGTGCCTGCACACACCGGCAACGGAGTAGCGCCACGATCGGCGCCGTCGGAATCTCTCCACAACTCCTACGCATTGCAATACGTGCCGAGCGGTAACGGGCGGCGGTCCCGCCGGAACCGAGAGCGACGACGAGAAGCGGCAGCGCCGGATGTGGTGAATTGTCCCGCAGGTCAGGGCGAGCGAATCGGTACGGTACCCGTGCGGTAGTAAGGATCCATGGAGGCCTTCTATCGACCCGATCCCACGGATCCCGCGCTGTTCCACTCCACCGAGCTGACCCGCGGTCCGTGGTCGCCGGATGCGCAGCACGCGGGGCCGCCGTCGGCGCTGCTCGGGCATGTGATCGAGCGCTGTGAGCCGCGGCCGGGATTCCGGGTCGGCCGCGTGGCGGTCGAAATTCTCGGGCCCGTTCCCATCGCGCCGTTGCGGGCCGAGGCGCGGGTGGTGCGGCCGGGGCGCAGTGTGGAGTTGATCGAGGCCACCGTCGCCACCGACCGCGGTCCGGTGTTGAAGGCGAACGCGTGGCGGTTGCGAGTTGCGGACCCGGAGGTCGAGGTGCCGGCGGATGCGGTCGCCGTCGGCGCGTACCCCGGGCCGGAGACCGTGCCGCACAGCGGGGAGTTTCCCAGCAACCAGCCCGTCGGATTCCACACCGGGATCGACTACCGCTTCGTCGCCGGCTCCTTCCAGCAGCCCGGACCGGCGGTGTGCTGGATCAAGCTGCGGTATCCGATCGTCGCGGGAACCACGCCGAGCCCGCTGGAGCGGGCCCTCGCGGCAGCCGACTCCGGTAACGGCGTGAGTGCGGTATTGGATTGGGAGCGTTACCTTTTCATCAACACCGACCTCACCGTCACGCTGCATCGTGAACCCGTGGGGGAGTGGGTCTGCCTGGACGCGGTCACCTATCCGGAACGCAGCGGCATCGGGATGGCCGAATCCCGGCTCTACGACGAGAAGGGCCCGGTCGGCCGCAGCACCCAGACCTTGCTGATCGGCAACCGGTAGCGGGCGGGCCGCTGCGCTTCTTCCCGCCACGGGTGACTTTCGAATCCCTCGGCTACCGTGACGACGTGGACGAGTGTGGCGCTGGAAGCTGTTGATGTCGAGAGTGTTTCGCTGGGGTGCGGCAGTGCTGGCGGTGGCGGCCGTCCTCGTCACGTCCGGCGCGGCGGTCCCGTCGCCCGTCACCGGCATGGACCGCTTCTACCGGCAGCAGCCGAAGTGGAAGCCTTGCGCAATGGAGACGCTGGACGCCGCCGGAGGATCCTGCGCGGCGGTGCGGGTACCGCTGGACTATGCCGATCCCGACGGCCGCACCCTGAACATCGCGATATCCCGGGTGCCCGCGACCGACCCGGACCGCAGGCGTGGTGTCCTGCTGGCCGATCCCGGCGGGCCGGGAGCGTCCGGGCTGGACACCGTCGATCTGCTAGGGGATGTTCTCGCGCCGGAGGTCCGGGCACAGTACGACCTGATCGGAATGGACCCCCGCGGCGTCGGGCGGTCCGACGGCGGCCGGACCTGCGGCTGGCCGATCGGCGAGATGATCCGCTCCGCCGGCGTCGGACCGGACGGATTCCTCACCGACACCGCCCGCGCCGCGCGTCTGGCAATGGCTTGTCTGACAGGCGATTCCGCCTCACTGCGGCAACTGACGACCCGCAACACCGCGCGCGATATGGAGGTGATCCGGCGCGTCCTCGGGGAACCGTCGCTGAGCTACTACGGCGTCTCCTACGGCACCTATCTGGGCGCCGTGTTCGCGCAGATGTTTCCGCGGTCGGTCGATCGCATGGTGCTCGACAGTGCGATCGATCCCGACCGATACTGGAACGCGATGGTGCACGATTGGGGTGCCGCCGACGAAGCGGCACTGGACGATTGGGCCGGATGGGCCGCTCTCCGCGACCCTGACTATCACTTCGGCACTACGGCCGCACAGGTACGCGGTGCGGTCGAGGAGTTGTTGAACGACATTGCCCGACAGCCCATTACGGTGAACGACTTCGTCATCGACGATCATTGGCTGCCGTTCCTGCTGCACAATCTGCTGGGCAACTTCCGGCTGAACGAGAAGATGGCCGACACCGTCGCCGAACTGCGGGCCGCGGCCGGCGGAATGCCGCCGGCCGGCCACACGCCCTGGCTGACGGATACGCTGGATTCCCTTCGGCAGTACGAGGATTCGGCGCTGGCGTTCATCGCCTGCGGTGACGATGCCGCGCCCGAGGATCCGGTGCACTACCGGTCGGAGATCGAACGCCGCCGCGCCACGCAGCCGATCTTCGGCGCGCTGGCGGCCAACATTCAGCCCTGCGCCTTCTGGCCCCGGCCCGTGGAAAGCATGACCACGGTGCGGAATTCGGTACCGGCGCTGATCGTGCAGGCGACCGGCGACCCCCGCACCCCGTACGATCACGCCGTCGCACTTCATCGCGATCTGAGCGCGTCCCGCCTCGTCACACTGGCGGATGTGCGGATTCACATGACGTTTCGCCCCGGCCTCAGCCGCTGCGTCGGCGCGGCGATCAACGGATACTTCGCCGATGGCCTGTTACCCGCGACCGATGTGGTGTGCGCGCCCGACACCGCAGCTGAGCCGTAGCGCACACAAGGCCCGGCTTCCGAGGAAGCCGGGCCTTCGCGTACGAAATCAGCGCGGCGCCATGCGGATCGCACCGTCGAGGCGGATGGTCTCGCCGTTGAGCATCGGATTCTCCACGATGTGGCGGGCCAGGGCCGCGTATTCGGTGGGGTCGCCGAGGCGGGCGGGGTGCGGGACCTGCGCGCCGAGGGCCTTGATGGCCTCCTCGGGCAGGGTGGCGAACAGCGGGGTGTGGAACAGGCCCGGCGCGATGGTGTTCACGCGGATGTTCACACTCGCCAGGTCGCGGGCGATCGGCAGGGTCATGCCGACGATGCCGCCCTTGGAGGCGGAGTAGGCGGCCTGACCGATCTGGCCGTCGAAGGCCGCGACCGAGGCGGTGTTGATGATGACACCGCGCTCCTCACCCTCGGGCTCGGTGGCCGCGATGCGCTCGGCGGCCAGCCGGATCACGTTGAACGTGCCGATCAGGTTGACGTTGATGATCTTGGTGAAGTCGGCCAGCGGGAACGCGCCCTTCTTGCTGACCGTCTTGATCGCATTGCCGATACCGGCGCAGTTCACCGCGATCCGCAGGGTGCCCAGCTGCGCGGCGGCATCCAGCGCGGCGCTCACCTGCTCCTCGTTGGTGACGTCGGTCGCGGCGAAGACCACACCGTCGCCCAGCTCCTTGGCGATCGCCTCACCGTTGGACGACGGCAGGTCGATGATCACCACCTTGGTGCCCTGGCCGTGCAGTTCCTTCACCGTGGCCAGGCCCAGACCCGACGCGCCACCGGTGACCACGGCGACCGCATTCTCGAGCTTCATACGAGGTCCTTTCTGATCGGTATCGGCGTCAGACTAGTCGCCGCACCACCCATAAGTAAATAGCGGTTCGCCTCTCTGTTCACGATGAAGCAGGAGGCGATCCGCGATTGGTTCTTTTGTTATACCAGCTCACAGCGATCCATCCAGGACGTTGCGTGCTGGTCGCGCGACCTTGATGTTCTGCCGAGTTCGCTACTTTTAGCCGACCGGGCACACGCTAGAACATGTTACAGTTTCGACGGAAGCGGCGGCAACCGCCGAGGTCGGCGCGAGAGTCTGCCGCAGGGCGGTGACCGCGGCGGTGACGGCCGCGCCGCCGGTGGTCCACGCGGTTCCGGCGGGCTGGGTGGTGAGTACGACGACCACGTAGCGGCCGGGCTGGGCCGGATCGGTGGAAACCAGACCGGTGGTATTCAGCGTCGTGGAGTCGTCGAGCGTCATCCAGCCCTGTTTGATCGCCCAGTCCGTCCCGGTGAGGGCGTCGGGGATTCCGAAGTACTGATCGGTTCCGTCGGCGGCGGTCGCGCTCGCCTGATGCAGCGCCGTGACTATCAGATCGCGGGCCGATTGCGGGATCTCGGCAGCGATGTAGTGATAGATCCGCACCACATCAGCCGGAGTGGTCAGTGTTTCACCCCACTGAGCCGGATCGTCCGGTGGCTGGGTGGCGCCGAGTCCGATGTCCGCCGCGACGCGGGACACGATGCCGGGGCCGCCGTCGGTATCCCACAGCGCGTCGGCGATATCGTCGTCGCTGGCCGACAGCATCTGCGACAGCAGCGCGGCGGTATCCGAATCCGGCTGCCAGTCCAGGCTTTTCAACTCGTCCAGGGCGATCAGCAGTTTGACCACCGACGCCGTGTAGAACTGCCGATCGGTGTTCAGTGCCACGAGGGTGGTTCCGGTGGTGGTGTCGACCACGTCGATACCCACCCGGCTGCCGGGTTCGGCGGTGAGGATCGCGTTCTGCATCTGCTGCGCCACCGGATTCGACGAAATCGGCTGGGCCACAGCGGTGGTCGCCGGGGCATCGGCGCCTACGGTGGCTGCCGCCGCGGCGGCGGTGCCGGAACCGGGATGTGCCGCGGCGGTTCCGGTCGCCACATGTGCCACCGCGATTCCCGAAATCGCGAGTACCACAGCGAATGCCGCGACAGCCAGTGCGCGCCGGCGCGGACGGCCGGACGGAGTGTTCATATCCTCCAGAAACCGCGCGCAGCTGTGTACAGCTCGAGGGCTGGTTGGTAGAACGCTGTCGGTTCACGGTGCGCTCGCTCCGGGCGTGTTGGTGGACGCGGACCCGGTCCCTGCGCCACGATCGTGGGGTGACCAAGAGCTCCTATCACCACGGAGATCTGCGCGCCACGCTGCTGACGGCGGCGGCCGAGCAGATCGCTGCCGACGGCGTCGACGCGGTGTCGCTGCGAGCACTGGCCCAGCGCGCCGGCGTCTCACATGCCGCGCCCGCCCACCATTTCGGCAATCGGCAGGGTTTGCTCACCGCGCTCGCGATCCGCGGATACGAGCTGCTGGCCGACGAATTGCGGGGCGCCCGCGACGATTTCCGGGAGATGGCGGTCGCCTACATCCGCTTCGCGCGCCGCCATCCCGGGCATTTCGACGTCATGTTCCGGCACGACCTGCTGCGGGCCGACGATCCGGAGCTGATCGCGGCGCGCACCGTCTCCGGCGAGGAGTTGCGTTCCGGCGTAGCCCAACTGGGCGTCGCGGAATCCGCGCGACCGGCGACCGAACTGGCGGCCTGGTCGCTCGTGCACGGCTTCGCGTCACTGTGGCGCGAGGGTGCGCTCACCGACTCCGAACTCGGCGGCGCCGATCCCGAACTGCTGGCCCGGCAGATGGTCGCCACCGTCGACTTCGTGGGAGCGAAAATGTAACGACGACACCGATATTCGGCTCAGCGCTCGTGAACCATCTCGGCCACCCGGCGCTGCGCTTCTGTCGCATCGGTGTCGACGACAGCGTCGGTGGTGGCGGTTTCGTTCCGGCCGGCGAGCAGATCGCGGATTTCGATCAACAATTCCGTTTGGGTCGGCACGGCCTTCTTCTTGCGGCTGAACCGTTTCTGCAAGGTGTTCATCGGAAGAATGAGCACGAAATACAGCACCGTCGCCACCATGAGGAAATTGACGGCCGCACTGATGATCGGTCCGAGGGCGATGAACGTGGCCGGTTTTCCGGCGACCAGTTGCACGCCCAATCCGAGCTGCCCGTTGGTGCCCACGACCGCCAGCAGCGGCTCGACGATTCCCTTCGTCACCGAGGTGACGATCGCGGTGAAGGCCGTGCCCATCACCACCGCGGTCGCCAATTCGATGACGTTGCCGCGCATCAGGAAGTCTTTGAACCCTTTGAGCATGTCAGCCTCACGATCGATCCGAACACATCAACGCTGTCTCGGACCGGCAGTCTAACGGCGAGCAGCGAACCAGCAGCAACTCGTTGTGGGCTCGATCACGTGTTCGGATCCGAATCCGTCGGTCCCGGACGATAACCTTTCCGGCGTGGCCGAGAATTCGCCGGAGCTCTATCGCGAACGCCGCTCGCGGGCGTCCGCGGGCGCGATGGTGTGGCAGCGGGAGGTGACGGGGGAGTCGGCCACGGTGTTGCCGGACGGCTGTATGGATCTGTTGTGGCTCGGTGGCCGGCTGGTGGTGGCCGGGCCGGATACCCGGGCCTACCACAGCGGCGCTGCCGCACAGACCGTGTACGGGATTCGTTTCGCGCCGGGCACCGCGCCGGGACTGCTCGGCGTGCGTGCGCCGGAATTGCTGGATCGCCGCGCCCAGCTGGACGAGCTGTGGTCGGCGCGGCGGGCCCGCGTCATGACCGACGTGGTCGCGGCGGCGCCGGATCCGCTGCGCGGACTCGAGGAGGTGGCTCGTCGCTGCGCGGCGGCGACCACCCCGCCCGACCCGGTGGTGGCGCAGATCGTGCGCCGGCTGGATGCGGGGGAGACGGTCGCGGCCACCGCCGACGCACTGGGGCTGGGTGCGCGGCGGCTGCATCGGCTCTCGGTTTCGGCCTTCGGATACGGGCCGAAGATGCTGGCCCGCGTGCTGCGGATGCGCAGGGCTCTGGATCTGACTCGCACGGGCGTGGGTTTCGCCGAGACCGCGGCGCTGGCCGGATATGCGGATCAGGCCCATATGACCCGCGAGGTCCGGGCGTTGACCGGGCGATCTCCCGGTCGTATCCGAGGAGCCGCCGCGCGCCCCGGGGACGCTCAGCCCAGCGGCGCGTAGAGATCGACGCCGTTGCCGTCGGGGTCGTGCACGGTGGCGTAGCGCTGGCCCCACACGGCGTCGAAGGGCTTCGTCTCCCCGTGGTATCCGGCCGCGACCAGATCATCGAATACCGCGTCGACCTCGGCCGCCGAACCGCATTCGACGGCCAATCCGATCCGGCCCGCCGCCGCGTTCCAGCGCCGATCGCCGCCGACGTCCTGGGCGATGTTCTCCTCGGAATCGAGCATCAGCCGGAATCCGCCCGGCAGCGGCGCTTCCACGTGCCCACCCCCGACGACCTCGCCGAATTCGAGACCGAGCCGCCGGTAGAAGCCGAGCGCGGCCGTCAGATCGGAGACGACCACGCCGATTGCGTTGAGTTGAGGTGCCATGGCGTCACCGTAGAGCGCCGCCGGGGGTGCCGTCTTGAACGAATCGGACGGCGTGGCTGGTTTTGTCACAATTCGGGATCGAAAGCCTGGTGACCAGGATCAATCTATAACCGCAACGTGCTGACCACCACAATCGGAGTGAATTTAGGTCGAAACGCTGGTCCGAGTGATTAGCGTTTCCTCCAACGTGTTCGGGGACGCGAATGAGGGCAGGAGGGAAATGGGTACCGACCAGACATTGCTGCATCGTTTCGTGATCTCGCAGATGACCGACGCCGGGATCGATCGTGACCGACTGCTGCGCGAATGCGAACTACCGGAATGGACACTGGCCGGCGAAGGCGTTCATGTGCCCGCGCGGGTCTTTTCCCGGTTATGGGAGATCGGGGAGAATTGGCTCGACGACCCCGACGTGGCGCTGCACGTGGCCAGCAGATATCAGCTGGCCGCCACGCGGCTCTACGACTATCTGTTCGCGAGCGCGCCGACCGTGGGCGCCGGCCTGGCGACCTGCGGCCCGTATGTCACGGCCGTGACCACCAATCACCGTTTCGATCTGGTGGCGGAGAACGAGGCCGAAACCACCCTCTACCTGGACATGATCGAGGGTGAGGGTCGCGGCCGCGAACTGGTGCAACTGTGGGGACTGGTCGCCGTGCTGACCCGTGCCCGTCGCGTTGTGGCGGCACCGCTGGACCCGGCCCGGGTATCCCTGCGACAGCCGGCACCGCGTCGGCTGGAGGCGTTCGCCGAGGTATTCGGTTCGGCCGACGTGGAATTCGGTGCCCCGGTGGATTCGATGACCTTTCGGTCGGCCGATATGGATCTGCCGCTGACCACCGCCGATCCGGTGCTCGCGGATGTGCTGCAACCGCTGGCCGCCGCGCTGCCGCCGCCACCGCCGCTGGCCTCCGCCTGGCCGGAGCGGGTTTCGCGGGCCTTGGCCGACGCCTTCGCGGAGGGCGAGGTCTCGCTCGAGCAGGTGGCGCGGCGGCTCGCCATCAGTCCGCGCACTCTGCAGCGGCGGCTGTCCGAGGCGGGGACCACATGGCGGCGCGAATTGGATCGGGCCCGCTTGGCCCGGGCCCAGGCCGCGGGACCGCTGAGCCGGGAGCGGCAGGCGGCGTTGCTCGGCTATGCGGACGCCGGCTCGATGCGGCGTGCGGCGCGGCGCTGGTCGATGGTGGCGCACACGCGCACTGCGGGATCGGCCGACTGTCAGGCCTAGTTCACCGGACGCGCCCCTGATCGCGGGGCTGCGTAGCCGCGGAGCGCTTCGTTCGATCACCGGCCTCGGCGTGCGGGTGTAGCACCGACGCCGAAGTGGGTGATCGAGCGGCACCGCGGGCTGCGCTATGCCCGCAGATTGCTCGCCGCGATACTCCAGAACGTATGCCGGTCCAGTGCCTGGAAATCCCAGCTCTCGGCGATGGCGTGGGAGGTGGCGACGATGGCCGGTACATCGAAGTCTTCGCGGGTCGCCGTGCCCTTGGCCTCCAGTTCGGCGATCACGTACTGGGTGGCGGTTTCGAAGGTGTACAACACGGTGCTCTCCCATCGGTCGTAGCTACACATCCGGAACGCGCTGCGCGTACTTCGTCAGTCTTGTCACGCTGTCGGAATCGGGCCAGCGCCGAACGCGCCACATCCGGGCAAATGTGCCATTTTCACATTTCGACGGCCGCGAGGAATCTGCGTGAGAATTCTGTACCCGCAGGCGGTTTCGACCAAACTATTCACCGAAAGTGTAGCGCCGCCGGCAAGCCTCCGGCGGCGAGCAACTCATCGGCAAAGCTGTGGCGAACCGCTAAACGGTCGGTTGTGCAAGGACATCCTCGTAGCGGAATTCCGCCGCGATCCCAGTGCCGGCGGCATGGGCGGCCTCCTCGCGCTGCCGCAGCTCGACGCGGCGGATCTTGCCCGAGATCGTCTTGGGCAGTTCGGTGAATTCGATCCGCCGCACCCGCAGATACGGTGCGAGGTGATCGCGCGCGTATTCCAGGATGGCCCTTGCGGTTTCGCGGTCCGGCTCCCAGCCGGCGGCCAGCGTGACATACGCCTTGGGGACGGCCAGGCGGGTGTCGTCGGGTTGCGGCACCACCGCGGCCTCCACCACCGCCGGATGTTCGATCAGCACACTTTCGAGTTCGAACGGCGACACCTTGTAATCGGAGGATTTGAACACGTCGTCGGTGCGGCCGATATAGGTGATGTAGCCGTCCTCGTCGCGGGCCGCCACATCGCCGGTGTGGTAGTAGCCGCCCTCCATCACCGCCGCGTTCCGTTCCGGGTCCTGGAGGTAGCCGTTCATCAGATTGACCGGATGGGCGCTCAGATCCAGGCAGATCTCGCCCTCGTCGGCGGGCCTGCCGGTGACCGGATCGACCAGCACGACGGGCACCCCCGGCATGGGGCGGCCCATCGAGCCGGCCTTGACCGGTTGTCCGGGGGTATTGGCGATCTGCAGGGTGGTCTCGGTCTGCCCGAATCCGTCCCGGATGATCAGTCCCCAGGCGTTTTCCACCTGGGCGATCACATCGGGGTTGAGCGGTTCGCCGGCGCCGAGGATTTCGCGCAGTCCGGACGGACGCTCGCCGAGGTCGGCCTGAATCAGCATGCGCCACACCGTCGGCGGCGCGCAGAAGGTGTTGACCTCCGCACGCCGCAGCTGACCGAGCAGCGCCTCGGCGTCGAACCGGCCGTAGTTGTAGACGAAGATCGTCGCTTCGGCGATCCAGGGCGCGAAGAAGCAGCTCCACGCGTGCTTCGCCCAGCCCGGCGCGCTGATCGCGAGATGCACGTCACCGGGACGGACGCCGATCCAGTACATGGTGCTCAGATGTCCGACCGGATAGCTGATCTGGTTGTGCTGCACCATCTTCGGCTTACTCGTCGTGCCGGAGGTGAAATAGACGAGCAGTTCGTCGCCCACCTGCGTCACGGTGGGGAACGGGCCCGCGGACTCCACCGCGGCGGCCTCCGCGTAGTCGTGCCAGCCCTCGACCGGACCGCCGACCGCGATGCGCCGGTAGTCGCCGGGGACCTCGTCGAATTTCGCGGTGTCGCGAGCGTTGGTGAGGACGAAACGCACCTCGCCCCGGGTGATCCGGTCGATCAGATCGGCCGGCCCGAGCGCGCCCGTGGTGGGCATGACCACCGCGCCGAGTTTGGCGACGGCGAGCATCGACTCCCACAGCTCGACCTGGTTGCCCAGCATCAGGATGACCCGATCACCGTGGCGCACACCGAGTCCGGCGAGCCAGGTCGCTACCCGATCCGAGCGCCGCGCCATCTCGTCGAAACTCACCCGCAGTTCACTGCCGTCCTCCTCGACGATCCACAGCGCGGTGCGGTCGTTGCCGCGTGCGATCACGTCGAACCAGTCCACGGCCCAATTGAACGCGCCCGTCAGCCGGGGCCAGTGAAACGTCCGCACCGCGGTGTCGTAGTCGGTCGCCAGGTCGACCAGCCGGTCGCGCGCCTGGCGATACACCTCGGTGTTGGACGTCATCACTGCACTCCTGTCTGTTGCTGATCCTGCTCCGGCTCGCCGAACAGGCGGACCGAGGTCGCGCGGATATCGACCTTGCGCACCTTGCCGGTGACCGTCATCGGGAATTCGTCGACGACGTGGACATAGCGCGGAATCTTGTAATAGGCCAGGCGTCCGCCGCAGAACTGCGCCAGCGTCTGCGCGTCCAGCCGGGCCGCGCCCTCGCGCATCCGGATCCAGGCCACCAATTCCTCACCGTATTTCGGATCCGGGATTCCGACGACCTGCGCGTCGAGGATGTCGGGGTGGGTGTAGAGGAATTCCTCGATCTCGCGCGGATAGATGTTCTCGCCGCCGCGGATCACCATGTCCTTGATCCGGCCCGTGATCGCGACGTAGCCGTCGTCGTCCATGGTGGCCAGATCGCCGGTGTGCATCCAGCGGGCGGCGTCGATCGCCTCGGCGGTCTTGTCCGGATCGTTCCAGTAGCCGAGCATCACCGAATAGCCGCGCGTGCACAGCTCACCCGGTTCCCCGCGCGGGACCGTCAGCCCGGTTTCGGGATCGACGATCTTGATCTCGAGGTGCGGGCCCACCCGGCCGACCGTGGCGGTGCGCTGGGTGATGGTGTCGTCGCGCCGGGTCTGAGTCGAGACCGGCGAGGTTTCGGTCATGCCGTAGCAGATGGACACCTCCGCCATGCCCATCCGCTCGATCACCTGCTTCATCACCTCCACCGGGCACGGTGAGCCGGCCATGATGCCGGTGCGTAGCGAACTCAGGTCGAAGGATTCGAAGTCTGGATCGGCCAGTTCGGCGATGAACATGGTCGGCACCCCGTACAGCGAGGTACAGCGTTCCTCGGCGACGGCGGCCAGGGTGGCCCCCGGTTCGAAGGAGGCCGCCGGAATCACCATGGCCGCACCGTGACTCGTCGCCGCCAGATTGCCCATCACCATGCCGAAGCAGTGGTAGAACGGCACCGGAATGCAGATCCGGTCGGCCTCGGTGTAGCCACACAATTCTCCGACGAAGTAGCCGTTGTTGAGGATGTTGTGGTGCGACAGCGTCGCGCCCTTGGGGAAACCCGTGGTGCCCGACGTGTATTGGATGTTGATCGGGTCGTCGGCGGCGAGTGCCGCTCCGGCCTCGGCCAGGCGCGCGGGATCGGCGGCGCGACCGGCGGCGACCAGCGCCTCCCACTCGGCGCTGTCGAACAGGACCACCCGCTCCAGCTCCGGGCATTCGGGCCGTACCCGGCCGATGATCTCCGCGTAGTTCGAGCTCTTGTGCGCCCGCGCCGAGATCAGCATCCGGATCCCGGCCTGGGTGATCACGTAGCGCACTTCCTCGCTGCGGTAGGCGGGATTGATGTTGACCAGGATCGCGCCGATCTTCGCGGTGGCGAACTGCACCAGCGTCCATTCGGCACGGTTGGGAGACCAGATGCCGACCCGGTCACCCTTGCCGATTCCGGATTCCAGTAGGCCGAGTGCCACGGCGTCGACCTCGGCGGCGAATTCGCGGTAGGTCCAGCGCACTCCGGTCACCCGGTCCACGAGTGCGTCTCGATCACCGTGGGCGGCCACCGTGCGATCGAGATTCGCCCCGATCGTCTCGCCCAGCAGCGGCACATCCCATACCCCGTGCGTATAACTGACCGGCCGGACCCGGCCCATACTCGCGCTCACGGATATAGGATTCACGTCACACTTTGCTCTCCACCACCCCCGGAAAGGGGTAGCGCCGATGGCTCCCGCCGATCTGCTCCGCCCGCGCGACGCCGATGCGTTGCGGGCCGAGTTGCGGCAGGTCTCGGCACTGTCCGGGATGCCGGTGGTGTTCGGAGGAGAGGTCTGCGACGGGGCGCTGATCCTGAGCGAGTTCTTCGGCACCCGGACCGCCGCGATGCGCGGACTGGTGGTCTCGCCGACCTCGGGGGTGGGTGGCGCGGCCGTCGCGAGCCGGCGTCCGACCTCGGTCGCGGACTATCGGGCAGCGGCGACCATCACCCATCACTACGACGCGCCGGTCTCGATGGAGGGGTTGCGCGCGGTGGTCGGGGTACCGGTCGTGGTGGACGGGAGTTCCCGGGCCGTGCTCTACGTCGCCAGTCGCGAACCGGGGCCGATCGGCGATCGGATCGCCGAGCTGGTGCTGCGGTCGAGCCGGCGGCTGGCGGTGGAACTGGCGGTGCGCGACGAGGTGGACCGGCGGCTGCGCCTGCAGGCGGCGCGCGGGACTGCGGAAGTCACCACCGCCACGCCACCGGATGCCGTTGTCGCGGAACAACTTCGGGATCTGCACGCCGAGGTGCGCGGGATCGCGCAGACGCTCACCGACGCCGAGGCTCGCAAGCGGCTGCGCGCCGTATCGGACACCCTGGTGCGCCTGATGGGCGGGTCCGATGAGCCCGTCGCGGCCGACGCCGCGCCCGGACTGTCCCCGCGCGAACTCGACGTGCTGGCGTACGTCGCCCTCGGTTGTACGAACAGCGAAGCGGCGCAGCGACTTTCGCTGCGTCCGGAAACGGTGAAAAGTTATCTGCGCAGTGCCATGACGAAACTCGGCGCCCACACCCGGCACGAGGCGGTGGTCCGGGCGCGCCGCTGCGGTCTGCTGCCGTGATGCTGTCCGACGCTGAACGGCCTCGGATACGCGACTGCCGGCCCGGAGAACCGGACCGGCAGATGCTGTTCCGCCCGGCGACGCGGCCGTAGCGGTGTGACCGTGATCGGTGTGGACTAGGCCTGCGGCTCGACCAGCTGGATGTCGAGTTCGATGGCGACCTTGTCGCTGAGCATGGCGGTGGGCAGGCCGGGCGCGACGTCGAATTCGCTGCGCTTGATGGCGCCGGTGGCGGTGAATCCGGCGTGGCGGCTGCCGTCCGCGAACGGCTGTACGCCGCCCCATTCGACGTCGAGGGTGACGGGCTTGGTCACGCCGCCGAGGGTCACCTCACCGGTGACCTCGAACTCCTCGGCCACCCGCACCGGCTCGACGGCCTTGAAATGCAGGGTGGGGCGATCGGTGACGTTGAGCAGTTCGGCGCTGCGAACGTGCTCGTCACGCTGGGAGTTGCCGGTGTCGAACGAGTCGAGGTAGATGGTGGCCTCGATGGTGGCCGCACCCGAGGCGTCCACGACGAAGCTGGTCTCGAAGTTGTTGAAGCGGCCGCGGACCTTGGAGATGCCCAGGTGGCGGACGGTGAAGTTCACCGAGGAGTGGGCGGGGTCCAGGGCCCAGGAGCCGGTAGCGAGAGTGGTCTGCTCGGAAGTGGTCATGTCCACCAGATTTGCGGACCGTGGTCCGGTTAGCCACACCGCGGTTATCCTGGGACTGCCAGGGCGTGGATAAGGGGGCCCGGACAGATACAGGATGGTGTGGTGGCACGATCGGAATTCGGCGAGTTTCTCATCGCGCGGCGGGCGCAGCTGCAACCCGAGGATGTCGGGTTGCCGGTCGGCCGCCGGCGACGCACCCCCGGACTGCGTCGCGAAGAGGTCGCGGCGCTGGCCGGGGTGAGTGTCGATTATCTCGCCCGCCTCGAACAGGGCCGCGATACCAACCCCTCGATGGCGGTGCTGGGTGCGCTGGCCGAGGCGCTGCGGCTCAACGAGGTCGAACGCCACCATTTCGGCAATCTCGCGGTCGGTATGGAACACGCGCGTGAGTGCCCGTCCTCGGGTCAGGCGCGGGAACAGGTCACCGATACCGTGCAGGCCGTCCTCGATGCGATGCATCCCACCCCGGCCTTCGTGGTGGGCCGGTGGCTCGACATCCTCGCCTGGAATCCGGCGTGGCGCGATTTCGCCGAACCGCTGGGACTGCTCGACGAGGTCGCCGAACACAATCTGGCCACCTACTTCTTCGCGCATCCGCAGGCGCCGCAGCGGTGGCGGGACTGGCCGGTCGCCGCGGAGATGATGGTGTCGACGCTGCGTTCGGCGCGCACCCACTGGCCCGACGATCCCGGGCTCGACGCGCTGATCCAGGGATTGCACCGATTTCCGGAATTCTCCTGCCGCTGGCGGGAACACCGGGTCACCGAATTCCGGTCCGGTGCGCTGCACATCGACCATCCGCAACGCGGCGAGGTAGAGGTCGAGATCCAAACACTCAGTCCGGCAATCGATCAGAGTGTGCAGGTGTGGCTGGTCGACCGGCGCGCCGTGCGCACCCCCGCCTTACGACTGGTCAACGAATAACCTCCGCGCCCGAGTCCGCTCAGCTGTCGATCCGGACACGGAATCCGCGGTCCGCGACTCGTGAGACGCCGATCACGCATAATCCAACGTGAGGATTCCTGCCGGCCGGTGTCTATCGATTCGAGCAGCGGAGGAGGTGCTGTGTGACCGAGGCGGCAACGGCACCCGAGGCAGCGCTGGACGACGCCACCCTGACCGGGCGCGCACGTGACGGCGATGTCCGGGCTTACGAGCAACTGGTGCTGCGGTATCAGGGAGCGATGTTCCGGTTGGCGGCGCGGATGCTGGCCGACCGGTCCGAGGCGGAGGACGTCATCCAGGAGGTGTTCCTCACCGCGTGGCGCCGCCTGGCTCAATTGCAGGACGACAGCGCCTTCCCGAGGTGGTTGTACCGGATGACCACCAATCGGTGCCTCAACGTCATCCGGTCCCGGCAGGACCGCGCCGACGTGGATCTCGACACCACCGAATCGCCGCAACGTGCGACCCAGCCGGAACACGCGGCACAGGTGCACGATGAGATGGCCGCGCTCACCGCGGCGTTGCAGCGGCTGACACCCGAACAGCGTGCCTGCTGGCTGCTGCGGGAGGTGCACGGCCGCTCCTACGAGGAGATCGCCGAGATCGTCGGCACCAACACCACCGCGGTTCGGGGGCGGATCGCCCGGGCCCGGGCGCAATTGGCGGAGGTGATGAAGCCGTGGCGCTGAAGGAGATGACCGACAGCGACTACACGCTGCCCTGCGGGCGCAGCGTCGAACAGGTGTGGGACCGGCTCGACGCCGTGGAGGCGGGGCTGGCCGACGAACACGAATCGGAGTGCCCGCACTGCGGAGCCGCGCGCGAGAGTCTGCTCACGCTGCGCGCCGCCACCCGCGAACTCGTCGACGAGCCGGATCCACCGCCGCCCGCGATGTTCGACCGGATCATGTCGGCGGTACGGGCCGAGGTCCGGCGCGGACGCATGGTGAGCCTCACCACGCCGCATCCGGGCTCGATCGAGGTGAGCGAACAGGCCATCGCGGCGGTGCTGCGCTATGCCGCCGACACCGTGCCGGGTGTGCGCGCCCGCAGCTGCCGCATCGACGACCACGGGGCCGATCCCGACGGCCGCCACGCGATCACGGTGGCGCTGTCGATCTCGCTGCGGCACGGCGACACCATGGTCGAACGCGTCGTTCCGCAGGTGCGCGAACGAGTGCGGGCGGCGGCCACGGCCCGGGCCGGTCTGGCGCTGGAGCGGCTCGATATCACCGTGGTGGACGTCTACCAGGAGGAGCCGTGAGCGCGGGATTCGCGGAGAAAGCGGAATATATCGCCTCGGATGCGGTAATCGCCGCAGTAGCGGCTCGGGCCGCGGCCTCGGTTCCTGGGGTGGCGCGGCTGGAGCCCGGTGTTCTCGGTTTGCTCGGCCATCTGGCCCGGACGGGACGGCAGTGGTGGAGCAGCCAGGACATCGCACCCGGTGCGGGCGTGCGCGTCCGCCACAGCGGTGGCTGGCTGAAGGTGCAGGTCGACCTGTCGGTGCGGGGCGGATGCCAGGTCGGCGAGGTCGGGCAGGCGGTACAGCAGGAGGTGGTCCGGATGGTCGCGCAACAGACCGGGATGCTCGTCGACGCGGTGTCGGTGGCGATTCTCGATATCGCACCGGGAGCGTCGTGACGGCGGCCGTGAGCGAGGACGAGCTGGCCGGCGACATCGTC
The DNA here is from genome assembly GCF_963869435.1 of Nocardia violaceofusca NBRC 14427. Taxonomy (NCBI): domain Bacteria; kingdom Bacillati; phylum Actinomycetota; class Actinomycetes; order Mycobacteriales; family Nocardiaceae; genus Nocardia; species Nocardia violaceofusca. Next base: position 38,020 of record NZ_CAWMPM010000012.1, read on the forward strand.
GCCGCGATCGAATCCGTGGCGGGATTGCGTCCGGCCGTGCCGCCGGGTGTCGACCTCGCCGAATGGGTGCCGCGGCTGGGTCCGCGCTCGGCGGTGGACGTGAGTGCCGAGGTCGTCGAGATCCGCGTGATCGCCTCGGCGCTGCCGCTGCCGCCACTGCTGGACAAGCTCGCGGCGGCCGTGGGCGAACTGCAGGACGCCACCCGGTGGGCCGGTGCGCGACTGCGGATCGTGGTCACCGATCTGGACGCCGAAGCGTTCGACACCGCGATTACCTAGATCATCGATCTCGCCCGTGACATTTCGCCGTCGGCGGTGTCGTAGCTAGTGAAGGTTCGTTATCCGCTGTACCGCAAGGGAACTGAACTGGAGGTAATCATGACCAGCACGACAGCCGGTAAGGGCGCGGAGAACGCCAGGGCCGAAGCGGGTAAGGACACCGGGGGCGGCGCGGGCCAGAGCGGAGCCGCGGCCAAAGCGCCCGCCCGGACCAGCAGCGCGCTGGTCAGCGATCAGGGCACGACCGCCATCGCTGATGCCGTCGTCCAGAAGATCGCCGGGTTGGCGACCCGCGAGGTGCGCGGGGTGCACAACCTCGGCGGTGGCGCGGCGCGCGCGTTCGGCGCCTTCCGCGATCGCATTCCCGGTGCTTCGGCCAGTGTGGGACAAGGGGTTTCGGTCGAGGTCGGCGAGACGCAGGCGGCGGTGGACCTGGAGATCGTCGTCGAATACGGCGTGTCCATCGCCGAATTGGCTCGCGCGGTGCGCCGCAACGTCATCACCGCGATCGAGCAGATGACCGGACTCGAGGTGGTCGAGGTGAACATCAACGTCAACGACGTCTTCATCGAAGAGGACGAGGATCAGCCGCCGGCCCGCGAACGGGTGCAGTGATATGAACGCCACCACGATCTGCCTGATCTTCGGTCTCTCCCTCGGTTTCGCCGCGGCGTTCGGCGGTTTCGGGGCCTTCGCGGTGGTGCTGATCTTCGGTGCGCTGGGACTGGTGATCGGCCGCTGGCTCGACGGCCATGTCGACCTGTCCGGCCTGATCCGTTCGGCGCAGGATCGGGGCCGGAAATGAGTGCCGCCGCGGAGACGGCGCCGGCGCCGCTGCTCTCCGCGGCCGAGTACCGGGGTCGCACCACCGTGTCCGAGCGTGCGGTGCGGCGCTTGGCGGCGCGGGCGGCGCGTGAGGTCGACGGTGTCGCCGCCGGCCCCGAGGTGTCCGCGCGCGTGACGGCCGATACCGCCGTGCTGCGGGTACGCCTGCCGATCAGCTATCCGACGCCGGTCGCGGTGGTCACCGAGGCGTGCCGCGAGCATCTGATGCAGCGCACCCACGAACTGTCCGGACTGGTCGTTCCACGCGTGGACATCGAGGTGTCCGAACTGGTCAACACGATCGAACCCACCGGACGGCTGCGATGAACCGCAGGCCCCGGCGCATCACCCCGGCCGTACTGGTCGCACTGGCGTTGCTGGTGATCGCGGTCCTCGTGGCGGTGTCGCTGATCCAGAACCTGGGCAACGCGAAGGAGTTGGTGTCCTACCACAGCATCGCGGTGCGTCTGCACGACACGACCTGGCACAGCTACTGGGTGCTCGGTGTCGGCATCGCGCTGGTGGTGCTCGGTGCGGTGCTGCTGCTCGCGGCGCTGCTGCCCGGCCGGCGCGTGGTGGAAGCGCTGGACGCCGAGGAAGGGATGGACGCCGGAATCACCCGGCGCAGTCTGGACGGCGCCCTGACCGATGCCGCGGGCTCGGTCGCCGGCCTCGAAGCGGCGCGAGTTCGCCGCGGCCGCAAGAACATTCGGGTCACCGGCCGCGCCGCCCACCCCGACCACGCCGATCTGGAGCAGACGGTCAACGCCGCCGTCGGCGACCGCCTGGCCCGCATCGCCCCGAAATCCGCCCCACCCGTCAGCACCCGCCTGCGCGCGGCGCAGCAGCCGGAGCGGGTGGACAAGCGAGTGCATGTTCGCAAGGAGGTGTTGTGAGCGACAATCGCGCAGCGGCTCGCGACACCGACCGGGTGCGGGTGTCCCGCAGGTCACAGGAGGTGTCGTGAGCGACAATCGCGCAGCGGCTCGCGACACCGACCGGGTGCGGGTGTCCCGCAGGTCACAGGAGGTGTTGTGAGTTCGAGCTCGGCCAATCGTCCTGCACGGCTCAATCGGGCGTTGCTCGCGCTCATCGGGCTGGCGCTGATTCTCGCGGGCGCCTATGCCATTCTCGCGTACGCCGGGGTGCTGCACTGGGTCGATCGGGACGCGCCGCTGGTACCCGGCACCGCCGAACCGTCGCAGTGGGTGTTCGTGGCGGTGGTGGCGGGCGCGGTGGTCGTGGGCCTGGCGGCGCTGCGATGGCTGGCCGCCCAGTTCGCGCGGCTGCCGGCACGGATGCGCTGGCATATCGGCACGGTCGGTAATTCCGGTGAGACGCTGATGGATTCGAATGTCGCGGCCGCCCCGGTGGCGACCGATATCGAGTCCTATCCGGAGGTGCGGTCGGCGCAGGCCAGGCTGTCGGGTCCGGGTCGCGCACCGGAACTGCACCTGGTGGTCACGGCGGAGCCCGACGCCGATCTGACCGCGCTGCGCCGGCGCATTCTCTCCGATGCGGTGGGCCGGCTGCGGCAGGCGCTGGAGGTCGACGCCGTGCCGGTGTCGCTGGAGTTGCGGCTCGCCGATCGCGGCCGCACCGCGCGGGCGCGGTAGCGGGCGAAACAGCCTCGCCGCCAACGTTTCCCGGAGCCGGACGAGGCGGTCCGTTCAGTCGAGGGGACCGAGCACCCGCTCGACATAAGCGTTGGCGAAGCGGCCCTTCGGATCCAGCCGCCGTCGCACATCCTGGAAGCGATCCCACTCCGGATAGCGCCCGCGCAGTGTTTCCGCGGTCTGGAAGTGGCGCTTACCCCAGTGCGGCCGGCCGTGGTAGCGATCGAAAATCGCTTCGCAGGCACGGAAATACGGTTCGTAGTCCATGCCGCGGTATTGGTGCACGGCGATGTAGCAGGTGTCGCGACCTCCGGCGGGGGAAAGGAACGCGTCGTCGGGCGCCACGAATCGCACCTCGGTCGGCATCGGCGAATCGAAGTGCTGCCCAACGGCTTTGATCTCGCGAATGGCGTCGACGGCGTATTCGCGCGGGATGGCGTATTCCATCTCGGTGAAGCGAAACAGCCTGGGGGAGGCGAAGACTCGGTAGGAGCGGTCGATCTGGCGGCGGTAGCTGCCGGCATAGGCCGCGCCGCGGTGGATCCACGGGATCAGGCTCGGTTGCCGGCGGGCGAGGCGGCACAGCGCGTCGAAGGTGTGGTTGGACATCAGGATGTCGGCGAACCAGTCCACGGCCTTGGCGCGGGGCTGTTCGGCGAGCTGGACGCGGTTGTTGCGCTTGGTCATCGCCAGTGGGCTGTGCGCGAACATGTAGAACTCGAAATGTTCGTTGCCGTCGACGAATTCGTCCAGATCGGTCAGCACCTCCTCGACCGGAACGGGCCGCTCGACTCCCTCGAGGACGAACGACGGCACCAGCTGCAGCGTCACCGCGGTCACCACACCGAGTGCGCCGAGGTTCACCCGTGCCGCGCGCCAGCCGTCGGGGTCGCTGCGTTCGTCGAGTTCGATCACGCTCCCGTCGGCGAGCATCAGTTCCACCGAATGCAGTGCGGCGGAAATGTTCTGCAGCGCCGCGCCGGTGCCGTGGGTGGCGGTCGCGGTCGCGCCGGCGATCGACTGCACATCGATGTCGCCGAGGTTGGGGAAGGCCAGGCCGAGCGGGTGCAGGGCGGTACTCAGCTCGTTCAGCGTCGCACCCGCCTCCACGCGCGCCAGGCCCGTGGCGCGGTCGACCTGCAGAATCCGGTTCAGCTGCGAGAGCTGCAACAGGGTGCCGTCGGTGAGCACGGTGTCGGTGAACGAATGCCCGGCTCCGGCCACGCGCACGGTATGGCCCTCGGCCTCGGCCCGGGCCAGAAGTTCGGCGACGTCGTCACGTGTGCGCGGAGCGGCGTAGGTGGCCGGCGCGCACCGTTGATCGCCGGCCCAGTTCACCCACGAATTGGTCATGCGTCCAACTTTAGAACATGGCCGAACTGTGCGCCAGCCCTCGTTCGAGCGCGAACGTGTCCGATCACACGTCCGCGATCGGGACGCGGTACTTACGTTGCGGGGTGATCGCTCGGTAACGTTGGCGGGTGCACGGTGCCGGGCAGGGAATTACCTTCTGCGGCAGGCGAATACGGCTTCCTTCGCTTGATCGACGTCGTCGTCGTTCAGGGGCGGAACCGTCAGCTGTTGCCGCGGGATGCAGTCGCCGCGCACGCCGTCCAGGACGATGGCCATGTAGCGGCGCCAGACCTCGGGATTCACCGGCTTGGCGAAGCTTGCGATCGCCTCCACCATGTTGATCATCGCGAAGAAGTCCGACGCGGCGATCCCGGGCCGCAGGACGCCCTCGGCGGCGGCCTTGTCGAACAACCTGGTGACCATCGGCTTGATCCGTTCGCGAACCGAGACGAAGCGCTCCATGGCGTCGGGCAGCTCGAGCATCACCTCACCGAAGCCGCGGTTGCTGGCCATATGTTCGCAGCACCACTCGAACAGCACGGTCAGTCCGTGCCAGGTGTCGGGATCGGCATAGGCGGCCTCGGTCGCCTCGGCCATATCGGTGACGGTCTGGTCGAAGACCTCGCCGATGAGCTCCTGCTTGTTCGCGAAGCGCCGGTAGACCGTGCCCACGCCCACGCCGGCCGCCTCCGCGACGTCGTCGAGGGTCACCTCCAGGCCACGATCGGCGAACAGGTCTCTGGCCGCTCTGAGGATCCGCGCGTGGTTGCGGGCGGCATCGGCGCGCAGGCGCCGGGGAGCGGGAGCGGCCGTGGCGTGATTCACACTGCGATATTACCAAGTTCGGGGATTAACCGGAGGCGCTCTCTCCGTTATCGTGATAGCTTTCCATGCAAGCGGAGGCGACTCCTCCACTTCAACTTCCACCTCAACCGCCGTCGGACAAGGAACCCCATGACTTCCGCGATCGATCTCGAAAAGAGCCGGTCGGACCTGCCGTCGAGGCATTCGTCCGGCTCCGCGGGCCGCCGTGGCTCGCACGCAATGCGCTGGTGGGTGCTCGCCGTGCTCGGCGTCGCCCAGCTGATGGTCGTGCTGGACGCGACCGTGGTGAATATCGCACTTCCCGAGGCCCAATTGGACCTCGGCTTCTCCAACGCCGACCGCCAGTGGGTGGTCACCGGTTATGCCCTGGCCTTCGGCAGCCTCCTGCTGCTGGGCGGCCGGCTGAGCGATCTGTTCGGCAGACGCACCACCTTCATCATCGGACTGGTCGGCTTCGCGGTCGCCTCCGCGGTCGGTGGCGCGGCCAACGGCTTCGAAATGCTCGTGGTGGCTCGTGTCGCCCAGGGTGTGTTCGGCGCTCTCCTCGCGCCCGCCGCGTTGTCGCTGCTGACGGTGACCTTCACCGAACCGTCGGAGCGGGCCAAGGCCTTCGGCATCTTCGGTGCCGTCGCCGGTACCGGTGGCGCGCTCGGCCTGCTGCTCGGTGGCGCGCTCACCGAATGGGCCTCGTGGCGCTGGGTGATGTACGTCAACCTGATCTTCGCCGCCGTCGCGCTGGTCGGCGCCGTGCTGCTGCTGGCCAAGCACACCGCCGAGCACCGGCCCAAGCTCGACATCCCGGGCACGATCACGGTCAGTGCCGCCCTGTTCGGCATCGTCTACGGCTTCTCGCACGCGGAATCGCACGGCTGGTCCAACGGGCTCACCCTGACCTTCCTCATCGGCGGTGCGGTGCTGCTGGGCGTGTTCGCGTGGCTCCAGACCCGCGTCGAGCACCCGCTGCTGCCGCTGCGGATCCTGCTCGACCGCACCCGGGCCGGTTCCTACATGACGGTCTTCGTCATGGGTATCGGGATGTTCGCGATCTTCCTGTTCCTGACCTACTACATGCAGCTGACGCTGAAGTACTCGCCGATCATGACCGGCGTCGCGTTCCTGCCGATGATCGCGGCGATGATCGCCTCCTCGACCACGGTGCCCTCGCTGCTGCTGCCCAGGATCGGACCGAAGATCACCGTCGCCGCCGGCTTCCTGATCGCGGCCGCCGGGATGGCGTGGCTGACCCGGATCGGACTGGACACCGGCTACGCCTCGCACATCCTCCCGGCGTTGATCCTGCTGGGCCTGGGTCTCGGTGGCGCCATGTCGACCGCCTTCCAGGGGTCGACCGCCGGTGTGCACCACGAGGACGCCGGTGTGGCCTCGGCGATGGTGAACACCAGCCAGCAGGTCGGTGGCTCGATCGGTACCGCGTTGCTGAGCACCATCGCGTCCTCGGCGGCGGCGAACTACCTGTCCGGCCGCCAGCCCACCCAGCTCGCGGTCGCCGAATCGCTGATCAAGAGCTACACCACCAGCTTCTGGTGGGCGACAGCGATTTTCGTGGTCGGCGCGGTCGCCGCGGCGGTGCTGATGCCCAGCACCGCACCGGCCCCGGCCGAGGGCGAGCCGGTGCTGGCGCACTGAGCACGACCGCGGCCACAGGGTGAATCACCCTGCGTGACAATCGGATAGGTGCCCCGGACTCGACGAGTCCGGGGCACCGTCGTCTCTCGGTGCGGGTCGCGCTGGGTGAAGTCCGCGAACGGGTCCGCCGCTGTCCCGAGTGCGTACGGCACGGGCCGCGTCGTCTCGTCGCCGGAGCCACCGGCCGGCCGCGGCGACACGAGGGACGCGCCCGAGCGTCGTTCGGTGGCTACTGCCGTGGACGGGGCCGCGATGCGCCGGCACCCGTCCGGGCAGTGACCGGTGCGGATTCGGTTACTCCTCTCCGTGCCGCCGGAGAGCAAACCGACGGCTAGCGGCAGGGCGGCGCTGGTGAAGCGGTTCGGGACGGGGGCTGCCGAGTCATGCGCGGTCCGGCGGATCGCGGATGGGAGCCGAACAGGGCAGGCCGAATCCGTCGCCCGGACATCGCCCGGTCGGGGCCGCGCAGTCGATGTGGCGGGCCCGCGCGACCCGGATGCCGGGCCGCGGCGCGATCGCTGACAGTTAGCATGTCTTCACACATTCGGTCGGGCAGGGAGGTGCACCAGGTGGGTTCGCGAACCGGCGCCGCGGTGGTGGTCACGCCGGAGGGGCCGAGCGTGGCCCGGACGAGTTTTTGCTCGTCGCAAGCGAATCCGTTAGTCTGGACAGCTCTCTGTGGCATATGCGACCGCTGCTCCGCCCGATCGGACGACGCTCTAGACTGCACGGATCGGGTGTGGTGGGTCCGCCGCTCGGATCGGTGGGCGGTGGTGGTGACAGCGCGCGGCGCGGCAGAACGGACAACTGGTACGGCACGACGACAGGGGGTTGGCGATGAGTGAAGCACCGGACGAGTCCGCGATGCAGATCGTCACCGAAGCCGATGCGTGGCAGCCGGATCCACGCTGGCGGTCCGCGGCCCGCTTGACGGTGCTGCTCGGTGAGGACGACCACTACAAGCATCGGCCCCGCTATCACGAGATCGTGCGGCGGGCGCGCGACAGCGGCCTGGCCGGGGCCAGCGTCTGGCGCGGTATGGAGGGCTACGGCGTCTCCTCGCGCATCCACACCAGCCGCATGCTGGATCTCGCCGAGAACCTGCCCGTGATGGTGATGATCATCGACGATTCGCAGCTGCTGCGCGATTTCGTGGTGGCCAACGCCGAACTCTTCGAATCCGGGACCGTGACCCTGTCCGCGGTCCAGGTGTGGCAGTCGGGCGGGGTGTCGCCGTGATTGTGATGACGAGCCGGGCGCAGGCGCCGAGGAAGGGAGGCCCGAGCATGGCCCACGATCGAGCCGGCCGACCGGCGCGGGCCAGCGATCTCGAGGATCTGCCGCATCTGGTGACGGCGTACTACAGCCGCATCCCCGATCCCGCCGAACCCGCCCAGCAGGTGGTCTTCGGCACGTCCGGCCATCGCGGTTCGAGCCTCGATTGCGCGTTCAACGAGGCCCACATCCTCGCCATCACCCAGGCGATCGTGGAGTATCGCGCCACCCGCGGCATCACCGGCCCGGTGTATCTGGCTCGCGACACCCACGCGCTCTCGGAACCGGCGTGGACCACCGCGCTGGAGGTGCTGGCCGCCAACGATGTGACCGCCGTGATCGACAGCCGCGGGCGTTATACGCCGACCCCGGCGCTCAGTCACGCGGTGCTGCGCCACAATCGGGGCGGCACCCGCCATCAGGCCGACGGCATCGTGGTCACGCCGTCGCACAATCCGCCCCGCGACGGCGGTTTCAAATACAACCCGCCGCACGGCGGGCCGGCCGATACGGTCGCGACCGACGCCATCGCCGAGCGCGCCAACGAACTGCTGCGTGGCGGGCTGGCCGGAATCAAACGCACCACGCTGCAGCATGCGCTGGCCACCGGTGTGCAGCGCTACGACTATCTCGACCAATACATCGCCGATCTGCCCAACGTGTTGAATCTGGACGCGGTGCGCGGCGCCGGAATCCGGTTGGGCGCGGACCCGATGGGCGGCGCCAGCGTCGACTACTGGGAGGAGATCGGCCAGCGCTACGACCTCGAACTCGAGGTGGTCAATCCGTTCGTCGACCCCACTTGGCGGTTCATGACTCTCGACAGCGACGGCAAGATCCGGATGGATCCGTCCTCGCGCTATGCGATGGCCTCGCTGGTGGCGATCCGCGACGACTACGACATCTCCACCGGCAACGACGCCGACGCCGACCGGCACGGCATCGTGACACCCGATGCGGGATTGATGAATCCCAACCACTTCCTGGCGGTCGCCATCGAATATCTGGTCGCCAACCGGATGGGATGGGACGCGCTGACCAAGATCGGCAAGACCGCGGTGACCTCCTCGATGATCGATCGCGTGGTCGGCGTGCTGGGCCGGCAGACCCACGAGGTGCCGGTCGGCTTCAAATGGTTCGTCCCCGGATTGTTCAGCGGTTCCCTGGCTTTCGGCGGTGAGGAGAGCGCCGGGGCCTCGTTCCTGCGCCACGACGGCACGGTGTGGACCACGGACAAGGACGGCATCCTGCTGGCGCTGCTGGCCGCCGAGATCACCGCGGTCACCGGCCAGAGTCCGTCGGCGCGCTACGCCGAACTCGAAAAGCGTTACGGCACACCGGCTTACGCGCGCATCGATGCCGTCGCGAATGCCGAGCAGAAGCGGCGGCTGGCCGCACTGACACCGGACGACATCACCACCACCGACATCGCCGGGGAATCGGTGCTGTCGGTGCAGACCCGCGCCCGCGGCAACGGCGCGGCGCTGGGCGGGGTCAAGGTCACCACCGAGAACGCGTGGTTCGCGGCCCGCCCGTCGGGCACCGAGGACAAGTACAAGATCTACGCCGAATCGTTCGAGGGACCCGAACATCTGGCGCAGGTGCAGGCGGCCGCGGAGGAAGTGGTCGGACGCGCACTCGGCATCGAGGAGTCCGCGGTCGACTGATTCGCGGGCATGTGGTGAACGACAGTCACGGTGCCGGTTCCCGGCTGCCCGCCGAGACCTGGGTGCTGATCGGCGCGGCATTCATCATCGCGCTCGGATTCGGGCTGGTCGCACCGGCGTTGCCGCAGTTCGCCCGCAGCTTCGGCGTCGATGTCGCGGCCGCCTCGGCGATCGTGAGCAGTTTCGCGCTGATGCGCCTGCTGTTCGCGCCGGTGAGCGGGCGGCTGGTGCAGCGGTTCGGTGAGCGCGCGCTGTATCTCACGGGTCTGCTGGTCGTGGCCCTGTCCACCGGCGCGTGTGCGCTGGCACAGACCTATTGGCAGCTGATCGTGCTGCGTTCGCTGGGCGGGATCGGATCGACCATGTTCACGGTCTCCTCGCTGGGACTGGTCATCCGGCTGTCGCCGCCCGGTGAGCGGGGGCGGGTGTCCGGGTTGTGGTCCACCAGTTTCCTGATCGGCTCGCTGGCCGGTCCGCTGCTCGGTGGTGCGCTGAGCGGGCTGGGGCTGCGTGCGCCGTTCGCGATCTACGCGGTGGCCCTGCTGGCGGCGAGTGGCGTGGTGTTCTGGAAGCTGCGCGGTTCGCATCTGGCCGAACCGGTGGGCGCCGAGCCGATGCCGGTGGTGAGTTTCGGTCGCGCACTGGCCGATCCGGTGTACCGGGCCGTGCTGTGGTCCAACTTCGCCAACGGCGCGGCGGTGTTCGGCGTGCGGATGGCGCTGGTTCCGCTGCTGGTTGTGGAGGTTCTCGGCGAGTCGCCGGGAGTCGCGGGGGTGGCGTTGACGGTCTTCGCCTCGGGGAATGCCGCGGTGCTGTTCGCCTCCGGCCGCTTGTCGGACCAATGGGGGCGCAGACCCTTCCTGATCGCCGGCACCCTGGTGTGCGCGACGGGCACGATCGCGCTGGGGCTCGCGCCGAATGTGGTGTGGCTGCTGGGGGCCTCGTTCGTGGCCGGTCTCGGCTCCGGAATGTACACACCCGCGCAGCAGGCTGCGGTCGCCGATGTGATCGGCCTGCGGGCGCGCGGTGGCCCGGTGCTGGCCGGTTATCAGATGGCCGCCGATCTGGGCACCGTCGTGGGGCCGATCGCCATCGGGTGGCTGGCGCAGCGGGTGTCGTTCAGATTCGCGCTCACGGTGACCGGTGCGCTGCTGGTGGTGGCCGCGGCCGGATGGACGGTGGTGCGCGAGCCGCTGCGGAGGCATCTGGTCACCGCGTCCGCCGACTGAGTGCCGCGACGTCGGCCGCGCGGTCCTACCTGGCGGGAGCATCGGCCTTCGATCGCCGAGACCGCCCTACCCTGTGGCCGACCTACTGGATCCACAGAACGGAGATCACCGTGCCGGCTCGTCGAATACGGAAATCGGCTCGGATCGGCGTCGGTGTCCTGGCAGTGGGCTTGGCGGCCGTCGCCTGCTCCGGCGCCTCGGAGACCGATCCCGCCACCCTGCGCGCGGGACAGTTGCTGACCGCGCGGCCGCTGACGAGTGCCGCCGCCCTGTCCGGTGCGGCGAGCACGCGCCTGATCACCTATGTCTCCGACGATGCGCACGGGCAGCCGATCGTGGTGTCGGGCACCGTCGCGGTGCCTGCGGGAGCACCGCCGAAGGACGGCTGGCCGGTGCTGAGCTGGGCCCACGGGACCACCGGCTACGCCGACACCTGCGCGCCCTCCGCCGACACCGCGGACGGTCCGGATCACGACTACCTGGGACCGGTGAACCGGATCCTCGGCAGCTGGGTCGCCAAGGGCTATGCCGTGGTTCAGACCGATTACGAAGGGCTCGGCACTCCCGGCGGGCATCCGTACATCAACGGCGCGAGCGAGGCCGATACGGTCGTCGACATCGTGCGCGCGGCCCGGGCGCTGGATCCCACGATCGGGAAGCGCTGGGTCGTCGCCGGGCACAGTCAGGGCGGGCAGGCGGCATTGTTCACCGCGCAGGCCGGGGCCGCGCGGGCGCCTGAACTGGAGCTGAAGGGTGCGGTGTCGATCGCGCCCGGTGGGGTGGGGCTGAGCGGGACCGTCGACTACCTGCGATCGAATCGCCCCGGCGCCGAAGGGGCCGAAGCTTTCCTGCCGGTGATTCTGCTGGGCGCGCACGCCGCCGAACCGGCCATCGATCCGGACGCGTTGGTGACGCCGCAGGCCGCGCCGCTGCTCACCGCCGCGCGGACCGGCTGCCTCGCCCAGATCCGCGCGGTGCCACCGGTGCCGCCGGCGCAGGTCTTCGCGCCGAACGCGGACGTCGGACCGCTGACCCGCTATCTGGACGAGCAGGACCCCAGCCGCGTGACCCCGACCGTGCCGACGATGATCGCCCAGGGCACGGCCGATGCCGCCGTCGCGAAACCGGGTACCGACGCTCTGGTGAAAACGCTGTGCGGCAGGGGAGTTCGCATCGACTACCGGGTCTACGACGGCCAGGATCATCGCGGCAGTGTGCCCGCGTCACTGGCCGACGCTCAGGATTTCGTGGCGCGGGTGATGGCGGGCGAGCCGACCGCCACCTCCTGCGGTCACTGAAACTCACTGCGATACAGAGTGTCTCGCCGCCGGCCCGTGTCGGCGGCGATTCGTCGTGCGCTGACCGAAGTGTGCCGACAGCCGGTGATCCGGCGCGGATTCCCGGTTCACCGCCCGTGTCCCGCTGAACGAGAGGCCGCTCCCTGCACGCGCCACGCTGTGACATGTTCCACAGGCATGTTGTTTGCGTATCACCGTCGGCCATGTCTGCAATTGTGCAGTGCCACGGTGATTTTCGAGAGGAGAACCGATGAGGGTTCAACGCTGGGTCGCCGCCACCACGCTCGCCATCGCGACCGTCACCGCCTCGTCCGCGTACGCCGCGGCCGACCCTGCCCTGCCGGATACCGCGGCGCCGGCACCGAACAGTGCTGCCACGGACGGCGCCGTGCACTACCGGGCCGTGAATACCGGTGCCGCAGCGGTGATCACCACCGATTCGGGTTCGATGGACGTCTCGGACGGGATCTTCCGGATAAGATCCGCCGCCGGTGCGGTGCTGGCGGGGATCCCGCTGACGATTCGTATCGACGACGTCGCCTATCCGGTCGAGGCATCGATTCGTGACCACACCGCCACCCTCACTCCGGTCGCGCTGCCGTTCGAGGACGAGGCGCCGTGGCGTACCCGCTACGAGCGAGAGCAGGCGGCGTTTTCCCGTGCCGCGCTACAGATTACGACCGCCGCCGCGGGTGGCGCCGCGGTCGGCACCGCGATCGGCGGTATCGCCGGATGTGTCGGCGGAGCGCTGGTCGGCGCCGTCGTCACCGGCATTCTCGCGGCGCTGTTCGGTGCGGGGCCCCTGGCGGGCTGTCTGGCCGGGATCGCCGTGGGTGCGGGGATCGGCGCCTTCGCGGGCGCCTTGCTGGTCGCGGCCCCGGTGGCCGTCGCCTCGGTGATTCAGTACTTCACCACAATCAACGAGCCGTTCGTCCCGAAGGGGCAGCCGGCGAAGTGAGCACAGGCTGCGAGTTCGCGTCGCCGGCCTACTCGGCCTGCGGCGCGAATTCGGAGCTGCCCCCGAAAGACGCTGCGGGAAAGCGCCTTCCGGTATCTCAGCGAATGGTGCCGACGCCGGGGACGAGGGGCAGGTCCAGCGGTGTCACCCAACCGGGCGGCAGGGCGTTGACCGCGGGCACGGCATTCAGGGCCCGCATCCCGGTGGCGAGACATCCGGCCACCGCGGGGGTGCGCCCCGATCCGTCGGTGAACCGGAAGGAGGTTTCCTGCGAGATGGACGGCGAGCCGACGATGTCGACCCGGTACACATCGTCCTTCGTGCCGGCGGGCCAGTCGGGAGCCGCGTCGGTGCCGATGCGGTTGACGTGCTCGAGCGTGATGACCTCGCGGCCGCGGTAGATCCCGTTGATCGTGAACCGGATGGCGGCGACGTCGCCGGCCGCGACGACACCCTTCGCGGACGGCCGATCCACGGGAGTCACCCATTTCTCCCACGTGGTCGTGATGGTGTCGAGTTCGATGCCGACGGCCGTCGCGATCATCGGCACGGTGGCGCCCCACGCCATGATCAGCAGCTCGGGGATCTCCAGCATGGCCTGGAATTCCGGCGGCCGCCCGATGCCCATCTCGACTTCGTAATCGCCCTCGTAGGAGGTGTAGTCGAGCAGCTCCGAGGCGCGCACCGACTCCACCTCCCCGCACAGGCCCAGCAGTGTCATCGGGAACAGGTCGTTGGCGAAGCCCGGATCGATACCGGTGGTGAAGCAGGACGCGCCACCAGCGGCGCACGCCTCGGTGATCGGATTGCGCCAGGCGGCGGGTGTCTGCGCCATCTCCGGCCACACCCACGGTGTCATCGCGGTCGAGCACACGTCGATCCCCGCCCGCAGGAACGACCCGATGACCCGGATGTTCTCGTCGGCGAACTGTGCGGTCGGCCCGTAGTGCACCACCGCGTCGGGGCGCAGCGCGATCAGTTCCGCCACCGAATCCGTGGCGCGGATACCGGTTTCGCCGCCGCCGCACAGCAGTCCGGCGTCACGCCCGACCTTGTCCGGGTTGCTGACACCGACGCCCACCAGTTCGAAGACCGGATGGCGGATGATCTCGGCGAGCACCATCGAGCCCACCACTCCGGTACCCCATAGGACGATTCGCTTCTTCGCGTCGGTCACCGGAACTCCTTGCAGCCGTGATTATTTCAGTTGTGGTATTCGCCGCAGTCGACGGTGAGAATCTGTCCCGTGACGGCGGAGGCGAGGTCGCTGGCGAGGAACAGGGCGGCGCGGGCCACCTCCTCCGGGGCGGCGAGGCGTTTGAGGTCGGTGGGTTCGGCCTTGCGCCGGTAGATCTCCTCGTGGGTGACGCCGTCCTGGGCGGCGAGCCAGTCGAAGTAGGCCTTGTTCACGTCCTCGTAGATGTAGGAGGGCGCGACGCTGTTGACCCGGATGCCGCGCGGGCCCAGTTCGGTGGCCAGCGACGAGGCGAGATGGGCGAGTGTGCCCTTCGACAGTTTGTACCCGGCGTAGATCGGCTCGGAATCGAAGCTCACACAGGAATTCAGCATGATGATCGAGCCGCGCGTGGCGGCCAGCGCATCGGCGAACAGTGTCGAAAGCCGCAGCGGCGCGAAGACATTCGTCTCGTTCGCGGTGCGCAGCGCGTCCAGCTCGATCCCGGTGATCGGTTCCATCGGCGGGATGGCGAAGGCGTTGTTGATCAGGCAGTCGACTCGGCCGAATTCGGCGAGGGCCCGCTCGACCAGCGCACTGCGCTGCTCTTCGTCGGTGATGTCGGTGGGCACCACCAGCGCCTTGCGGCCGTGGGACCGCACCACCTCGGCCATCTTCTCCAGCCGGCGCTCGGTGCGGCTGACCAGCACCAGATCCGCGCCCATCCGGGCGGCCTCGGCGCCCAGTGCGCGGCCGAGACCCGGGCCCACACCCGACAGTACGACGACCTTGCCCTCGAGCAGGGGGAGTGGCCGATAGGTATCCGTGGCGGCGATCGGCTGGTCGGTAGTGGACACGACGTCTCCTCGAATTCAGCAGTTACAGAATGTAACGACTCAGATGTGACAGACTGTAACGACTGATGCTCGCGCTGACAAGGACGGTTGTGTCGTGAACGCTCGCCATCGACTCGGGCCGCATCGCGATCCGGAGGTGGATCGAGCGATCCTCGAGGCTGCCCGCGAGCTGCTGGTGGAACGGGGCTATGCCGCCGTGTCGATCGATGCGATCGCCACCCGCGCCGGGGTGAGCCGGCCCGCGATCTACCGGCGCTGGCCGTCGAAGGCGCATCTGATCGCGCGAGCGGTCTTTCCGGACGTCGGCGGCGAAGAGGTGGCGACCGATCTGGTCGAAGAGATCCGCACGGTGATCCGGGGCACGATCCAGCTCTTCGGGGCGCGGCCCGCGCGCGAGGCGATGCCCGGGCTGATGACCGAGATGCGTGCGGATTCCGGTCTGTATCAGAAACTTTCGGCACGGCTTGATACGCCGACCCGGCGCGAACTAGCGCGATATCTGGATTCCGGGGCCGTCCGCGGCGGGGTCGATTCGGACACCGTGCTGGATATGATCGCCGGCGCCGCGCTGTTCGCCATGTGTATCCGGGATATCGACGATACGGAGGGGTTCGCCCGCTCGCTCGAGGAATTGGTCCTCTACGGACTGGTCGGTGTGCCCGCAGGCGAGGCGGAGGAACCGCGGGCGTAGGCCGGCGATATCCGGTTGCCGGGAAATCGGACGGCCGGATTCCGGCGAGGGACCGGTTTTGGCAGAGTGGACGCCGTGAATTCCTCGGATTCGAAATACACACCGCGACCGATGTCGAACCGCACCACGTATGCGCTGGGCGCGGTGGCTCTGGTCGTCGTCGCGGTGATCGTGGTGCTCGTCGTGCGCTGGAACAGCGACCATGGTCTGACGGTGCAGGAGGACGGCTACGGCGCCGCGCACGATCCCGCCGTGCAGGCGCTACTGGATTCCGACGGCGCGATCGTGCTCGGTAAGACCGCCGCGGCGAAGACGATCGATATGTTCGAGGATCCGATGTGCCCGTCCTGCGGGGCGCTCGAGCATTACTACGGACAGCAGATCGCCAAAGCGATAGACCAGGGGAAGCTCGCGGTGCGCTACCGGTTCGTGAACTTCCTGGATCCCAAGTCGAGCAGTAAGGACTATTCCACCCGCGCGGTGGCCGCCGGCGAATGTGTGGCCGATGCCGGTGACGGCCCGGTGTTTTCGAAATTCCACATGGCGCTGTTCACCACGAAGCAGCCCAGCGAAGACGGCGGCAATCTGACCAACGATCAATTGGCCGCGATCGCCAAGGATTCCGGTGCGCCCGCCGACGTGCAATCCTGCATCGCCAAGGGGGACCGGGTGGACTCGGCCCGTAACCACGCCCAGTCGTCGCTCGCGGCCTTGAAGGACGCGGTCGGCCAGGTGCAGACCCCCACTGTGCTCGACGGCGGCAAGAACGTCGACGTGGAGAATTCGGATTGGGTCACCAAGCTGGTGAGCTGATCACCTCCGCGCGGCACTGTCGCGCTTGTCGAGGTCCCGGCCCGGACGGTATCCCCAACCGCCCGGGCCGGAGTCGTAGTACCGGCGTTCAACAGATCTCGTCGTCGCCGAGTAGCACCTCATAGATGCGATTGCGCGCGTCCGCGATCGCGTTCACGGTGTCACGCAATTGCCCTGCCATGGCGGCATAACCGGTGCCCGCGGCCGTGCGGTCGAGTTCGGATTCCAGCCGGAGCCGCAACTTCTCGAGCGCGGCGATCCGTTCCCGTTCCACACCGGCGTCGATAACGGTCGGCGCGGGTGGACGATCCTGGCAAGTCATGGTGTTCGCGGTGTCCTCCGATCACTCGTGTGTGCAGTTGTGGTGCGAAAGATGTTCAGCGCCGGTAACTTTCACCGGCCAGGAGACAGTCCTCCGGTGTGCCCTCCGCGAGGCGTCGATGCACCAGGGCGTGATCCCCGATCGGGTATGCCGGGTCGAGCGTCGAAACAGGCCATGCCGCAACGGATGTGGATACCGGGCCCGAGCCGACCATCGGCGTCCCGGTATCCCGATGCGGGAACAGGTAGCGAGCCACCTCGTCGACCGTGGTGTGCACGTCGCCGGTCGGACTCGTCCACCGCACCCGGTCCGCATCGAGCCGGCGCACCTCCCACCGGGTCCTGTGCTGCACGGTGAGCAGCGCCAAGCGGGAATGATGGGAACACAACGTAAACCGTTGTCCGCTCAGCGAACTCGCGTGGGATGCCCCCGCTGCTGTACGGCCGTTGCCGCGGGCGTATGCGGATTTCCCGATCGGCGATTCCGTTCCGGGCGCGACATCCCGATTCTTCTGGCTGCCGGCGGCACCACCGGGCCGACTCCCGTCGGTATTGCCCGTGCTCCCCTCCGGTACGGGCAAGTCTGTTGTCGCGGCGGGCATTACGCAGCCCGGGAATGCGCACAGGCCGTCGATTCGCACGGCGGATTCGGCCACGGAGACCGATTCGCCCCGCTCGGCGATCCGCCGCGCAAGCTCGGCGTCGATCGGCCCGTAGCCCGCCAGATAGGCGGGTTCCTCGCTCTCCCCGCTCAGAGCTTCGGCGCTGACGCCGACCTGGATCAGCGGGCGGCGAGTCCTGGCACGTCCGGCCGTGCGTAGCGCATCCGACGCGAGGTTCTCGGAAACTGTTGCGGTACAGCGCTTTCCGCGTCCACAGGCACAGTCGAGCCGCTGCGCCCCCTCGGCGAGGGCGACGAGCGCGTCCGCGCGGCGTTGCGGCATGGTGCGCGGGTCCTCGGGGCACACCTCGTATGCCATGTCCCGCAGTCGCATCGCGACCGTTTCTGCCCCGTCCGCGGGCAGAAGACCCGCCACGACCGCGGCGCCGTCCTGGACCGCGGTCAGGCGGATATCGCGACAGTCCTCACGCTGTTCGCGCCGCCGCTGCTCACCCGGGCCGTCGAGTCGGCTCAACCAGCGCCGCGCGGTCTGCCGTAGCCGGGCCGGTGTGGTTCGTGCGGCGGCCTCGACGAGCGGGACTTCGAGATCGGCCAGCAGATCGCTGGACAGTCCGCGCGCATTGTCGACGATCACCTGCACCCGCGACAGATCGATGCGGCCGGATCCGAACGCCTCCCGCGTATGCGGCAGCGCGTCCAGTGCCAGCCCGATATCGATCAGCGCGGCCGCGACTTGCTCGGAAACCTGCACCGCCGTCGAGACTTCCGCCGCGGCGAACTCTCCCGCCCGCACCCCGCCCGGTCCGGGCGCGGCGTTGCCGGCGCGATGCCGCCGATACAACTCGCGCACCGCCCGCACCTCCGCCGCCTGTGCGAATGCCGCCGCCCCATGTGCCCGTCGCAGCGCATCGACCAGCCCCTCGTCGCTCATCGCCTGAAGCTCTCTGCCATCGAACATGTGTTCGAGTCTATCGTTCGAACGTGTGTTCCACCACCCCTGTATGCAGGCGATTTGGTGCGCCGAACTCAGGTGGTGTAACTTCTTTCAAGCACGCGGGGAACACCCCCGGGGTGCGAAAATCTGGGGCTATGGCGCAGCTGGTAGCGCACCACACTGGCAGTGTGGGGGTCAGGGGTTCGAGTCCCCTTAGCTCCACTTCACAGCGAATCCGCAGGTCACTGACCTGCGGATTCGCTGTTATGTGGCATCGCGCGAACTCGTTGCGCTAGTTGATCGCCGAAGATGAGTACGACGAAGCCGGCGATCACTGCGGATGCTTCGCTGGGGTCGATGTGCCTGTGCGCGGGTTGCGGCAGCAGGCCCTCGACGAGGGACAGTCGGTTTGGGTCGCTTCCGTTCGGGTATGGGCTGGGCAGGTCACCGCATCTTCCCGGGAATATGCAGCGATCGAGAACGCGTCGGTTCAAACGAGTAGCCGACGCGTTCGACCGGCCCAGTGTGTGTGCCGGTTGACGAGCCCGCGACGAGTCGGCGCGGCGGGCACGCGCCCGCTGCGATTTTTCATCGGTCGTGCGGATTCGGGTCGCCGGTTCGCCATCGCCGCACCGCGTCCGCTTGTGCGGTGCGGTTGCGCCGTTCTCGCGGGGTGATCATCAACAGTTCGTCCACGGTTGACGCGTCGCCGGTGGTGGCGGCGGCGTTCATCGCGGCGAGGGCCCGATCGTCGTCGGTGTAGGGCGGGACGACCAGGATGACCAGTCGACGGTCGCGGGTGCCCAGCATTTCGATCGTGTTGACGGTCCCGTTGCGGTGGCCTTCGAGGCGGATGGCCAGCCCTTCGACGACCAGATCGCTGGGCGCGTTCGCCCACTCACCGAGGCGATAGGTGATCCGGCGGACGGGTCCGAGCCGGCCCGACACGCTCGCCAGCAGCGCGGGCAACTCGACAGCGAGGTCGTCGCTGCGCGGCCACCACGCTCCGTCGACGTAGCCGGTCTTCGCCGAGTCCGGTTTCAGCCGCAGCCGCGGTACCAATTCCCCGACCGAGCCCGAGTTCTCCCTGTTCGGGTGAACATTGTCCGGTGTCATGGTCGACGCTCCTGTCTCGAGCGGGTATCGGTCCGTTGCGGGTGTCACGGTCCGGGTGGTGGGCCGAGATGGCCGGCCGCGGCAAGCCGCATGCGTTCCCGGGCGACCTCGGGCGCGGTGGCGGCGGGGATGACGAGCAGTGCGAGTGCGGTGTTGTGCGCTCCGTAGAGATGCATGACCTCGGGCGGTTGGTCGTCGCTGCGGCCCTGTATGCGAATGTGGTCGTCGGTACCGATGCGTCGTTGGGCGAGACTTGTTGCGTTCCATTCGAATCCGACGCGCATCGTGGTCCCGAGGCGTGGGGTGACGGCGCTGATCAGGTCGTGCAGTTCCGACGTGAGATTCGGGGTCCACGGCCACCAGGCGCCGTCGACGTTTCCGGGGACGGCACCGCGTTCGCGGAGCATCAGACGGGGTGTGCGTGTGGGTGTGCGGAAGGGCTGTCGCTCGTCCGAGGCGGACGTGTCCGTCTCGAAGTGGTTGACGATCGGACGTCGTGTATGGAGGCGGGGCATGATCTATCCCTCCCGTGGAGTGCCGGCGGCCACCAATTGGGAGTGGGCGGCGCGGGCGTCGGTGGATGGAAGGATCACGCGGAGCACCATGACGGCGGTGTCGGCGCCGACGACATACATCGTGTTGCGCAAGTGGAACGGATAGGGCTCGAGGCTGATCGAACGACTTCCGACCGTCATCTGCCGGGGTGGGGGTGACCAGCCGTCCGGGTCGTAGACGATCCGATCGACCGGACCCAGCCGAATCGTCAAGACAGCCAGGAGATCCGGGAGTTCGGTAGCGAGGTCGGTGGACTCGGGCCACCACGCACCGTCGATGTAGTCCGAGTGACGATTTTTCGGCTTCAGGCTCAGTCGCGGTGGGTGGTGGGTCACCGCGGCTTCGGGCGGGCCGGTCGAGAGGGGAGCCGGGGCGGGGGAGGCGCGTTCCGGTAGGGGATCGAGGTAGCGGCGAATTGCTTCCGGAAAAGCCTTGGTCTTCGTTGCGATTGTGTGAGCGATGGTCATGATGGACCGGTCCTTACTCGTCGAGGCGGGATGTGGTGGCAATGATCGGCATGTCGACTGTTGCCTGTGCCCGAATCCGTGGCTGCCGACTCGCCGAAAGAAGAGGGACGCGGGTGCCGACGCTCGAATGGGAGTGACTACTCCAGTAGACGCCCATGTCGAGACAATGTCAACGCTGTAGGTATACAGTTTATATCTACGGTTGTCGGCATCGGAGGAAATGAGCCCGCGTCATGAACGAAACGTCATCGGAGGTCCAAGATCCGACAGGTGGTGCCCGCATGGGTCGTGCCGCGAATGGTCGTGGCGCCGGTCGGGTCACCCGCGTGGGAGTACTCGCGGCGGCGCTGGCGATCATCGACAGTGACGGCGTCGAGGGATTGTCGATGCGCCGCTTGGCCGAGGCGGTGGGCCGGGACCCGATGGTTATCTACCGGCATGTACCGAACAAGGCGGCGGTGCTCGACGGTGTCGCCGAGATCGTCTTCGCGCAGCTGCGAGTGGACAGCGCCGACCCGGACTGGGCCGGCGGGCTACGGAAGGTCGCTCGCGATTTCCGTGCCCTGGCGCTGGCGCATCCCCGGGTGGTGCCGTTGCTGGTGACGCGGCCGCTGGCGACACCGCTCGGGCAACGTTCCCCAGCGGTGGTACGGCCGCTCGAGGACGTACTGGCATTGCTGACCCGTGCCGGTTTCTCCGGAGCCGATGCTCTGCACATCTATCGTGCATTGTTCGGCTTCCTCTACGGCCATGTGCTCAATGAGCTCCAAGAATTGGTGGAACGCCCGGAAGAGACCGACGAAGTGCTGCGTCTCGGTCTGCATCGGTTGCCGGTCACAGAATTCCCGTTGCTACGCCGACTCGCCCCGCTGCTGGCCGATTACGACGGCCGCGCCGAATTGGAACGTGGACTCGACATCCTGCTGGCCGGCCTCACGGCCACACTGTCACATCCCCGCGCGGATCCCGCCACACGCGATGCCGCTGCCCGCGGGGCGGAGGAAGGATGACCGCCTTTCACGGAAGGTCGTGCGAGCTTGATGACAGGCGGCGGCCGAGGGTTTTCAGTCCGGCGCGGATCCGCGCTTTGGCGGTCGGTAGCGGGATGTCGAGGTCGATGGCGACCTGAGCGTAGGTGCGGTCACCGTAGAAGGCCAGCTCGATGGCTTCGCGCTGGCGGCTGCGAAGTTTGCACACTTCCCCGGCGACGGCGCGTTGTTCGAGGCGCTGGCCGACCTCGTCGTAGACCACGTCATGGTCGGGTGAGAACTGTCTGCGGCCGAAAGCGCGTTCGCGGTCGGCCAGCGCTTGCTCCGAGCGCACCTGGTCGACAGCGCGACGATGCGCGAACATCATCAGCCATGCCATCGGACTTCCGCGGTCGGCATCGTAGTCCCCGGCCGCGATCCAGATGTGAAGATATATTTCCTGGCTGACTTCCTCGGCCAGAACCGGACTGTGCAGGATGAAGGTCAGTCTGGCGAGCAACCGAGGTCTGGTCGATCGATAGAACGCGGCGAAGGAATCGGTGTTGCCGTTCGCGGTCTCTTGCAGCAAGGTAGTCAAACTTGCAGAGTTGGTCGTCGAAGTACCGTCACGGGGACGGAGCTCGTCCTTCATCGCACACCGTTCGTCTCGCGAAATAGGTGATGCCGGGCGGCGAAGGTGCGTGCCACCTGGCCGAACCGCCGAGCTGATACTGGCGCCGCGCACCGCTGAAATTCGCCCCGACGCGTATCGAGGGTCCACGTCCGGGTCGGCAGAAGCGGCCGGACTGCGTCGTCGGATCGGCGACACCTACACCATCGCTCAAGGATGCCGGGTGTTAGCAGCGTGAGGGGCGTCGTTACCGGACCGACACCGGTTCGCCGCTGATTTCGATGTCTGGCTACCGAGAATTTATGCGAGCGGCCGCCGGAACCGGATCGCCCGCACCATCCGGTGAATTGTGCCGATCCGCAGGCCCGCACTCGCCGAAAGGCGCTCGCTGCCACGCCCGGGGCGGATAACAGGGGGACGGGTCTGCGGGAGCGGACTTGCGCCGAGCGCTGCGTGTAGAGTCGAGGCATTCGGCGGCATCACGTGCGCTGACCAGCAGAGGTAGCGACGTCCCCCGAATGCGATATCCGGTCTTCGCGGAGGCCGCGGCAGGAGCGTCCCATGACGCCACCATCACTGAGCGCGTCTGTGTCCGTCCGTGATCGAACGCTCACCGACCCCCCTCGATTCCGTCCGCGCCCGGATTCTGACGCGAGCGGCTATATCGATGCGACTTGGTGGCCACGATCGAGCAATCTGACAGCCGAGCTGCCCGATCTGATTGCCGCAGTTCGGCCGCGAGCAGAACAGATATGGCGCATCGTCTACGATCCGCGCACCTGGTCGACCACCGACCGGCATCCCATCGTCGCGGGACGCGCTGTGCGACTGGACCGGTACCCGTTCGAGTTGTTCGGCATCATGTATCTGTGCGCGACCAACGGCACCGTGATCGTGTTGCGAGCCATCCCGGAGAGCACCGATCCTGCCCTCGCGACATCGGTACTCGCGGCGGCCGGGCGAACCGCTCGGAACGACGCTGCCCGGCAGTGACGGCCGCGAACCCTGAATCGCGACCACGTTCCGTCACGAATATGCCGCGACGAGGCGCGACGACCGAGCCGTCCATGTCGGTGCCGCGGAGATACAGGGGTCCCGATCGAGAAACCATCGGACAGCGGCGGGCAGCGGCATGGCACGGTGGCCGGCAATGTCGCCACCCGGGGTAGTTCATGATTCCGGCTTGTCGGCGCCGGCGCTTACGGCCCTGCGCATCTGCGCGTGTGCCTGGTCTGCGGGGGTGGCGGGATTGATCACCAGCAATCGAAGGTGCCGATCGTGTGGGCCGAAGACATACATCACTTGGGGTGGCTGGTCCGGAAGCGGGCCGGTGACCTCGATCCCGTCGGGCGCGTCGATGCGACGTTGGGACAGGCTCAGCGCATTCCAGTCGAAGCTGATCCGGGCGGTCGCGCCCAGTCGCGCGGTGAGGGCGGTGACCAGGTCGTGCAGTTCGGTGGTGAGGTTGTCGGTTCTGGGCCACCATGCGCCGTCTACGCCGCCGGATTCCTCGTCACCCTCGCGCAGCAGCAGCCGCGGTGTGCGGGTCGGTTTGTCGAATGGTTGCCCACCGTCGGCGCCGGCCCGGAATCGGCCCGGGCCGCGGTCGGCGGCGGCACCGCCGCTGTCCTGCGGTGGGTTCTGTGTCATATCAGGCCTCCCACACGGGACGCGGATCGGGCGCAGGATGGGCTGCGTGTGCCGCGGTCTGCCGGGTCCGTCGGGTCCGGTCTCAGGACACAGAGTGTGTGGGCGGGCAGGTGCCGGTATCCGTCCAGGCGAACCGATCGTCCGCCGATCATCGCGCGCCTCGGTGCCGGCTGCCAGGCGTCCATGCTGTACATGATTCGGTCGATGCTGCCTGCCCGCCGGCCCAGCGCCTCCAGATCGGACAGTTCGGCGACCAAGTCGGTCGTGCGGGGCCACCGGGCCCCATCCACCGAACCCGGGCGCGGTGCTCGCGGTGTCGGTAACCGGCGTGATACCGGTCGGCTGTGGAGGGTAAAGCGTGGCGAGCGGTCCTGCGGGATCGGCTCGTGTTGTCGCGTCATCACGACGCTCCTGACCGGGGCCGCGTGGCGGGCCCTGTTCATTGGCCGGGCGACGACGAGATCACGGGTGGTTTCGTACGAAAAGCCCCCGGCATCTTCCATCCTACCCACGCCCGCGGCGCCCACCGGGCCGATAGCGCGCGTACGCACAAGCCGACGTTCGAAGCATCGCAGGTAACTTCCTCCGCGGGGTGTCGTCCCGTCGGATGGGGTATCTCCGACTCATAAGGCCCGCACCCGACCGGCGTTGGAGGCCGTCATGATCATCACTTTCGGGCTCGGCGTGCTGCCGGCTGCTGCATGCCTCCCGACGGCCGCGGCTACGAGAACTGTGACGTTATCGGCCGGTGGTGGCCGATGACCACGAAGGACCGAGCCTGGGATCTCGGGTATGCGGCCGGCTGGCGGCTGGTGCGGGCCCTGCCGCAGCAGTGGGCGATGCGATCGTTCGAGGTCGCGGCCGATCGCGCTGCTCGCGGTGGTGGTCCGATTCAGCTGCGGCGAAATCTGGCCCGGGTGCTGTCCACCACCGCGGCGCAGGTGCCCGACGATCTCGTGCGCGCGAGCCTACGCTCCTACGCTCGCTACTGGTGTGAAGCGTTCCGGCTGCCGTCGATGGATCCGGTGCGGCTCGCCGCGACCATCGACTCGGCGGCCACCGGGCTCGAACACATCCACCAGGCGGTCGGGCACGGGCGCGGGGCCGTGCTGGCGTTACCGCACAGCGGCAACTGGGACCTGGCGGGAGTGTGGCTGGTCCAGCGGGTCGGCACACCGACCGTCGTCGCCGAGCGGCTGCAACCGGAATCGCTGTTCCACCGCTTCGTCCGATTCCGGGAAAGCCTCGGATTCGAGATCGTCCCTCTCACCGGCGGCGCCGCACCGCCGTTCGCGCAGCTGACCGCGCGGCTGCGGCACGGGCGGATCGTCGGGCTGCTCGGTGAACGCGACCTGACCGGCGCGGGTGTGCCGGTCACCTTCTTCGGTGAACCGGCCTGCATGCCGGCCGGCCCGGCTCGGCTGGCGATCGACACCGATGCACCCTTGCTCCCGGTGCACTGCTGGTTCACCCCCGACGGCTGGGGTTTCCACGTCGGCGCGCCGATCGACACCACCGATGGTGTGCAGGCCACGACCCAAGCCCTGGCCGACCGGTTCGCCGCCGGTATCGCCGCGCACCCGGCCGACTGGCACATGCTGCAACCGGTGTGGACCACCGACCATCGTGCCCGTGAGCGCGCGCAGTAATCCGCACCACTGATCCGGCTCCGCAGCCGGGAATGCCGCAATTGATGCAGCGTGTGCCGGCCGTCGTCGAGACACTCGGTGTGGGCCTCGAACTCGCATATCTGCAGATTCGCTCCCGCACGGTATCCGGGTATATATGGCGCGAACCAGTTGTATCGACCCGAGAGGTGAGGAACGCGGTCGGCTGGTGGGTGTCCCCCCAGCGCGGTGCGGCCCGGCGGGCCGGGCGACGATCAGGGCCTTGCCAGCCGAGCCGACCCAGTTCACCGATGATGATCAACATAAGCGCGGAATCCGACAGGCGATGCGGCATGCGCCATCCCTCGATTCCATTCGCGCAGGTCGTCCGGCAGATGTCAGCGAGTAGGCTGGACCGTATCCGGAGGCATCCCGCATGTCGACCAGTCGAGGTCGCGTCGTCTCCGATTCGGATTCCGGCCCTGGCGGGCTGTGACAGGAGCGTCTCATGGCGCAGCCATCGGCAACCTTGCATCCCGCACCGCCTCGTCGCCCACCGCTCTGTACACCACGATTGCGATTGCGTCCGCGCCGCGATGGCACCGGCCACATCGACGGTGTCTGGTGGCCCCGCACACAAGACCTGGCCGCCGAACTTCCAGGACTGCTCACCGCCCTCCGGCCGCGCCTCGGACTGGTGCGACAGGTCGTCTACGACCCGACCGGATGGTCACCCTCTGCTCGGCACCTGCAGCTCGGCAGTCATCGAACCCACTTGGACCCCTATCCTTTCGAGCTTTTCAACACGATGCACGTATGCAGCGCGCACGGCATCGTCGTCATACTGCGGGTTATCCCCTCCACCACCGACGGTACCGCGGCCAACGCGGCGCTGGCAGCGGTACCGGGTGCAGGGAAGCGGGTCGATCACGATCGCTGACAGCGCACCACATCCTCTCACCGTGCCGGCCGACGAGGCGTATGCCCATCGCCGTCGCGCCCTGTTTCAACTTGTCGAACGCCTACTGGCCTCATCCGAATCGCCGGCCCCTCGACGGTCATAGTGTTCGGGTTGTGGAGCGTTAGGCCCACAGTCGTTTCCGAGGTTGGATCCTTCGGGGCATCGGTCGGTTCCGTTCTCGCCCTGCGATGCCCCTCTCTCTATGTGTCGTTGATGTCGCCCCTGATTCCGCGGTCGCGCATCGGTTGCTCGGCCGGTTCGCCGGGCGCGCGATGACGGCCGCTCACCTGCTGTGCCAGACCGGCTCTCGGCTGCCCACCCATGGCTTCCGCACCGCGACTAAGTTGCTCGCCATTCTTCGTCGAAAGTGTAGACAGCCCTGGGCTTAGTTATGTATGTTAATCAATATTCTGAGCTGCCAAGAGGCGGGCCCGACCGTGGGGCCCGCACCGCTCGCGGCAGCCGCCCGCTCACCGTGGAGACGGAGGCTTCGACGATGAACCCCTATGTCCTGATTCAGAATCTGCTCAACCAGCTCGATCTCGGATCCGCGGGGATCAGCGCCCAGTAGCGGGCGCATCCGCGCCGGGGTCGAGGGGCGGCTCGAGCATCGGAACGAGATACTGCCGGGCGAGGGCCGCTACCTGATCGTCGTCGTCGAGGTCGATGACCTGGCTGGGGACCGCCAGATAGGAGGCGGAGATCCGGACCATCAACTCGGCCACCAGATCGACGTCGACCTCCTGGGCGACATGGCCGGCGCGCTGCTCGCGGCGGAGTTGGTCGGCCACGAACCGGCGCACCATGGCGACCGTATGGCCCTGATCGCCGATCATGGATCCGACGAGCATGTCGGGTTCGGCGGCGAGCAGGCCGCCGATGATCGGGTTCTTGCGGATCACCTTCAACGAGCTGACGAAACCCAGGACGACCCGGTCGGCTGCCGTGCGCGCGTGCCGGATGTCGATCAGGAACTGGTCGAAATAGCGCCGGTATTCGCGCACGATCACCTGTTCGACCAGGGCGTCCTTCGTCGCGAAACGGCGGTACACGGTGATGCGGGAGACATTGGCCCGCCGGGCCACATCGTCCATGGTCGAGCGGCGGACGCCGAGGGCGCCGAACTGTTCGACCGCCGCGTCGAGTATGCGGGAGCGGATGTCGTCACCCTCGTCGACGCGGTCGACCGCGTCGGTGTACGCGCGTTCGAGTGGTGACGTGCCGTTTCCTGAACCCTTCGAGGGCGGTGATCCCAGCTTCACGGTGTCCTCTCACGCGCTTCGTTTCGAAAATCCTGACAACTTCTTGTGATCGCGGCCACGGTGTGGTCTCATCAAGATACTCAGAAACAGAGTTTGTATCTCTGTATCTGCTTCTCAATGAAGAGGGACAATAGCATGGACGGACTGGGTCTCAGCAGGCGCGATGCCCTGCGAGCAGGCAGTGGTTTGATCGGCGCTGCGGGCGCGCTGGCACTCGGCGCGCGGACCGCGCGGGCGGAGCCGTGGACATGGTCGCCGAGCGGTTCCGTGGTCGGCAGCGGCGGCGGGGCCGACCCGCTGACCGTGTGGGATCCGGAGGCGGATCCGGTGATCGCCGACGTCATGGACCACGAGGACATTCCGCGGATCAACAATCTGCTCCGGACCTGGGTGCGCAACGAGCAGCCCATTCCGGCCGGGTTGCCGCAGAATATGCGCGACTTCATGGAGTACGCACGGCAGCTGCCGTCGTGGGCGGACGAGGCCAAGATGGCAGCCGGCTTCGAATTCAACAAGAAGCGTGGAACGTATCTGGGCGTGCTCTACGCCTTCGCCAGCGGCATGATGGCGAACGTCATCCCGCACGAGGCGCGCGCGGTCTACTACTCCCGGGGCGGTTCGCACCTGAAGGACCGCATCGCCAAAACCGCGAAATTCGGTTACGACATCGGCACGGTCAACGCCTATCAGCCGGGCGGCGAAATGATCGTGACCTGCGTCAAGACCCGCATCATCCATGCCGCGGTCCGGCATCTGCTGCCCCGGTCGCCGCATTGGCCGTCCGAGCACACCCCGATCAGCCAGGACGACAAGATGGTCACCTGGCACAGCCTCGCCACGACCATCATGCGGACCTTCCGGACCTGGAATGTGCAGATCCCGGTGGCCGAAGCGGAGGGCTACCTGCACACGTGGCAGCTGGCCGGCCACTTCCTCGGCATTCGCGACGAATACATTCCCGCGACGTGGGAGCAGGCCGACGCCCAGGCCAAGCAGCAACTGGATCCGATCATCGAGGCGACGCCGGAAGGTATCGAGCTCGCGCACAACCTCATGGACCTGGGCTTCGACCTCGATCTGACACTGCTCAGCAAGCCCATTCTGGGCGCGTTCACCCGATTCATCCTGGGCGACAAGATCGCCGATGATCTGCGGATCGCGCGCGAGCCGGTGTGGGATCCGTTGCTGAAGTTCAGCTGGGGACCGTTCGTCGCGGTGCGCGAGGGCGTGATGGGCGTGATCCCGCCGACCGCCGACGCGACCTGGTTGTTCGACGAATTCCTGCGGCAGTTCGTGCTGTGGTACATGGCCGAACTGCGGATGCCGCTGAGCATCGAAATCCCGCAGACCAACCGGTGATTCGCCGACTTCGCGGGCGACAGCGGTATCAGAGGCGAAGGTAGAACAGAGATGACAACGAACCCGAATCTCTCCCGAATCCGGCGCGGCGCAACCGGAATATTCGTCGCCGCGACGATCGCCGTCGGTGGACTCGCCGTGGAATTGGCGGTGCAGGACGGAACCATCGGGCATGCGGCGAAACCCGCGGGAACCGTGCAGCGGGTGTCCGTGGAGGTGCACACGGCCGATCCGGTCTCGGCGCCGACTTCCCCTGCGCCGCAACCGGAAAGCAGCCGGCCGGGGGAGTGGACGCCCACGCCACCGGTGCAGAATTCCGACAGCGAGCCGCACGAGCACACCGCCGGGTCATGAGCACCGCGCGAGGCGCGGCGGCGGCCTCGGAGACGTTTCCGGCGATCGGAACATCGGTCGTGGTCGTCTGCACCGATGCCCGGGAGCTGGCTCGCGCGGCCGACCTGGTCCGCGCGCGGCTTGACGATCTCGATCGTGCCGCCTCGCGCTTTCGCGCGGATTCCGAACTCGCGGTGATCAATTCGCGCAGCGCCGAATCGGCCCGAGCGGGTCGTTCGGAGCAGGTGCGCATTCCGGTCGGCGCGACCCTCGGGTCGTGTCTGCGGGCGGCGATGCGCACCCAGCGCCTGACCTCGGGGTTGGTCTCGGCCTCCCTGGGGGCCGCGCTGATCGCCTGCGGCTACGACGACGATCTGGATGCGGTGCGCGCCCGCGGTGACGTGGGCCCGCCCGAAGCCGATCGGGACTCGATTCCCTTGCGGCACATGATCTTCGACGAGCAGCGAGGGGAGGTGGCGCTGTCCCCGGGAACCGTACTGGATCTGGGCGCGAGTGCGAAGGCGTGGGCGGCGGATACGATCGCCGCCGAACTGGCCGCGACCGGGCCCGGTGGCTATCTGGTGAATCTGGGCGGCGACATCGCCGTCGCGGGCACCGGACCGCCGCAGGGCTGGTCCATCGGGGTGCGGGACTGGAACGACGCCGTGGTGCAGGTCGTCACCTCGACCGGGCAGGCGTTCGCGACCTCGTCGACGCGGCTGCGCACGTGGGTGCGCGGCGGCATTCGCCGCCATCACATCATCGACCCGCGCACCGGCCGGTCCGCCCGGACGCGGTGGGCACAGGTCACCTGCGCGGGACCCGATGCGGTGCAGGCCAATGCGGCCTCGACGGCCGCGATCATCCTCGACGATCAGGCGCCGCGATGGCTGGCCGATCGCGGCGTGCCCGCCTGCCTGATGACCGTCGGCCACGAGGTGGTGACGACTCCGGGGTGGCCCGCCCCGACCGCGACGCGGAAGCGGCACGTGTCATGACCGGTCCGTGGCTGTGGTACGTCTCGCGCGCCGCCGGAGTGGTCACCCTCGTGCTCCTGACCCTGGTCGCGCTGCTCGGAATGTTCACGGCCGCGCGGGTGCGTCCGCGGCTCGCGATATCGGCCGTGGCGATGGGTCTGCATCGCACGCTGGCCCTCGGCACCATCGTCTTCCTGGCCGCGCACATCGTGACCGCGACGGTCGATACGTACGTCCATCTCGGATGGCTGTCGATGGTGGTGCCGTTCACCGCCGGTTACGAACGGCAATGGGTCGCGCTGGGCACCCTCGCGCTGGATATCCTGCTGGCGGTCGTCACGACATCCGTGCTGCGCCACCGGCTGCCGACCCGGATGTGGCGTGCGGTGCACCTGCTCGCGTACGCGATGGCGCCGCTGGCGGTCGTGCACGGACTGACGATGGCCTCGGCGCGCGATCCGGCGCTGTTCGCCGTCACCGTCGCCTGTGGTGTGGCGCTGGCGGTCGGCGCCGTATGGCGCTGGGTCCTTCCCGACGCGGACCGACATCGCCGCTCGGACATCGCTGCTCAGGAGTGGACGTGACCGGACTACCGGAGATGCTGGCGGCCGCCGGGCTGCGCGGCCGCGGTGGAGCGAACTTTCCCACCGCCGCCAAACTCGAACTCGCCGCCCGCCACCGGGCCGAGTTGATCGTCAATGCCTGTGACGGAGAATGGGATTCGGCCAAGGACGCCTGGGTCGTCGCGCATCATCTGCCCGAGGTGCTCGACGGCGCCCGGCGCATTACGGCGCAGCGGGTGCGGGTGGCCGCGCACCGCGGTTCGCGGACGCTGGCCGTACTGGAGGCGGCGGGGGTCGACACCCTTGCCGTGCCCCGGCGGTACGTGTCCTCGGAGGAGTCGGCGCTGGTCCGGCTGGCGCACGGCGGTCCGGCGCGACCGGTGATGCGGTTCGAACCGATCACGGGCGGCGGCCGGGACCCACGTGGGCGCCGACTCGCGCCGACACTGGTACTCAACGTCGAAACGGTGTGGCGGATCCAGCAGATCGCCGAATACGGGCCGGGCTGGTTCCGCTCCTACGGCACTGCCGACGAGCCCGGCCCGCGGCTGGTGACCGTTGCCGACGGCGTCCGCGCACCCGGTGTCCACGCCGCGGAGGCGGGCCTGCCGGTCTCCGAAATCCTCGATCGGGCAGGCGGTCTCACCGCCTCCCCGCAGGCGCTGTGGGTGAACGGTCTGAGCGGCGGATTCCTGCCCGCCGAGGCGCGACATACGCTGTGGTCGCGATCAACCTTGGCGCCGTTCGGACTCGGGCCCGGCGTCGGCACGTTTCGCGTCCTAGCCGCCGGCAGCGATCCGTGGCAGGTGGTGCTGTCCGCGCTGACCTATGCGGCGGGAGAATCCGCCGGCCAGTGCGGCCCGTGCATGTTCGGATTACCCGCGCTGCGCGACGATCTGAGCGACCTGCTCGAGCGGCGAGCCTCGGCCGCGACCGCCGAGCGGCTCCTGCGCAGGCTCACCCGTGTTCCGGGGCGAGGTGCTTG
This sequence comes from Nocardia violaceofusca NBRC 14427, assembly GCF_963869435.1. NCBI lineage: Bacteria > Bacillati > Actinomycetota > Actinomycetes > Mycobacteriales > Nocardiaceae > Nocardia > Nocardia violaceofusca. The sequence continues at coordinate 69,838 of NZ_CAWMPM010000012.1, forward strand.
CCGCTTTCCCGACGGCGTGGCGCGGTTCCTGGCTTCCGCCCTGGACGTGTTCGGCACCCCGCAGCTCGTCGAAAGCCCAGGGAGCGAACGATTTTCGGCCCACAAGGATGAATCGTGTCCCTGACAACTCGAGCCCTCGGTATCACCCGGCCCCCGTCCGGCGTCCTGGCGGTCGATCGCATCGCCTGCACCGGCCACGGCATCTGCGCGCAGGTGCTGCCCGAGCAGATAGTTCTGGACGACTGGGGTTATCCCATCCTCACCGGCTCCGAACCGGACCCCGCGCTCGCGACCGAGGCGATCAAACTCTGCCCGGCCGCGGCCCTGCGCTGGGTCGGGCCGCCGGCCCGCTGACGAGGTACGTTGGCGCCCAGCACAATAGAGATCAAAGCTCCGTGCGCACTGTCATCACCGTGGGCGCCGATGCGCCGGACCACCCGCACGGCGAGGCGCAGGTCGCGATGACCGCATCGGTGATCGTGCCGTCGCTGTAGAGGGTGGTGCGCAGGACGGCCTGTGCCGGGTAGCCGCAGGCCTGGCATTTGCCGAAGTAGTTGAGAATCTCGCGCGATCGGACAGCGGCGATACTGCGCCGCCCGGATGCGCCGTCCGGATGGATGATTTCGCTGGGCACGGTGATCCTTCGATTCGGTGGTCCCGGTGGCGGCGGTGAACGACAATCGAGCCGGCCGGGATCCGCTGCCGAGACCGGCGATCCCCCTGCGACATCGCCGGGCTCACGCACCGGTCGTGCCGGGCCCGCCGTGGTCACACCCGTGGGCCGTTCGCATCCTACGGTCGGCGGCACCCTTCCATGCTAATCCCTGCGACTCCGGATGCACAGGAATTATCGGTAACTTCCCCCCTGCGGCCGACTTCCTGAGCTGCCGCCGCTGATCGTATGAGCACCGACTATTCACCGTCCGACCAGTTCCGGGCGACAACTTCACAAAACGTGAATTTCCAGTAACATACGCATCTGCGGACCCGCGAATCGCCGGGGACCGCGGCCGACGGGCAAGGGTGCCCGTATCCGGTGCCTGCCAGAGGCGTGTGCACCGGATGTCCGGCCGATGGGTGAAAGGACTTGCGTCGCAATGCTGAAGCGACTCGATCGGCTACTGAGCTACGAGATGAAGGTGTCCGAATTCCTCGGGACGCTCATCATTCTCGCCGTGCCCTACGGCATCGTCGGGGTGATCTGGACCCTGACGCACACCTCGCACCTGAAGCAGATGCACGGCATCGACGTGGTCATCTCCTTTCTGGGATCGATCGTGTGCTGGCCCGTGCTCACCTTCTCGAACGTCTGCATGACCTAGTCATGATGGCGCTGGTGTGGCTCATCGACATCGTGGTGATCGGAGTCAAGATCCTCGGTGGGCGAATCAAGGTCAATCCTGTTCTCCGATTCGGCCTGTGGGTCGCGGTGTCGTGTGCGGTGGGCGCCGGGATCGCACTGCTCGGCGCGCTGGTGGTGCTACTGCAGCACTATTTGGAGAATCTCCCCGAATAGACCCGGTGGCGGCCGTCTGACGACGGAATATTCCATAACTTGGTGCCGCCCAGTCTGCGCTGAATACTGTGTAATCTCGCACTCGATCTGATTCGATAATGCGAGAACAGTCGATAACTTACTATCTTGTGTTGCACCGAATCGGTGTGTAACACTTCACACGCTCAACGCCCGGCAGCTCGGTTGCGGCTGTCCGTGACAAGCGGTGAGCGTGAGAAAGGAACGACCGCTGTGACGTCGACCCGAGCCTCCGATCGGCCGGACCCGCCGGCTCCGCCCTGGCGGACCACCGACGAGGGCGAACTGCGGCGACTCGTCGAGGCGGCCGGCGGCCTCTGGCGCCGGCATCCGCAACGTTCGCTGGAAACCCTCGGCCGGCAGGTCGCGCTGGGGCGAGAGGCGTTCGTTCAGCTCTTCCTCGCGATGATCCAGCGCCGGTTTCCGTACCAGGAATTCATCAGGCAGTGCGCCTTCATGGCCAACGTCTCGGCCGCCCCGACGGTGTTCGTGGCCATCCCGATCGCGGTCGTGGTGTCCATCGAGGTCGGTGCGCTGGTGAACCAGGTGGGCGCGACGACGTTCATCGGTTCGGTTGCCGCACTGGGGATCATCCGTCAGGGCGCGCCGCTGGTCTCCGCGCTGATGATCGCGGGCGCGGTGGGTTCGGCGATCTGTGCCGACCTCGGCTCGCGGACGATCCGCGAGGAGATCGACGCCATGCGGGTGATGGGTGTCGATCCGGTGCGCCGGCTGGTCGCTCCGCGGCTGGCCGCGGCGGTGCTGGTGAGCGTATTGCTCTGCGGCTTCATCGTTTTCGTCGGATTCGCGACGGCGTACATGTTCAATGTGTACGCCCAATCCGGCACTCCCGGATCGTTCATCGGATCGTTCGCGTCGTTCGCGGTGGCCAGCGATCTGCTGATCGCCTTGACGAAGGCCGCCATCTTCGGCGCGCTCACCGCGATCATCGCCTGCGATGTGGGTCTGCACACCAGCGGCGGCCCGGCCGGTGTCGCGAATTCGGTGAACTCCGCGGTGGTCAGCTCGGCGCTGATGTTGTTCGCCACCAACATCATTCTGACCCAGCTGTCGAATACCCTGCTCCCGACGAAGGTCGCCTGAGATGGCCAGTTCCTACACGCCGCCCGCGGCCCGGCCGCTGCGGGCCGTCGGACATGCGGCGCTGGCCCCGGTGCACGCGAACCAGCGCCTGGGGCATCAGGCCATCACCTTCTTCCAGGCGCTGGCCGCGATCCCGTTCGTGGTCAAGCACTATCGGAAGGAACTCGCCCGGCTGACGGCCGATGTGAGCTGGGGTAACGGGTCGCTGATCGTCGGTGGCGGCACCATCGGCGTCGTCTTCATCCTGTGTTCGTTCGGCGGGATCATCGTCGGAATGGAGTCGTTCACGGCGTTGAACCTCCTGACCATGAGCCCGCTGACCGGCGCCATCGCCGGTTTCGCGACCACCCGGGAACTGGCGCCCATTCTGGCGACCCTGGCCTTCGCGATTCAATCGGGCTGCCGGTTCACCGCGCAGCTGGGCTCGATGCGGATCTCCGAGGAGATCGACGCGCTGGAATCGTGCGCGATCCGGCCGCTGCCCTATCTGGTCAGCACCCGGATGATCGCGGCGACGGTGACGATCGTCCCGCTCTACAGCGTCGGTCTGGCCGCCGCCTACCTGACCACCAAACTCACGGTGCTGTTCCTCGGCGGCACCACCGCGGGGACCTACGACCACTACTTCTTCCAGTTCCTCATCGGGCCGGACGTGTTCTATTCACTGCTGAAGGTCGTGATCTTCACCCTGCTCGCCACCTTCATCCAGTGCTACTACGGCTATGTCGCCAGCGGCGGGCCGGAGGGAGTCGGAGTGGCGGCCGGGCGAGCGATCAAGATGGTGATCGTCGTGATGGTGTTCGCGAATCTCTTTCTCACCCTGGCGATCTGGGGCATCGACCCCGGATTCCGGATCTCAGGATAGGTGTCGTTCGTGATTCTCGATCCCAGTGGCCGCGGTGCGACCGCTCGCCAGCTCACGCTGGCCGGTCTCGCGATGCTGCTCGTGGTGGCCGCGCTGCTGTATCTGCTCGCGCTGCGCTACACCGGTCGTTTCACCGAGAAGGTTCCCGTCCACGCCGTTCTCACCAGTACCGGAGACGGGCTGCCCAAACATGCCGACGTGAAATTCCGCGGCATGGTCGTCGGCACCGTCGATTCGGTCGAGGTGGTGGCGAAAGGGGAGCGTCAGCGCGCCGACATCGCACTGAAACCGCGTGTCGCCGAGGCGATTCCGGCCAACGTCACCGCGCGTGTCATTCCCGACAACCTGTTCGGCGTGACCGCGATCGAATTGGTCGACAACGGGCCCGACGCCGCGACACTGCATTCCGGCTCGACCATCGCGCAGGACACCGGTGCCGCGACCATCCAACTGCAGACCACGCTCAACGTGCTGCGCAATGTGCTGAGCAACATTCAGCCCGAGAAGCTGGGCCGGGTGCTGGCGACGCTGTCCGCGGCGCTGGAACCGTCGGCGCGGGTGCCGGGTTCGACCGTGGAGCGGCTCGACACCTGGCTCACCCAGGTGCACGACATTCCCGGTATCGGAGACATGCTGGGTGATCTGGGCCGTGCCGCGACCGCACTGAGCCAGTCGGCGCCGGAATTGGTGGGAGTGCTGTCGGATTCGGTGACGACCGCGCGTACCCTCACCGAGCGCCGCTCGAATCTCGTTGCGCTGCTGACGAATGCGGGCGGCGCCGTCGACTCGGTCAACCATCTGTTCGCGCGCAATCCGGATTCGGGAAAATTCCTGGTCGCCGGTCTTGACGATCTGTTCGGCGGCCTGGCCAAGGATCCCGAGGCGATTCCGTTCACCGCCGCCAATCTCAACATCGCGTTGCAGCGTCTGAAGACCACGTTCCACTGGGGTCCGAAACAGCAGATGGTGTGGGCGATGGACGCCTCGCTCACTCCGTTCCAGCAGTACACGGCGAAGGACTGCCCGCACTACGGCGACGAGTACGGTCCGCGCTGCGGTGGTGCGACGGTGCCGAATGTGGCTCCGCCGCAAGAGTATCCGCAACAGCAGCTGCCGCGCTGGCTCGACGCGGCCGGACCCCGTCCGACGCCGGCTCCCGCGGCGCCGACCGCACCCGCGCAACAGCCGCTGATCCCCGGCCTGCCCGCCCTGCCCGGTGTTCCGGCGCTGCCCGGTCTGCCGAGCCTGCCGCTGATTCCCGGCATCACCGCACCGGCCGCCTACCGCGCCACGCCCGGTGATCCGGCGGCCACCCGTCCCGCCGCCCTGCGTGGGCCCGCCGCGGTCGCCGCGGTGGTCGGCGGTCCGCCGAATCTGGCGCAGCTGCTGCTGCTGGGGCCGGTCCTCGCCGGGGGCTATCTGACCGTCGGTGAGACGCCGGAAGGCGGTGTGACGCAGTGAAATCGACGAAGGCACTGATCGGTTTCGGCATCTTCGCGGTCGTCGCGATCGCGCTGACCTCGACCATCTACGGCACCCTGCAACGCACGGTGCCGGGCTCGACCAGCCGGTATTCGGCCGTCTTCTCCGATGTGCTCGGACTGCGGGTCGGCGACGACGTGCGCATGGCCGGGGTGCGGGTCGGCCGGGTGGACAAGATCGACTTCGTCGGCGACTACAAGGCCGGTGTGGAGTTCAGCATCCGGAGCAACCAGCATCTGACCACCACGACCAAGGCGATGGTGCGCTACCAGAACCTGATCGGCCAGCGCTATGTCGCGCTGGCGCCGGGGAAGGAAGCGGGCACATCGTTGCCGGCGGGTGGGCGCATTCCCCTCGAGCACACCGAGCCCTCGTTCGACGTCTCGGCCTTGCTGTCCGGCTTCGAACCGCTGTTCTCGGTGCTGCAACCCGATCAGGTGAATTCGCTGTCCGAGACGCTGATTCAGGCGCTGCAGGGCAATCAGGTCTCGCTGAGCACCCTGATCACCCAGGCCGCGCAGCTGGCCGGAACCTTCGGCCAGCGCGACAAGATCCTCGGTGATGTGGTCTCGAACCTCAGTAGCGTGATGTCCGGCCTGGCGCATCGCAGCAACGAGCTGGAGACACTGATCACTCAGACCCGCTCGCTGATGGACGGGCTCTATGCCCAGGGTGAGGCGCTGAAGTCGTCGGTCGACCAGGTCGCCACCTCGACCGATTCGCTGGTCGGATTGGTGGCCCAGGTCAAGCCCGGCATCGCGGCCGCGCAGAACAAGGCGACCACCGGTGTGGCGCTGCTGCTGCTCAACGGCGCGTCGCTGGACCGGGCGGCGGTGCAATTGCCGAACGTGCTGAACCGGGTGGCCCAGTTCTCCAGTTACGGCGCCTACGGCAACGCCTACTTCTGCGGTCTCGACGTCTCGCTGTGGGGCGTGCTCCTGCCGCCGGGCCTGTTCTCCCAGATCGGTGGCAACGCGCATTCGGAGGTGTGCCGGTGATGGCGAGGTTCGCGCGACCGAGGTTGCCGAAGATGTTCGGCTTCCTGCGCAACCGGTATCTGCGGCTCGGCCTGATCGCCTCGGCGACCGTGCTGATCCTGCTGCTCGGCTCCAGCGCGCTGACCCAGGCGCGCCTGGGGGACAAGACGATTCACGCCGAATTCGCGCAAGCCGCGGGGCTGCGTCCCGGTGCGACCGTCGACGTCTCGGGGATCGAGGTGGGCGCGGTGCGGGCGGTGCGGCTCGACGGCGCCAAGGTGGTCGCGGACCTGAAGGTGCGCGGCGATCTGCGGCTGGGACCGGACGCGCGGGCGGCGATCAAGATGTCGACCATCCTCGGGCGGCTGCACGTGGACCTCGTGCCGGGGAACGGAAAAGGCCTGCCGGGCAACCGGATCGAGCTCGATCACACCAGCGTGCCCTACAACCTGAGCAAGGTCATCCAGGACCCGCAGTACAAGGCGTCGTTCGAACGAATCGAGCGGATCGACCCGCAGAAGTTGCGGGAGGCGCTCGACACCATGAACCAGCAGATGGGCGACTCGCCGCAGCTGGCGGTGCAGGCGCTCGACAGCATCGGCTCGCTGGCCAAGGTGATCAACGACCGCCGCGACGAGGTCGACACCCTGCTGAAGGGGATGGATCAGGTCTCCCAGCTGGTCGCCGACAACCAGAACAGCGTGCTGATGCTGCTGACCCGCGGCGAGGCCATCGGCCAGGCGGTGCAGAAGCGCCGGCAACTGCTGAAGAACCTGCTCGACAATGTCGCCGCACTGTCGAAGTTGCTGCAGGACATGGGATTGGAGAACAACAACCAGTTCGGCCCGATGATCCGGGATCTGAACACCATGTCCGAGGGGCTGGAGAAGAACAAGACCAACCTCGACCGGCTCTACGAGATCATGCCGGTCACCTTGCGGCAGTTCAACAACGTATTGGGCAACGGACCGTACGGCGATGTGTATGTGCCGTGGGGGCTGTTCCCCGACAACTGGATCTGTTTCGCACAGGTCGTTCAGGGGTGTAAGTGATGAAACTGCGCGCACTGGCCCAACTCGCCGCGGCGTGCCTGGTCGCCTCCGCCGGCTCTGGCTGTTCGTTGCTGCCGGGTTCGCTCGGCACGGCCACCGACGAGGTGCTCGGCGACAACATGCGCATCAGCGCCGATTTCGACAATGTGGCCGGGCTGTACGCCGGCAACGAGGTCGATGTGCTGGGTGTGCCGGTCGGCACCGTCGAATCGGTGGAGGCCAAGGGCACCTACGTGCAGGTGGTCATGAAGGTCGACAAGAGCGTGAAACTGCCCGCCGACGCCATGGCCGCACTGGTGAATCCGCAGCTGATCACCAACCGCCACGTCGAACTGGCGCCGGCCTACGACGGAACCGGACCCACCATGGCCGACGGCGCGCATATTCCGTTGCCGCGCACCAGGACACCGGTGGAGCTCGACCGCATCATGCAGACCTTCGACCAGCTCGGGGCATCGCTGAAGGGTGACAGCGACACCGGGCCGATGGCCAGCCGGGTGTTGTTCCCGCTGCTCAACGGCAATGGCGACAAACTGCGCGAAACCCTGGACGCGCTCTCGGGCGCGTTCGAGACGACGTTCGCCAACAAGGACCAGATCTCCAATACGATCGTCAAACTCAACGACGTCACTCAGGTCATCGCCCAGAACGACCAGACGGTACGGGATTTCAGCGGCCGGCTCACCGAATTGCTGAAGCTGATGGGCGATCAGGCGCCCGGCTTGCAGGCGGTGCTCACCCAGCTCAACGATTTCGTCGCCAATACCGCCACGGTGGTGGGGCAGAACAAGGACCAGCTCGCCGGAGCTCTGACCCGGTTCGTCGCGATCAGCGACCAGATGCGCGCCAATGCCCGCAATCTCACCGAAATCGTGGATGTCGCACCGCTGATGTTCGAGAACCTGGCCAACGCCACCAGTTACGAACATCAGGCGCTGCGCCTGCACGGCCTGCTCGACAAATCCGTGCTCGACGGTGAAGCGCTGTCCACCTTCTGTGAGCGGGTGATGATGCGCCTCGACGGCTGCCGGACCGGAAGGATCGCCGATATGGGGCCCGATTTCGGACTCACCGCCGCACTTCTGGGGATCAGCGGAAAATGACACGATCACAGCGCAGAACATCCCGTCGCGGCCTCGTCGTCACCGCCGTCGCGGCCGCCACCACACTCGGCATCAGCGGATGTGGGCTGACATTGGAGAATGTGCCGATGCCCAAGCCGGGTATCGGCGGTCCCGGCTACACCGTGCACGCCGCGTTCACCGATGTGCTGAATCTGCCCGATCACGCGCACGTGCGCATCGGCGGCACCGATATCGGCACCGTCACCGGCATCGAGACGACGAATTTCGTCGCCGATGTGCGGATGCGGATCAGATCCGACATCGTGCTGCCACGTGGGACGACGGTGGAATTGCGCCAGGCCACGCCGCTGGGCGATATGTCGGTGGCCATGACCCTGCCGTCCGCGCAAGAGGCGGGTCCGCCGTTGCGCGACGGAGACACCATCGGCGTCGATCACACCGGCACCGCCGCTTCCGTCGAGCAGTTGATGATGTCGGTGGCCATGCTGGTCAACGGCGGCGGTATCAACCAGGCCGCGCAGATCACCACGCAGATGAATTCGATGTTCGCCGGACGCGGACCGCAATTGGCGCATCTGCTGAGCGAGATGACCGGCGTGATCGCCGCGCTCAATCAGCGCACCGGCGATATCGACGCCACCCTCCAGGGATTGAATACGCTTTCGGATGAATTGGCCAGGCGCAAAAAGGAACTCGGCGCGGCGGCCGATACTTTCCCGCAACTGCTCGGGCTGGTGAACGAGAACAATCAGCGCATCGTGGATCTCACGATGAAGGTGTCGACCACCATGGCAGCGCTGGGCGATTTCACCGATACCACCAGCCCGCAGTTCCTGAGCCTGTTCGACAGCATTCAGAAACTGATGTCGGGCTTCACCGAAATGGGCGGCAATCTCACCGAAGCGCTCAACGGGCTCAACGACATCTATCCGCCGCTGATGGCCAGCCTGCGGGGTTCCGGACTGGCCGTCATGCCCGTGGTGTCGTATCTGAGTATCGGCGCGCTCAGTGATCCGCACGGCAGCCGGTGGCCCGAAATCGGTGACGTTCCGGCATTCGCCGGCAGTCTGGCGCAGGTATTCGAGAAAGTGTTCGGCCGGGTCATCAGTCCGCCGCAGCCGGTGCCGGGTACGACGCCTCCCGGCGCGAATCCGCCGGACGCGCCCGGTGCGCCGACCGAACCTTCCCAGCAGGGTGGTGAGCGATGAATACTCCGCTGTGGAACTGGGTGGTGCGGCGGCGCATCGCTCTGGCCAACCTCAGCCTGATCGTGGTGCTGGTGATCGGGTCCGGATATCTGGCCCGATATGTGTTGCGGTTCAATCCGATTCCGCACACCTTCACCGTCACCGTGCAACTGGCGACCTCGGGCGGCATCCTCCCGGGCAACGACGTGACCTTCCGCGGCACCCGGGTCGGCAAGGTCGCCGATGTGCGGGTCTCCGGTGACGGAATCGACGCGATCGCCGAAATCGACGACAGCGCCGAGATTCCCGTCGGCGGTGCGGTGCACGTCGGCCGGCTGTCCGCGGCGGGCGAGCAGTACCTGGACTTCCGGCCCGACGCCGATACCGGTCCGTATCTGTCCGACGGCGCCGTGGTGGAGCGCGCACGCACCAGCGTGCCGATCCCGGTGCAGAATCTGCTGACCGACCTGAGCGGATTCATCGGCGGATTGAATCCGGACCGGCTCACCGTCATCGTCGACGAGCTGGACACGGCGCTCGGCGGGGGCCCGGATCGATTGCGCAACATGATCTCCGGGATCAGCCGTGCGATGGCGGGGCTGTCCGATCTGCTGCCGCAGACCCAGCAGCTGCTCGAGAACCTACAGGTTATCGCGGAGACCACCTCGCACGCCCAGCCCGACCTGAGCACCCTCACCGCGGCGGGCAGCGCGTTGTTCCAGCAGGCCACCGCCGCCGACAACGAAATCCGGAAGTTCCTCGATCAGGGCCCGGGTGAGCTGGCGACCCTCGGTGACGTGGTGGCGAAGAATCAGGATCCGCTGACCGATCTGGTCACCAATTTCGTCGCCATCACCAAGGCCGCGAAACTGCGTCAGCCGGCGATCGAAGCACTGTTTCCCGCACTGCGCCAAGGCATCCAGGCGCTCGGGGTTCCCGCCCACGACGGCGCGTATCACACGCTCGCCGACTTCTGGCCGCGTCCGACGTGCGACTACGACACGATTCCGGTCACCCCGACCAAGATCATGACCGATACCCGGGTGCGGCTGTACAACTACTGCCTCACCGCCGATCCCGCACTGCAGGTGCGTGGTTCGGCCAATGCGCCGCGGCCGAACCTCCCCGACAACGGATCCGGACCGCCGCCGGGAGTCACCGGCAACGAGATGTCGCGGCCCATCCCGTCCGGCCCCATACCCGACAACTAGGAAGCGAACACGATGAGTGACAAGGAAAGCGGAGGCGCCCAGAAGCGCGAACCCACGGTCGACGCCGTCGACGAATCGGAGACCGCGGCAGCTGTGGAACCCGGCACGGCCGGATCGGATGCGGCGGGGACATCCGATACCGGCGAGTCGAATCCCACCGAAACGAATCCCGCCGAAACGTCCACCGCGGCGAAGGTTTCGCCACTGTCGCGACTGCGTCCGGCCGCCGGCGGACGCGGTGCGCGGATCGGTCTGCGGGCGGCGGTGGCCGTGGTTCTGGGCGCCGCGATCGGCACGAGCATCTACTTCTACCTGCAGAACAAGGATCACGAGGAGGTGCTGGACGCGCAGGCGCAGGCCCGCCAGGCCGCCTGCGCCTATGGCCCCGTGGTCTCGACCTACGATTCCGAACATCTCGACCAGTACGTTCGCGATGTGCTGGCCGGCGCGTCCGGTGAGTGGAAGAAGCAGTTCGAATCCAACAGCAAGGACCTCAGCGACGTCCTGGCCAAGGGCGAGGTCGTCGCGAAGTCGACCGATGTGCAGTGCGCGATCCGTTCCGGGGACAAGAATTCCGCGGAGGCGATCGTGGTGATCGGGCAGACCATCACCAGCCTGGGCACTCAGGGCAAACCGGAACCGGGACAGCTGTCGACGGTGATGCGACTGCAGAAGCAGGGCGACCGCTGGCTGGTCGACAAGATCAGTACGCCGCTGACTCCGCTGCCGCCGCAATCGTAGCGGTCCTCGGCGAAAAGGATTGGCAGACAATTTGAGTCGCGCACAGGACGGTCGCGCGAAGGCGACGGCGCCGGCCACGCACAACCCCGAACGCGTGATTCGCCGCCGGCCCAAGAACCGCCGGGCGCAGATCGCCTCCGCCTCGGCGGCGGCCTTCGGATCGCTGGGCTATCACGGCGTGAGCATGGAGGATATCGCCGCCCGGCTGGGGATTTCCTCGGCGGCGCTGTACCGGCACTATCCGAGCAAGTACGCGCTGTTCCGCGAGGAGCTGCTGCGTTTGTCCGCCGCCGCGGTGACGGCGGTGACGCTGCCCGCGGAGGCGCAGGGCCACAGCGCCGAAGCGCGACTCGGACTCGTCGTCGACGCCATCGTGGCCGATACCATCGCCAACCGTCCGACGGCAGCGCTGGCACGGTGGGAGGCCCGCTACCTCGATCGCGACGATCGCCGGACCTTCGACGAACGGTTCGAGACCGCGATCTCCGCGCTGCGTGCGCTGATCGGCGAACTGCGCCCGGAATCGGCCCGCCGCGAGGGCCTGGTGCGCGCGGTCGCGATCTTCAGTGTGGTGAGCAGTATCGGCGACCACCACGCGCATCTGCCGGCGAAATCGCTCGCAGTGGTGCTGAGTGAGGCCGCCTGGTCGTTGATCCGAACCGACCTGCCGGTTGCCGCCGACCCGCCGGAACCCGTGCGGGCGAACGATATTCCGCCATCGTTCAAACATCAGGTGCTGCTGAACAAGGCGGTCGAGCTGTTCCACGAGCGCGGCTACCCGAATGTGAGCGTGGAGGAGATCGCGACGGCGGCCGAACTGTCGGCGGCCTCGGCGGTGTACCGGTACTACCGCAGCAAGGATGCCCTGCTGGCGGCGGCATTCCGGCGGGTGGCCGACCGGATGGCCGCCGCGATCGCACCCGCGGTGGAGGCGTCGCGGACCTCCGAGGAGGCGCTGGCGAAACTGATCGACCTCTATGTCGCGGGATCGTTCGCCGAGCGCGAGCTGACGTTCGTCTACTACGCCGAATTCGGCAATGTCGGCGCCTACGAGCGCACGGTGCTGCGCAATATCCAGCGGCTGGTGGTGGCCGAATGGGTGGAGTTGCTGGTGGATGCGCGGCCGGAGCTGGCGCGGGCGCAGGCTCGAATCCTCGTCCATGCCGGGTTCGGGCTCGTCGTCGGTCTGGGGCGGCTGTTCGGTAACAACCAGCAGATGTGTCCTCGCGCCCATGTGGTCAGGCTGATGGAGATGACGTTGTTCGGGCGACTCACCTCGCGGTGAACGTGTAGCCGTCGGAATGTTCGACAACTTAGTCGGCGGACCTGGGCTGAAGAACCGAATATCGCGGTTCCCCACCCGTTGATCAAATGAGAATTGTGAGTAACATAGTGATGGCCGGGCCGACCCTGCGGAGTACCCGAGGGGGTGTCGCCGTGGCAGAGGGAGAAATCCGCGAGAGCGCCGGTAACCGCGCATCGGTGGTTGTCGCGTCGGCTCCGAGACGAGCCGGTCTGCCGGGTGTGCCCCTCGGTCTCCCGTGTCGCATGGTGCCGCCGATCCCGGCGGCGCCGCCCGCGCCCCGAAGCGCGGGGCCCGGCGCATCTCCGGTCGCGCCGGCGAAACGTTCCGAGAGAGGACTCGCATGACAACGGCAACGCAGCCTTGGGAGCCGAATTACACCGACCCGCACAGTGATTCCTACATCCCGGAGGAATCCGTGCCGGTCGGTCGGGGCCGGACGGAGGGCGAGCGAGCTCCACACCCCGACCTCGCGCAGACGCCGCCGCTGACGCTGGAGCGGACGCGCATCCACATCCCGGACTTCCATCGCTCGCCGCGCAAGCGCCCCGCGCAGCTGCCCGACTCTCTGGATTTCTGGATGTTCGCGGGCGCGGCCGCCAACGTCGCGATGCAGTTCGCGCACCCCGCGGTGGCGGCCGGTGTCATGGAGAGCACCGTGGAATCGGGTGCGCTCATGGTGCATCCGTGGAAACGACTGCGCACCACGGCCTCGTATCTGGCGGTGGCGATTCTCGGTACGCCCGAGGAGAAGAAGGAATTCCGCGAGGCGGTGAACGTCGCGCACCGGCAGGTGCGGTCCGAGCCCGGGGCGAAGGTGAAGTACAACGCCTTCGACCGGAATCTGCAGCTGTATGTCGCGGCCTGTATCTACATCGGGTTCGAGGACTCCCACCAGCTGATCAACGGCAAGATGTCCCCGGAGGAACTCGAGGCGTTCTATCAGGGGGCGGATACCTTCGGCACCACGCTGCAGGTGCATCCCGACATGTGGCCGAAGACGCGCGCCGACTTCGACGAGTATTGGGTCGAGGCCTGCCGGCAGGTGATCGTCGACGACGCCTTCCGCGCGTATATCGGTGACCTGCTGCATCTTCGGATGATCCACTGGTACATGCGACTGCTCTTCGGCGGGCTGCTGCGCTTCCTCACCGCCGGATTCCTGCCTCCGCATTTCCGCGAACAGATGGGCGTGGAGTGGAGCGCGGCCGATCAGCGCCGATTCGAGCATCTGTTCCTGTTCGTGGGATTCGTGAACCGGTTCATCCCCAAGTTCATCCGGTTCTCCGGGACGAAGATGATGATGCGGGATGTGCAGCGGCGGATCCGTAAGCAGAAGGTTCTCGTCTGAATTCACCGGTGCGGCACAGCGATTGCTCACCGTGACAGGTGCGGCGGATCCGGCCGATCCGCCGCACATTCCGCCCGGTGAACTCGATTCGGTGCCCGAGTCGTTTCGGGGACCGTTCGCCGCGGGCGGGTGTGTGATAGCGCACTAATAGTTTGTGCACTAACGATTAGCGCGCTAATCTGGCCTCGACACGAGGAGGTGCGCCATGACGACCGACGTCGAGGACCCGCTGCGGCTGGACCGGCAGGTGTGTTTCGCGCTGGCCGTCGCGAACCGATCGGTGCTGACGGTGTATCGCCCGCTGCTGGAGCCGCTGGGACTGACCCATCCGCAGTATCTGGTGATGCTGGCCCTGTGGGGTGAGGCGCCCATGTCGGTGAAGGCCATCGCCGAGGCGATCCAACTCGATTCCGCCACGCTGTCCCCCCTGCTCAAGCGGCTCGAGTCGGCGGGCCTCATCACCCGCCGCCGCGATCCGCGCGACGAACGCACGTTGCTGATCGATCTGACCGAGGCCGGGTGGGCACTGCGCCGCCAGGCCGAGCAGATCCCACCGGCGGTCGTGCGGCGGCTGGGCGTCAGCCTGGGCGATCTGGAGGAACTACGCGAGGTGCTGACCCGCGTCAACGAGGCCGCACGGCGAGCCGCGCTCGCCGATACCCAGGGAGCTACCGATGAGTGAGCAGAAGCCGAATCCGGTTCAGCGCGTGCGCTATATCTGCGGCGCCACCCTGCCGCCCTCGATGCAGCAGTGGGTGCTTCGCGATCTGACCGGGCCGGGCGCCGCCCGCCGCTATCTGCTGCGGTTCCTGGTGCCGATCATCCCCGTGCTGTGCCTGTTCCTGCTGGTTCCGGGCCCGTTGTGGATCGGATTGTCGATGGCGGCGCTGCTGTACGTGCCGCTGGTCTACTTCACCATCGCGCTGATGTACGTGTATCGGCGCCACCGCCTGCTCAAGCACGGACTCGATCCCGAACTGGCCGATGTCGCCGAACGGCAGCGTGCGGCGGCCGAACGCGAGCAGTACGAACTGCGGCACGGCCGCGGCTGACGGCCGCGCGGTCGCGGAATGTGTGCCCGCCGAACCGATTCCGCGCCGCGACTCGAATGACCGGTCCGGCTCGTCGCGCCCGCGGTCGGTTATCGGGGGTGTACTGTAAGTCCTGTCGGTAATCGCACAGTGCGCTGTGCGCGCGAGCGGTGCGGCCGATTCGCTGGCCGGACGGGCCGTCGATGGTGAGAATCTGAAGGACATCCGATATGAGTGAGCAGCCGAATCTGTTCAGCCACAGTCCGGTACCCATCGAGACGCCGGCGCCCGCCGGCGGGGTGGCGCATCGTCCGCTGTTTCGCAGTGCGAGTTCCTCGGCCGGACCCGAGGGCGGGGAGGCGCCCGCCGACGACGTAGCCCGATGAATTACGCGGCGCCCGTCGCCGATCGGTCCGGGGACCTCGGACACGATCCGGCAACGGGCGCGCCCGTGTGAACCGGGCGCGACCTGGGCGAACGGGTGGTGACACGCGGTGGCGGACGGAATTGACACGAAAGCGATATCCGTCGCGACCGAACCGTTAGCAAATCCTCACCGAATTGCCGATTTCCGGCCTCAGATACCGATCAGAGGCCCGAGGAGCGATTCCGTGCTCCGGTAGTGTCGGTCCCGCAATCATTCGGCTAACGAATCGGCGGGGTAGTCACGCCCAGGCGTTACCTGCTGGGGACGGAGTCCGGCATGAGTGCTGTGACTTTCGGTTCTCCGGATATCCGGGGGCACGTACAACGGTTGTCGGCCGGGATCACCGACGCGCAATGGCTGCGAGTGGCCGCGGAAACCTCGGCCGCCTGCATTACCGCCGCGGTCGCCGGGCTGGCCATGATGATGCCGATCAGCCAGTCCTGGCTCTCGCCGGGGTCGGCGCTGCAGGTCGACCTGCTGATCTTCAATATGCCGCTGGCCCTGACCGCCGGAGCGCTGATCGCGGTGATCGCGGTCTCGGTGTCGGCGGCGATCGGCAACAGTCGCCTGGCGTGGTGCACGGTCTTCTGCGCGACCGTCGCGATGCTGATCAACCACACCCTGCTCGTGCGACTGGAGACCCGGACGCTGTCGACGCTCAACTATGTCGACTCCATGCTCGCCGGGGTGATCCTGGGCTGTCTTGCCGCGGCGGTCTGGCATCGCCGTGCCCCGGCCGGCGGCTATCTGTTCGGTGCGCTGGCCTCGATCCTGTTCGCCGACCTCACCCAGGCGCCGGACTTCGCGTCCAGTGTCCCGGGGGAGGGCATCATGCGCGGGGCGCCGCCGGTCTGGCTGATTCTCGCGGCACTCGGACTGATGCTGTTCACGGCCGTGCTGTTCCGTCAAGAGCAGCAACCGGAACCCGACGACAGTGCGATGGTGCCGCTGAAACCGGTGGTGTCCGCGGTGGTGATCGTCTCGGCGACACTGGCCACCTCCGTGTGGATGGCCCGCGGCGGCGCGATCGTGCCGATCGTGTTCGGCGTCGTCGTACTGCTGCTCGCCACCGCGGTGTCGGCGCTGCTGCTGCCCGGGCGCGACGGAATGCTGGTGGTGGTCATGGTGGCCTTCGCCTCGGCGGGCTCGGCGCTGCTCACCGTGCCCCGGCCGGCCTGGTCGACGGTGCTGGTCGTCGCGGCCGCGGGGGCCGGGCTCTACGCCGGATGGCGAATTCGCCTGCCGCTGCCCGCGGTCGCCGGCTCCGTCGCGCTGTCGATCGCCGCGGCGGTGAGTTCCGCGTTGGTGGACGTGCCGACCGCGGCGGTGACCGTGCCGAGCTGTATCGCGTTGGCGGCGGCCGCGGGCTATGCCGTCGGATGCGCGATCGGCCCGCGGGCGACCAGTGCGGTCGTCGGAATCGTGATCCTTTTCGTACCCTCCGCGGGAGTCGCGCTGCAGGGCCGCGATCTCGGCCGGATCGAGTATTCGCACACCTGGTTCCGCAGCGCCGAGGCCGCTGTCACCGCGGTGCCGGGCATCGTCGCCGCCACGATCGGCATCGGCTGTGCGGGCATCGTGCTACTGATCGGGCGGCTGCGGCCGGGTGATCCCTTCGGCCGGCATTCCGTCGTCGGTGCGCGCGAGCCCAGGCCGAATCCGGCTCAGGCGCGGCGCAATTCGCTCACCACGTCGAAGTCCACGCCGTCGGCATCGGCGAGGTAGACGGGCTGGGTGGTGTGGGCGCCGCGCACCTTCACCTCACCGCGCGGGCCGCCGTAGCGCACCCGGGCGGCATGGCGCTCGATATCGCGCACGTCGAGGCTGCGGGCCGCCTCCGCCAGTGAGGCGAACAGCAGCAGACCCTCGTAGCAGGATTCGCCGATATTGTTCAGCGCCGGAGCGAAGGTGCCGTACCGGGCGGTGTAGCGGCTGCCGAATTCCATCGCCTCGGGCGACACCACGCTCTCGAAATAGCCTGAGGCGGTGAACAATCCGCGGGTGCTGTCCGGGCCGCCCGCGTACAGGACGTCCTCGCCGATCATCATGCTCAGCCGCAGCCGGTCCTCGTCGAGCCCGGCGCGGGCGAAGGCGCGATTGAACGCCGCGCAGTCGGCGCCGACCATCAGCAGCAGCACCCCCTGGGCGGACGAGCGTCGAATCAGGTCGAGGGCCGGCCCGAAGGCGCGGCTGCCGAGCGGGACGAATGTCTCGCCGACGATGTCGATATCCCCGAATGCCGCCGCCTCACGGGTGACCCGGGCGGTTTCGCGCGGCCACACGTAATCGTTGCCGACGATGCACCAGCGGCGGATGCCCTGTTCCGCGCGCAGCCAGCGCAACGCCGGGAAGAGCTGATGATCGGGCGTCTCGCCGACCATGTACACGCCGTCGGAATTCTCGCCGCCTTCGTAGAACGTGGTGTAGACGTACGGCACCCGTCCGGCCGTGCGGGGTGTCAGCACCCGGCGGGCGTTGGACAGATGCCAGCCCACGACGCCGTCGACGGCGCCGGTGCCGATCATGCGATCGATGCGCTCGGCCAGCATCGGCAGCGGCGCGCCCGCGTCGACCGTGTGCAATCGCACCGGTCGATCCAGAATTCCGCCCGCGCGATTGATGTCCTCCACCGCCAGCGCGGCGCACGCCTCACAGGACGGGCCGAACAGGCCCGCCGGTCCGCTACCGGGCACCACCAGCGCGATATCGACGGTGTCGCGCCCGCCGCGGGAGTTCGACACCCTCACCGGAACCTCCGCCGCCCAAAACATCCTTCGCCGAATAGTCGCCCCCCGAACCGACCATGTTAACGACGGCCCGTGACGGTGGCGAGCCCCGACCTTCCGGGGCAGGTGAAGGCGCGTTGTTTGGCATATACCCCCTGTGGGTATATGGTCGTGGTAGTCGGTCGAGAGGAGTCGTGCACATGCGGGACAACGGTCACGGAACCGTGGTGCTGGATCTGAGTGGCCTGCACTGGGCGAGTCGCCAGCAGGTCGCCACCCGGGTCCTGCAAGCCCGTCCCGGTGTACTCGAGGCCACGGTCAATCCCGCCGCCCAGACCGCGACGGTCGGCTTCGACCCGGCCCGGACCTCGGTCCACGAACTGCGGGAATGGTTGCGCGACTGCGGAATCCACTGCTCCGGACTGTCGGTGCCCCGGCACGTCTGCGACCCGCTGGCCGAGCCGTCGGAACCGGCCGGCGCGCACCGGCACGAACCCGCGGAACCGCCGCACGATCATCACGGCACGCACGATCATCACGACATGTCGATGGCCGCGATGGCCGCCGATATGCGCAACCGATTCCTGGTCGCGCTGGTCTTCTCGGTGCTCGTCATGATGTGGTCGCCGATGGCGACGGATATGTTCGGCATCGACCTGCCGGTGCCCTTCGGGCTGCGCCAGGATGTGTGGGCGTTGATCCTGAGCCTGCCGGTGATCGGCTATTCCTCGACCATCTTCTTCACCGGTGCGTGGCAGGCGCTGCGGGCGCGGACCCTCGACATGATGGTGCTGGTGGCGGTCGCCATCGGCGCGGGCTGGTTGTATTCGCTGACCATCACGCTCACGGGCGGCGGCGAGGTCTTCTACGAGGCGTCGACCATGCTCGCCACCTTCGTGCTGCTCGGCCACTGGTTCGAGATGCGCGCCCGCGGCGGGGCCACCGACGCCATCCGCACGCTGCTGGATCTGGCGCCGCCACGCGCGGTGGTGTTGCGTGACGGCGAGGAGGTGGAGATTCCCACCGCCGAGGTCGCCGTCGGCGATCTGCTGCTCGTGCGGCCCGGTGCCAAGATCCCGGTCGACGGCGTCGTGGAAGACGGCGACAGCGAGGTCGACGAGTCGATGGTGACCGGAGAGAGTCTGCCGGTGCACAAACAACCGGGTGCTCCGGTGATCGGCGCCAGCATCAACGTCGACGGCACCCTGCGCGTGCGTGCGGACAAGGTCGGCTCCGACACCGCGCTGGCGCAGATCGTGAATCTCGTTCAGCAGGCACAGAATTCGAAGGCGCCGGGCCAGAAGCTGGCCGATCGCGCGGCGTTCTGGCTGGTCCTGGTCGCGCTGATCGGCGGTGCGGCCACCCTGGCCGGATGGCTGCTCGCCGGTGCCACCTTCGCCACCGCCATGTTGTTCGCGATCACCGTCGTGGTGATCACCTGCCCCGACGCGCTCGGCCTGGCCACGCCGACGGCGATCATGGTCGGCACCGGACTCGGCGCTCGCCGGGGCGTGCTGTTCAAGAACGCCCTCGCGCTGGAGACCGCGGCCCGCGTCGACGTGGTGGTGCTGGACAAGACCGGCACCCTGACGAAGGGCGAACCGGCCGTCACCGAATTCGTGACCTCGGCCGCCGAGCCCTCACCCCGGTTGCTCGCGGCGGTGGCCGGCGTCGAGCGGGAGTCCGAACACCCGCTGGCCCAGGCGATCGTCCGCTACGCGGAGGAACGCGGCGCCGCGCCGGCGCGAGCCGAGAAGTTCGAGAACGTACCCGGCCACGGCGCCGTCGCCACGGTCGACGGGCAGCGCGTCGTCGTCGGCAACCGGCGACTGCTGGACCGCGAGGGGATCGAACTCGGCGACTTGGCCGCCGCTCGGGCCCGGATCGCGGACGGCGGGCAGACCGCGGTGCTGGTGGCGGTCGACGACAAGGCGGTCGCGGTCGTCGGCATCGCCGACGCGCCCCGCGAGACCGCCGCCGCGGCGGTGCGCGAAATGCACGATCTGGGCGTGGAAGTCGTGATGCTCACCGGTGATAATCGCGCGACCGCCGACCGCATCGCGGCCGAATTGGGTATCGACACCGTCATCGCGGAGGTGCTGCCCGGCGACAAGGCCGACACCATCGCGCAATTGCAGTCCGGCGGAAGGAGGGTCGCGATGGTCGGCGACGGCGTGAACGACGCGCCCGCGCTGGCGCGGGCCGACCTCGGTATCGCCATCGGCGCCGGTACGGACGTGGCCATCGACACCGCCGATGTGGTTCTGATGCGATCGGACCCCCTCGACGTGCCCACCGCGTTACGGATCGGGCGTGCCACCCTGCGCAAGATGCATCAGAACCTGGCGTGGGCAGTGGGGTACAACGCGGTCGCCCTCCCGATCGCGGCAGGTGTGTTCGAGCCTGCCTTCGGCTTCACCCTGCGTCCGGAGATCGCCGCCCTGACCATGTCGGGCTCCAGCATCATCGTCGCGCTGAACGCGGTGTCGCTCAAACGACTTCGCTTGCCGGAGCGCCAGGGGTGAGAGAGCCGGCCGGACGGTGCTACCCCTGCGGCCGGACGATGGGCGAGCGCGAAACGACCGCCGAGATCTGTGCGCACAACTGCCAAGGTCGCTCGGTGTCCACGGTCGATTTCCCGCTGGTCAAGATCGCGCCGGACAGTCCGCGGTCGAGGTCGGCCCAGCCGTACTGGGTGGTCAGACCGCTACGGCCGAAATGGGTTTCGGTGTGGGCGCCGAATTTCGACCGGCGCCCGCCCAGCTCGAATCCGGCGCGACTGACCCGGCCCGCGATGCCCGGGATCCGGGGCGCCGGTGCGATCGCACTGCGCAGCGTGTCGGGGGACAGGATCCGTACACCGTCGAGTTCCCCACCGCGACACAGTATTTCGTAGAAGCGGGAAAGTTCCGAGGCGGTCGTCACGAGATTGCCGGAGGGCAGCTCCGCGGTGAGGAACGCGCGCACCGATTCCGCCGACGTGGAGGCGCTCATGCCGCCACCGAGCGCCTTCCCGGCCACCATCGAAAAGGCTCGGGAAGGCCGCGGCCCGGTGCGCACACTCGGCACCACCCGGTCGACGTCCTCGGGGGCCACGCCGAACGTGGTCCATCGGAAACCGAGCGGATTCAGCACCTGGTCGGCGAGATGGTCGCGCATCCGCTTGCCGGTCGCGCGCTGGACCAGCAGGCGCAGGATCAACCCGCTGGTCAGGGCGTGATAGACACGGAACCGCCGGGGCGGCCAGCTCGGCCGCAGCTCGATCAGCGCCCGGACCGCGAGTTCCTCGTCCACGACGGCGTCGAAGCCGCGGTAGCCCGCCGGCATGAACGGCACCCCGGCGGAGTGGGAGAGCACATCGGCGATGGTGATGCGGCCCTTGCCGTGCGCCGCGAATTCCGGAATGTAGTCGCACACCCGGTCTTCCGGTGCGAAGGCGCCCTGCTCGATCAGCATCGCCATCACCGTCGCGGCGACGCCTTTGGCGGTGGAGAAACCGCAGAACGGGGAGTCGACGGTGATCGGTGTGCGCTCGACGTCGGGCCCGTCGCCGGGGGCGTTACCCCAGCCGTGACCGATGGCCCGGTTCAGCACGATGGCGCCGTGGCGGCGCAGGCAGATCTGGATCGCGGGAGTGGTTCCCATCCGATACCACGCGCGGACCGACTCCCACACCGCGTCGATGTCGCCGCGTCGCAGACCGACCGCGGTGGGGTCGTCCTCGGGACCCACCGCGGTCACGGTGTCCGGATCGGCGGGGACGGAAACCATCGGCGCGACACTGCTCACGGCGTCAGCATAGTGATCGGGGGCATCGGTGCAGGTCGGAGCGTCGTTGCCGCTCAGCTGTGCAATTCGCGGGCGAGCGCTCCCACCGCCTTGCCGAGCGCTTCCACGGCGTAGGCCAGCTCACGGGTGGCGGTGTCGCGGGCATAGCCACTGGCTCGGCCCGCGCTGGCGGCCGCGGTATCGGCCCATTCGGCGGCATCGGTGGAACCCACGAGCTCTCCTTCATCGGTCGGTCGATCACCCTCACGGTAGGTGCCACACCGGCCTCCGGGCGAGGGTCGCGACCGCTCTACCAGGGAACTCTCAGCGGGCTCTGACCGATGTGCGCCCTACACCCCAGGCGCGACCGGTTCGACCGTGCGCCATCCGACGCTGGTCACCGACGGTTCCAGACTCAACCGGCTGACGGCCGACTCCATCTGCCGGTCGTCGCGCTGATCGCCGGCCAGATCCGCGCGCACCTCCACCCGGCCCGCATCCTCCGCATTGGCGCTCGCGACCGACACGAGCTGAAAGTCGGTGCGGGTCAACGCCTGTACCAGCAATGCCCGCACATGCGCTTCGTGCGCGTCGTCGGTGACGGCGGTGAACGCGTAGTGCGCGGGTTGCTCGTGACCCGATTCCGGCTGACGGTCGACCCTGCGCCCGGCCGCCCGCAACGCGATGTTGACGATGACGACCGCGACCGTCCCGGCCGCCGCGGTGCCGTACATCCCGGCACCGGAGAGCGCGCCCACCGCCGCCGCGCACCAGAGCGTCGCGGCGGTGTTGAGACCCCGCACGTTCAATCCGTCGCGGATGATCACACCCGCGCCGAGAAAGCCGATACCGGAAACGATTTGGGCCGCGACCCGCGTCGGGTCGGCAGCACCACCGTGAAACCCGTGCGCGGACAACAGCACGAACAACGCCGCGCCCGCGGAGACCAGAGCGTTGGTCCGCAATCCGGCCATCCGGGCCCGGTACTGCCGTTCGAAACCGATCACCGCACCGAGACCGACACCGGTGGTCAGGCGCAGCAGCATCTCCCACGTCGACATGAGAAAACAACCCTTCGATGGAGGGCGAGAACTCGCGCGCGCAGGCTACCGCGACATCCGCACGGCCGCGTCGACACGAGAATGGTCGCCGAGTGAATTCTTGGCAAAACGACGTATATGACTGTCGTCGGGCACCGCGACCACCTCCTTCCGGGACACGAACCGCGTAGACAGCGCCGGGCACCGGCGCCGGGAAGGAAGTAAACACCGGCATCGCGATCCTGGCAACCTGCCGCCGGC
Source organism: Nocardia violaceofusca NBRC 14427 (assembly GCF_963869435.1). Taxonomy (NCBI): domain Bacteria; kingdom Bacillati; phylum Actinomycetota; class Actinomycetes; order Mycobacteriales; family Nocardiaceae; genus Nocardia; species Nocardia violaceofusca. The sequence goes on from NZ_CAWMPM010000012.1 coordinate 92,983, forward strand.
CACCGATTTGACAATCGCGAACTCCGGGTTCACCCTTTTGTCGTTAGCACCTCGCTAGGCGAGGCTCCTGTACGAACACAGGCCACTGATCCGACGACGTCGAGAGACGCCCAGGGTTAGGACAGGTCTTCCCGGATTAAGGGATGACCCGAAGTGGCTTCTCCCGCAAGGGGATACGTCGTACAGTGCCGAAGCTCTGACGAGAGGGGTGCGCGATCCGCCGTCCGGCGGGTCTCCCTCTCGCGTGGTGCCGATCACCCGAACACGACGTGCGCGTGCGTCCCGGCAGCGAGGAGGTGAGGGGCGATGCCATCCGGAGATAGTCCGTATCCGAGTTCACGAACCGTATCGTTCCCGGCTCGCTGCCTGTCCGCCTGAACTCATCCCCCGATCCACCGCATCGGCGTCACCGGTGCGGGGTTCCGGGGTGCCGCGGTCTGCCCACAGCCGGGTTTCCCTGTGAGGAGATCCCATGCACCGCAACGTCTTCCGTCGGCTCGCCGGCCGTCGTCCGGGCGCGTTCCGCTAGCCCTGGAACTCGAAAATCCACAGAACTGCACCGAGTTTCAGGAAGCGAGCGCGGCAATGACCACCTTCTCCGACGACACCCGCACCCCGGCCGCACCGCCCGGCGCGGTCGCCGATCACGCTCACGTCGGCGATATCGTCGGCGCGCTGGGCGTGATCCGGCAGCACGACGGCCTCGCCGGCCGCAGCCGGACGCAGAGATTGCGCATGCTGGCGGCGGTGATCGGGCCCGGCCTGATCGTCATGGTCGGCGACAACGATGCCGGCGGCGTGGCCACCTACGCCCAGGCCGGGCAGAACTACGGGATGGCCCTGCTCTGGACGCTGGTGCTGCTGATTCCGGTGCTATACGTCAACCAGGAAATGGTGGTCCGGCTCGGTGCCGTGGCCGGGGTCGGCCATGCCCGGCTGATCTTCGCGCGCTTCGGGAAGTTCTGGGGCGCGTTCAGCGTCGGAGACCTGTTCGTGGTCAACGCCCTGACCATCGTCACCGAATTCATCGGTGTGGCAATGGCTCTGAGCTACTTCGGCCTGCCTAAGGCGGTATCGGTGCCGCTCGCGGCGGTCGCGCTGTTCGCGGTGGTCGCGGGTGGGTCGTTCCGGCGGTGGGAAAGCCTGATGATGACCCTCATCGCCGTGAACATCGTGCTGTTCCCGATGGCGTTGCTGGTCCATCCCAGCTTCTCGGGGACCGCGCACGGCCTGATCCCGTCGCTGCCGGGAGGGCTCTCGTCGACCCTGCTGCTGATCATCGTGGCGATCGTCGGCACCACCGTCGCGCCGTGGCAGTTGTTCTTCCAGCAGTCCAACATCGTCGACAAGCGCATCACCCCGCGCTGGATCCGCTACGAGCGCATCGACCTGTGGCTGGGAATCGTGGTGGTGATGGCCGGTGCGGCCGCGATCATGGCCGCGGCCGCCTACGGATTGTCGGGAACCGGTCCGGCCGGGGGCTTCACCGATGCGGGAGCGGTCGCGGCCGGATTGCGCGCGCACGCGGGCCCGGTGGTCGGCGCGCTGTTCGCGATCGTCCTGCTCGACGCCTCGCTGATCGGCGCCAACGCGGTCGGGCTGGCGACGTCCTACACCCTCGGCGATACGCTCGGCCGGCGGCATTCACTGCACTGGAAGGTGTTTGAAGCGCCCGGTTTCTATGCCGGCTACGCGGCCCTGCTGGCTGTCGCGGCCGCGATCTCGTTCAGCCCCGACCATGTGCTGGGCCTGATCACGCAGGGTGTGCAGGCACTGGCCGGGGTGCTGCTGCCCTCGGCGACGGTATTCCTGGTGCTGCTGTGCAACGACCGTGCCGTACTCGGTCCCTGGGTGAATACACTGCGGCAGAACATCTGCGCCGCGATCATCGTCTGGGCGCTGGTACTGCTGTCGGCGGCGCTCACCGCAGCCACGTTCTTTCCCGGCCTGAGTGCCCGAACCCTCGAGTTCGGGCTGGGTGGGGGCGTCCTCGCCGGTCTGGTCGCGGGTGCGGTCGCACTGCTCGCGCACGGGCGAACCCGGCGCCGCTGTGCCGCTGTGACCGCGGCTCGGTTCGGTGACCTCGATTCCGGTCAGGTGAGGGATCTGGACCGCGATGCCGAACGCGCCGAACTCGCGGGGGATCGCGACAGCTTCCGCACCCCGGCGCTGCACACCCTCGAGCGTCCGTCGTTCACCCCGCTGCGCACCGCGGGCATGCTCGCCCTGCGCGGATATCTGCTGGTGGCGGTCGTGCTGGTCGTGGTCAAGATCGTCGAATCGATCGGCTGAGGGGCGCCGGGCCGGTGGGATTTGCCTGATTCGAACCGCCGAAGCCGGGTAGTACGCCTGCAAGCAGGGAGGAGTGTGCCCTGTGCGGCCGACACCGGGAAACGGAGGTGCCATGATGACGGACCCGCGGATGACGCGTGGAAGTACATCGCAGGAGCAGGCGCAGCGGCGGCGGGTGCTGCGAGCGCCGCGCAAGCATGCCGGTGAGGGAATCGAGGACACGTACAACATTCCGGGCATCGTGCTGTGTGCCTTGAGTTTCGTCGCGCTGGCGCTCGCGCTGACCGCGGCCGGATACGGCTTCGGCGGATGGGCGATCGTGGCCGGTGTGGTGTGCGCGGTGTGCCTGATCAGCGGCGTGGCGTGGATCGCGCTCGAGAGCAAGCGGACGCAGGCTCGCGACCAGTGGGAGCCGCATCAGCGACAGGGGCACTGATCGCGGGAGAACCGCGGGTCCGCCGCGGAGCGTGACCACCGCACCGATCCGGTCCGGGAGAGGAGAGAGATGGTCGAGAAGACTCGCGCCGGCGGTCTCACCACCGACGACGCCGGAATTCCCGTGGCAAGCGACGAAGATTCGCTGACGATAGGCCCTGACGGCCCGATCCTGCTCAACGACGCGTATCTGATCGAGAAGATGGCGGCGTTCAACCGCGAACGCGTCCCCGAGCGTCAGCCGCACGCCAAGGGCGGCGGCGCGTTCGGGGTCTTCGAGACCACGCAGGATATGAGTGCCTATACCTGCGCGAAAGTCTTCCAGCCCGGGGCGAAAACGGAGATGCTGGCGCGGTTCTCCACCGTGGCCGGTGAGCGGGGCAGCCCGGACACCTGGCGTGATCCGCGTGGATTCGCGTTGAAGTTCTATACCGAGGACGGCAATTTCGACTTGGTCGGCAACAACACGCCGATCTTCTTCGTCCGCGATCCGATGAAGTTCCAGGACTTCATCCGATCGCAGAAACGCCGGGCGGACAACAACTTACGCGACCACGACATGCAGTGGGATTTCTGGACGCTGTCGCCGGAGTCGGCGCACCAGGTCACCTGGCTGATGGGCGATCGCGGTATCCCGCGCACATGGCGCCACATGAACGGCTACTCCAGCCACACCTACATGTGGGTCAACGCCGAGGGCGAGAAGCACTGGGTCAAGTATCACTTCCTCACCGACCAGGGTGTGGAGTTCTTCACCCAGGACGAGGGCGATCAGATGGCCTCGATGGATACCGACTATCACACCCGGGATCTGTGGGAGGCGATCGAACGCGGCGATTATCCGAGCTGGACGCTGAAGATGCAGATCATGCCGTTCGAGGCGGCAAAGTCCTATCGGTTCAACCCGTTCGATCTGACCAAGGTGTGGCCGCACGGCGACTATCCGCTCTACGAGGTCGGCCGGATGACGTTGAACCGCAATCCGTCCGACTATCACACCGAGATCGAACAGGCCGCCTTCGAGCCGAGCAGCGCGGTGCCGGGCACGGGACCGAGCCCGGACAAGATGCTGCTGGGCCGGTGGTTCTCGTATCCGGACGCCCACCGCTACCGGATCGGCGCGAACTACAAGGAATTGCCGGTCAACGCGCCGAAGTCGCCGTCGCATTCCTACACCAAGGACGGCCACATGCGGCACCACAATCCGGGCGACCCGGTCTACGTGCCGAATTCCAAGGGCGGTCCGCACGCCGAACCCGGCCGGGCCGGTCCGACCGCCGGCTGGTACACCGACGGCGAAATGGTGCGCGAGGCCTACACACTGCGCCGCGACGACGACGATTGGGGCCAAGCGGGCACTCTCGTGCGCCAGGTACTCGACGACGCGGCGCGAGAACGGTTGGTGGACAATATCGTCGGCCATCTGCTCAACGGGGTGTCCGAGCCGGTCCTGGCGCGCGCCTTCGAATACTGGCGCAATGTCGACAAGGATCTCGGCGACCGGGTGGAATCCGGAGTCCGGGCGAAACAGGACGAGAAGGATCCGAAGGCGGCCGCGCAGGGCAACCCAGCCCGCTCCGCCGCTCAGCACAAGGCTTGAGGAGGATCCGGAAAGGCGAATGCGGTGATCGCGAATTCCGCTGCCGCCCCCCATGTCCTGCGGGAGTACTCGTTCATCGCGGACGGTCAGCGCGGCGCCCTGGTCGGTCCGCGCGGCGATATCTCGTGGATGTGCCTGCCGCGCTGGGACGGAGACGCGGTCTTCGCGAGCCTGCTGGGCGGTTCCGGCATGTATGCCGTCACGCCGTCGGGGCCGTTCGTCTGGGGTGGCTACTACGAGGACGGCACGCTGATCTGGCGGTCGCGGTGGCTGTCCGGAGGTGCGGTGATCGAATGCCGGGAAGCATTGGCCTTTCCGGGCGATCGGCATCGGGCGGTGCTGATGCGGCGCGTCGTGGCGGTACAGGAGGATGCCGAGGTCGATGTGGAATTGCGGCCGGTCGCGCGGTTCGGCACCGCGCCGATACACCATCCGCGCCGCGCGGAGGGGGTGTGGACGGCTCGCGCGGGCGGGCTGCGGATGCGCTGGACCGGCGCGCCCGGCGCCGAGATCGACGAGGACGGTTCCGGCCGGGGATGGACGACTCACCTGTCGGTGCCCGCGGGCGGCTACCACGATCTGATCCTGGAACTGTCCGATCGCACCCTGCCCGATGATCTACCGGACCCCGAAACCTATTGGGAGGCAACCGAAAACGCCTGGCGGAGCGATCGGCCGGATTTCGGTGCCACGGCCGCGCCGCGCGACAGCGCCCACGCGTTCGCGGTCCTGCGCGGGATGACCGCCGATACCGGCGGCATGGTGGCGGCCCCCACCACCAGCCTGCCCGAACGCGCCGACCGGGGCGAGAACTACGACTATCGCTATGTCTGGATCCGCGACCAATGCCTGGCCGGGCAGGCGATCGCGATCGGCGGCCCCCACCCGTTGCTCGACGCCGCGGTCGGTTTCACGGCCGCCCGCCTGCTCGACGACGGTCCCACGCTGGCGCCCGCCTACACCATCGACGGGAAGAGTGTGCCGCGGGTGCGCGAGATCGAGCTTCCCGGATATCCGGGCGCGCGGCCCGTCATCGGGAACCGGGTCCGCGGGCAGTTCCAGCTCGACATCTTCGGCGAGGCGTTGCTGTTGTTCGCCGCGGCCGCTCACCACGACCGGCTCGGCAGCGATCACCGCCGCGCGGTCGATATCGCGGTGTCGGCGATCGCGGACAACCATCACCGCCCGGACGCGGGGATCTGGGAGATCGAGGACCGGCTGTGGACCCATTCCCGGCTGATCTGCGCGGCCGGGCTACGCGCGGTCGCGGCTTGTGCCGACACCGGCGCCGACACCGCCTACTGCAGTTCGCTGGCCGATACGCTGGTGGCCGAGGCCGCCCGCACCGGAGTGCATCCGACCGGTCGCTGGCAGCGGGCTCCCGATCAGCCGGGTGTGGATGCCGCGCTGCTCCTGCCGCTGATCCGCGGTGCGATACCGGCCGACGACCCGCGCTACGCGGCCACCTTCTTCGCGATCCAGCGGGATCTGACCACCGACTACTGCGTCTACCGCTACCGTCACGACGATCGTCCGCTCGAGATGAGTGAAGGCGCGTTCCTGCTGTGCGGCTTCACCATGGCGATGGCGGCCGCCCAGCTCGACCGCCCGGTGACCGCGATGCGCTTCTTCGAGCGCAATCGCGCCTCGTGCGGGACACCGGGCCTGTTCGCCGAGGAATTCGACGTCCGGCAGCGGCAGTTGCGCGGCAATCTGCCCCAGGCGTTCGTGCACGCGATGCTGCTGGAGGCGTCGCTGCGGCTCGGACCGCTCGCGCCGGAGCTACCGTCGGAAGCGGTGGTGCCGACGGATCGGGGCAACTAGGTGATGTCGACGATCGGCAACCGCAGCGCACCGGGGGCGTCGGCGGGAACCATCGGCGCCGTGGGGGAGACCGGGGCCAGCCGCCGGTAGGGTGCGCCCAGGGCCGGACGCCGATCCGGCTCACCCTTGTTGGGCCACAGCGCCAGCGCCCGTTCGGCCTGTGCGGTGATGGTCAGCGACGGATTGACGCCCAGATTCGCCGAAATCGCCGAGCCGTCGACGATGTGCAGGCCCGGATGGCCGTACATGCGCTGATAGGGGTCCACGACGCCGGTCTCCGGGGAATCGCCGATCACGCAGCCGCCGATGAAATGTCCGGTCATCGGGATGCCGAACAGGCTGGTGAAACCGGCGGTCGCGATGCCGTCGATCTTGTCGGCCACGCGGTGGGCTACCTCGTGCCCGGCCGGAATCGAGGTCGGATTCGGTTGTCCCTCACCCTGTTTCGTCGTCATCCGGCGGCCGAACAGCCCGCGTTCGGTGTAGGTGGTGAGCGAGTTGTCCACCGACTGCATCACCAGCAGCCCGATCATCCGCTCCGACCAGTGGCGCGGATTGTGCACCTTCGCCAGATCGCGGCGGCGCCGCCAGTTCTCCCGCAACCACAGCCGGGTACGCGAGGTGCTGCCGTCCTCGTCGTACATCACGGTCGTCATCAGCGACAGCACATTGCTGCCCTTGCCGTAGCGCACCGGTTCGATGTGGGTGTCGCCGTCGGGATGGATCGAGGAGGTGATGGCCACGCCCTTGGTGAAGTCGGTATCGGCGCGCCGGCTCCGGATCGACAGCAACTCTTCGGAATTCGTGCGCGACAGATAGCCCAGGCGCGCGGAGATGTGCGGTAGCGAGCCGCGATCGCGCAGCCGGTGCAGCAGCCGCTGGGTGCCGAGCGCGGCGGCGGCGAAGATCACCTGGTCGGCGGTGAAGCTGCGGCGTGCCTTGCGAATCCAGCGCCCGGTGCGAACGGTGTCGACACGGTACCCACCCGACGGCAGCGGCACCACATCCACCACGGTGGTGTGCGGATGCACGGTGGCTCCGGCCTTCTCGGCGAGATACAGGTAGTTCTTCACCAGCGTGTTCTTGGCGTTGTGGCGGCATCCGGTCATACATTCGCCGCAGTGGGTGCAGGTGCGCCGGGACGGTCCGACACCGCCGAAGTAGGGGTCGGGCACCTCCTGTCCGGCGCGAGTGCCGTTGCCGCCGAACAGGACTCCCACGGGGGTGTGCCGGAACGACGCTCCCACGCCCAGTTCTTCGGCCACCTCGCGTAGCACCCGGTCCGAGGCCGTGGTCGCCGGATTCGTGGTGACGCCGAGCATGCGTTTGGCCTGGTCGTAGTGCGGCGCCAGTTCGGCGTCCCAGTCGGTGATGTGGGCCCACTGCGGGTCGGCGAAGAATTTCGCGGGCGGTTCGTACAGGGTGTTCGCGTAGACGAGGGAGCCGCCGCCGACACCGGCGCCGCTCATGATGAAGGTGTCCTTCAACAGGGTCAGGCGCTGGATGCCGAAACATCCCAGGCGTGGCGCCCACAGGAATTGCCGCGCGCGCCAGGAGTTCTTCGCGAACTCGTCGTCGGCGAAGCGGCGGCCGGCCTCGAGGACGCCGACCCGGTAGCCCTTCTCGGTCAGGCGCAGCGCGCTGACACTGCCCCCGAATCCCGACCCGATGACTACCACGTCGTAGTCGAACCCCATCGCCGCGCCCTTTCCTGGTGCCGATCGTCCTCCCGTACCGTATGGGCAGATCAGGGGGCGGACGCAGAGATCGACGGCCAGAAAATCAATAGTTCCGGTCACGCCGGTAGGCGGCCGGCGTGGTCCCGGTCCAGCGCTTGAAGGCGTGGATGAACGGCGTCGCCTCCGCGTAGCCGAGCCGGATGGCGATGTCGTCGATGGTCAGGGGCGTCCCCGAGAGCATCTCCTGGGCGAGCGCGCGGCGCACCTCGTCGAGCAGCGCCCGATAACTGGTCCCGGCCTCGGTGAGGCGGCGGCGCAGCGTCCGCACGCTCATGTTGAGCTCCCGGGCCACGGCCTCGATCGGCGGCGGGGTGGTGATACCGGTCGCGCCGCTGCCGGGCAGCAGTCGTTCCCGGACCTCGGCCGCGATACCGGTACGCGCGCTGCGGCGTTGCACCAGATCCCGGCACTGGGCGATACAGACCGCCCAGGTCTGCTGATTCGCCTGCGGCAGCGGCTGGGCCAGGATCTCCGGTGCGACGGTGAACATGGTGTGCGCGCGCCCGAAGCGCGGCCGCGCGCCGAGCACGGCCTCGAGCCGGTCGGCGTAGGGGGGTTCGTCGTAACCGAATTCCATCCGGGCGAAGGAGAAGTCGTGGCCGAGCAGATCGGCCATCACCCGATGCATGGCGACGATGTCGCGTTCCACCAGGAAGGTCTGCACATCGGGCGGGATGAGCTCGTGGTGAATCCAGGCGATCACATCGTCGCGCCGGTACTCGACGATCGGTGTGCAGAAGGCGAATCCGAGGCGGTAGTACCGCATCGCCAGCGAAATCGCTTCGCGCAGAGTGGGGCTGGTGACGCAGGCGAAGCCGAAGATGCCGAAGGTGCTCAGCCGGTACCGCCGCCCGACCTCGACGCCGAGCGCGGGGATCTCGCCGAGTTCGGCGACCAGATTGCGTACCACCGCCAGTTCGGCCTCGGCCGGGATCTGGGCCCCGGGATCGGTGAGTGCGGCCGGTCCGATACCGGATCCGGTGAGCAGCCGCGCCCGGTCCACCCCGTGTTCGGCGGCGAATTCGATCATCACCGCGACGCTGGCGATCCCGCGGGGGAAGTTCCAGGTGCGGACCTCGGGCGCCTCGACGGTGTGCATGACACCATTATGGCCGAAAGTATTGATCACTCGGAACGAACCGATAGGGTTGTCGGATGGAGCAGGCGCAGTCCGCCGGCGGCCGGGAAGACCGCGATCGGGAATGGGACCGCGAGGTCCGTGGTGGTGAGACGGAAACCGAACAGCTGGACCGCAATCTGACCAGCCTGATTCAGGAATTGCGGGTGGTGCAGACGGGTGTGCAGCTGCTGACCGGCTTCCTGCTGACGCTGCCGTTCCAGGCCAGGTTCACCGTGATGTCCACGCCGATGCGCGGTCTGTATCTGGCGGTGGTGGCCGCCTCGATCGCGGCGACGGTCTTCCTGATCGCGCCGGTCGCAGCCCACCGCATCCTGTTCCGTCAGCATCGCCTCGGCAGCGTGGTGCGCACCGCCCACACGTTCGCGCTGGTCGGGCTGGCGCTGCTCGGCATCGCGCTCACCGGAGTCGCGGTGCTGATCTTCGACACGGTGGCCGGTGCGGTCGCCGCCACCGTCATCGGTGTGTGCTTCGCGGTGCTGTTTGTCCTGACCTGGTTCGCTCACCCGTGGCGGGAGCGCAGACGCGGTGGCCGGACGCGGTGAGGACGCCCACAGCGGCCCGAAATAGCGGTCGGAGGGCGTTTCGTGCCGGGGTGGCCGGGTATCGCGCCCGATGTCAGTGATTTCGACGCGTTGGAGGTGAATCCCTTGTCGGAGCACGAGAAGGGCGGAGGCCGCGAAGGCCTCGAAGGCGTCGTGGAAGGCGCGAAGGGTAAGGCCAAGGAAGCCGCCGGCCAGGTATTCGGAAAGGACGACCTGCGCGAGGAGGGCAAGGCCCAGCAGAGCCGCGCCGAATCGCAGCGCGAGGCCGCCCAGAAGGAGGCCGAGGCCGAGAAGCACCGCGCGGAAGCCGGTGTGGAGGAGAAGCGGCAGCAGGCCTACCAAGGCAACGGCGGCTCCTGACGGCGACGTGAGGAGAGTAACCCGAAGAAAGGGGTGCCCGGCCGTATCGGCCGGGCACCCCTTCTCCATTCGAACGTCGTGCGCGAGAATCGGATTCGCACCGGGGATTCGTGATCCTCGGTATTACCGGCCCAGCGCGCTGGCGAGTTGTTTCTTGGTCATCTTGGAGCGGCCCTTGATATTGCGTTGGCGCGCTTCGTTGTAGAGCTGATCACGGGTCGGGCCCTGTGACCCCTTGCCGGACCGCTGGCCGCCGCGGCGCTGCGGAGACATATCGTTGGTGGAACTGCGGCTCGCGGTACGAGTTTTGCCCGCCTGCGCGCGATTCTTGTTGACCGTGCGTGCGCCGATTTCCTCTGCACGGCCTTCGCTCGCACCCCGTTTCCGAGCCGAGGACTTCACATGTTCGTATTGGCGTTCTTCTTTGGCAGACCATTCCTTGGGCATGACTACACCTTTCGGTCGTGTGGATGGACGGTTCGATCCCTAGGTCGGCTGCGGCTCGCAGAGCGCCTGCTGCCGAAGACTTTTCAGCGTGCGCGACAGAATTCGGGAGACGTGCATCTGGGAGATCTGCAGTTTCTCGGCGATCTGATTCTGCGTCTTGGATTCGAAGAAGCGCATGATCAGAATTCTGCGTTCGCGGGTGGGCAGCGCATCGATGAGCGGCCGCACCGCCATCGCGTCCTCGGTCAGTTGGTAGCACTGTTCCTCGGCGCCGAGCTTGTCCATGATCGCGCCGTCGTCGGTGTCGACGACGGCGTCGATGGAGTTCGGCTGGTAGGCGTTGCCGGCGATCATGGCCTGCACCACCTGCGGACCGTCGACGTCGAGGGCGTCGGACAGTTCGCGGGCCGTGGGCATGCGTCCGAGTTCGTGAGCCAGATGTTCGGTCGTCGGACCGATGCGCAGCCACAATTCCTTGACTGCGCGCGGTACCCGGGTCGACCAGGTGTAGTCGCGGAAGTGACGGCGAACCTCGCCCATCACCGTCGGCACGGCGAAGGAGAGAAATGAATTCCCCCGTGCCGGATCGAATCGATCGACTGCCAGGACGAGACCGAGCCTCGCCACCTGGTGCAGATCGTCGAACGTCTCGCCGCGGCCGGAGAATTTCCGGGCGATATGCTCGGCCAGCGGCAGGCAGAGTTCGATGATTTCCGCTCGGACCGACTCCCGATGCGGATCGGCATGATCCAGAGCGGCCAGTTTCTCGAACCAGGGTTCGATGTTGTCATAACTGTTGGCACCGTGGCGTGCGGCGGTTTCGGCACTACGGGCGATCGGTTCATGTGTCATTCGAGATACCTCGCTTCCAACTGAATCCGACCCAGACTGGGTACCCGTTGGTGCGGCTCTCAAAAGACGTCGACCGGCGCACGCCGGAATATTCGCCTATTTCCAGGCGATGACCAGGGCATACGCCGATTCGAATATATCCGGCGCGAGCCGGAATTTTGCGGTTTCAGCCTTCCGGCGTGTTGCCGACCCGCCGGTCGTAGTCCGCGCGGGCGGCTCGATCGACCTCGTCGGTGAATATTCGGTGCACTCCCATGCGGCGGGCGGTGAATTCACCGAATGCGCGCGGCGTGAGTTTGTCGAACGCCATCGCCACCCCGGCCAGGCGGGTGACCGTGACCCGTCGCCGCGGGCGCGCGATCAGCCGCACCACCGCCCGGGCGACATCCTCGGGTTCGGCCAGCAGGCCCATCGGCGCCTTGGTTCCGGCGATCAGTTCGGTGCGGGTGAAGGTCGGTAACACCGCCGAGAAGTGCACTCCACTGCCGCGGCATTCCAGCCGCATGGCCTCGGTGAAGCCGAGGACGGCCTGTTTACTCGCACAGTAGGTCGCCATGCCGGGCGTGGGATTCTCCCCGGCCAGCGACGCGATATTCACGATATGGCCGTGCCCGCGCGAAAGCATCTGTGGCAGTGCGGCTTTGGTGCCGTTCATGACACCGAGGACATTGACCTCGAGGATGCGGCGGGTGATGGTGTCGGATTCGTCGGTGAAGCGGCCGACCGGCATGATGCCGGCATTGTTGATCAGGACGTCGACGGGGCCGGCCTCGGTCTCGACCGCCGCGAGGAAGTCCGCGAACGATCCCGGGTCGGTCACGTCGAGCGCCAGGGCGGCCGCGGCGCCGAGCCGCGATCCGGCCTCGGCGACGGCGGCCGCATCGATATCACCGAGCGCCACCCGCGCACCGGCGTCGCGCAGGTGTTCGGCGATCGAATAGCCGATACCCCGTGCGCCGCCGGTGACGGCGACCACCGTTCCCGGCAGTCCGGTGCTCACCCGCGCCGCCGGTACCGGACGGTGCACGGCTGCTGCAACTGCACCACCATCTTGGAGTGGTCGTTGCGGTAGCTGTCGGAGGGCTGCGCCATCTCGAATTCCCAGTCCCGCAACAGGATCGAGAAGATTGCCTTCAACTGCATGAGGGCGAACGCCTGGCCGACGCAGCGATGCCGTCCGGCGCCGAACGGGATCCAGGTCCACCGGTTCACCAGATCCGCCTGGTTGGGATCGACGTAGCGGCCCGGATCGAAGCGGTCGGGCTCGGGGAAGTCCTCCGCGATCCGGTTGGAAACCGCCGGCGTGGTCGCGACCAGATCGCCCGGTGCGATGCTGTGCCCGCACACCTCGAATTCGCCGCGCGCGACGCGCATCAGGATGATCAGCGGCGGATGCAGCCGCAGCGTCTCCTTCAACGTCGCCTCGAGCTGCGGAATCTGGCGCAGCGCATGGAAACTCACGTCCTGGCCGTCGGCGTAGAGCTCGTCGAGTTCGCCGACGACCCCGGCCAGCACCTCGGGATTGCGCAGCAGTTCGATGGTCGTCCAGGCCGCGGTGCCGGAGGTGGTGTGGTGGCCGGCGAACATCATCGAGATGAAGATGCCGGTGATCTCGCTGGCGGAGAACCGCAACTCGCCCTGTTCGTCCCGGATGGAGACCAGCACGTCGAGCATGTCGCGATCCTCTTTGCCCTGCGGCGGATTCGCGATGCGGCCGTTCATGATCTCCTGGACCAGTTCGACCAGCTTCGCGCGCGCCTCGTCGCGGCGGCGGAAACTCTCGATCGGCGCATAGGGGTCGACGTAGCACAGCGCGTCGGTGCCGCGTTCCAGTTCGTGGTACAGGTGCGCGAACCGCTCGTCGAGTTCCTCCCGGAACTTCTTGCCGATCAGACAGGCCGAGGAGGTGTAGATGGTCAGCTCGGCGAAGAACTCGAGCAGGTCGATTTCGCCCTCGTCGCCCCAGCCCTCGAGGATGCGGTGCACCTCGTGCGCGATGGTTTCGGCGTGCCCGCGCATGAAGTCACCGCGCAGGGCCTGGTTGTGCAGCATCTCCTTGCGGCGCTCGGGGCTGGCGTCGAAGACCACGCCGTCACCGAAGATCGGCTTCATGAACGGGTAGGCGGCGCCCTGGTCGAGATCCTCGTCGGCCGCGCGGAAGAAGAATTCGTTCGCCTCGGCGCCCGAGAGCAGAATGACGTCCTTGTCGGCCAGCCGGAACGAGCCCACATCGCCGCACTCGGAGCGCACCCGCCGCATCAGGGCGATCGGATCGGTGCGGAACTCTTCGAGGTGGCCGTGCTCGTGCTCGCCCCCGGAGACCTGCCGCGGCTTGACCAACGTCATGAGAAATCCTTCCGCATTTCCGGATCCATCCGTGATGGACACGTGTCTGGACGGTACTACGGAAGGGTGGGCGAGGCAAGGTCCGGCACTGTTTCGGGCAGTGCCGGACCGGTGTGCGGGACGGCGTCGGGTGCGGGTGCTCAGCGCAGGACCGGCGCCGAGCGCACGGTGCTGAGCTGCCGGATGATCACGGCGGCGTGGTTGTCGAACCGCTCCCGGTCGATGGTGATGTCGCCGATCAGATACGGGCGGTAGCAATAGGCGAGCGCGCCGAAGATGGCCATCGCGTTGAGCGTCGCGTCGGTCTCGTCGGGGGCCGGGGTGTCGGTGTCGTCGGCGGCGATCACCGAGGCGATCGGTCCGGTGATCACCGCGACCAGTTCGCTGCCGCGCCGGGTCAGTGCCGGGGTGGCGATCGATTCGACGAACAGGATGCGCCCGCGCCGGGGGTCCTCGGTGAGGAAGTCGGTGAACGCGCGCACCACGTGACCGAACAGCAGATCCCGGTCCTCGGGGGCGTCGGCCAGTGCGGCGAGCAGTCGATCCCGGCACTGTTCGACGGTGTTCTCGAGGACGGTGGTCATCAAATCGTCGAGATTGGCGAAACTCTCGTAGAAATAACGTTCGGTGAGCCCGGCCTGTCGGCATACTCCGCGCATCGAGGTCTCGGCCGCGCCGGCGCCGGCCATGAGCTCGTAACCGGCCTGCAGCAGCCGTTCGCGACGTGCGGCGATGCGATCGGCCGGTTCGCGCCCACGCCAGGGGCGGCTGCCCGTTTTCGGAATGTGCGGCGAATCGGCCATGGCCGTGATGCTACCGGGGGACGGTGACGAGGCGTTTTGTTGACATCGACCGCTGTTGACATCTAGTGATGTCAACATTACGGTCGGAGCATCGCTTCGACCACCCGCAAGGACGCGCCATGAACACCTCGGTCTACGACGACCAAGCCCACGCGATCAGGGCCCGTGATGTGCGATTCGATTTCGACTCCGTCCCGATGCACTACATTCCGGGCGAGGTCATGGCGACCCACATCATCAATGTGATGCACCTGGTTCTCCCGGAGGGGGAACGCGCGATGGCCGCGGCCCTGGCCGAGGCGCTGGCCTATATCGATGACGAGCGGCTGCGCGAAGAGGTGCAGGGCTTCATCGGCCAGGAGAATCAGCACGCCACCTCGCACGCGCAGGCACGTCGTCACCTGGAGTCGCTCGGGCTCGACGTGGCCCCGATGGTGGAGACGGTGGCCTGGCTGGTCGATCGGATACTCGGCGATCACGGCCTAACCGGCCGCGCCAAACACGAGTGGCTGTGCGAGCGGCTGGGCCTGTTCGCCGGGATGGAGCACTACACCGCCGTCATCGGCGAATGGCTGCTCACCAACGACGTGCTCGAGGCCAAGAACATGCATCCGGCGATGCTGGACCTGATTCGCTGGCACGGCGCGGAGGAGGTCGAACACCGCAGCGTGGTCTACGACGCGTATATGCACGTCGACGGCGGATATCTGCGCAAAGCCCGCACGGCCGTGCTGGCCAGCTCGTCGCTGCTGGTGCTGTTCGTGGTGGCCGGCGGCTATCTGTTCGGCAAGGATCCCGACCCCCGCAAGGGACGGTTCTGGCCGTTGCAGTTCCTCAGTGCCTCCGTCCGTGGCGTGGTGCCGAGCATGTCGACCTTCCTGACCGAGATTCCGAGATATCTGCGACCCGGATTCCACCCCTCCCAGCTCGGCAGCATGGACAACGCGCTGCGGTATCTCGCGCAGTCGCCGGCGGCGCGCGAGGGCCGGCGATGACGGCGGTGGCGTACCCGGTCGCCGCCGACCGGCCGGAGTATCGGCCGCCGCTGCCGCTGCGGGCGGTCGGCGCCGTGTTCGACCTGTATCGCCGCGGCGTCACCACGCAACCGCCGATCGAGGTGCTGTCGCGGCCGAACCCGGTGCGGCGCAGTGGTTTCGAACGCGAACTGATCGTCGCCCGGCGCGAGACGCAGGCGGGAGACGTGGTGGTGCTGACTCTGGTCGCGCCCTACGGCGGGCAGTTGCCGCGCTGGGTTCCGGGCGCGCACATCGACGTGCTCCTGCCCTCCGGGCGCCAGCGGCAGTATTCGCTCAACGGTGACCCGGCCGATCGCGGGAGCTATCGCATCGCCGTGCGCCATCTGCCCCAGGGCGGCGGCGGATCCGACGAGATCCATCGCGACGTGGCGGTGGGGGACCGGTTGCGCGTGCGCGGGCCGCGCAACGCCTTCGGTTATATCGACGCCCCGCACTACGTCTTCGTTGCCGGCGGCATCGGTATCACCCCCTTGCTGCCGATGGTGGCCGACGCGGAACGGCGCGGAATCGATTGGCGGCTGGTCTATCTCGGCCGCAGCCGGGCGACGATGCCGTTCCTCGACGAGCTGTCGGCTCATCGCGGCGGACGGCTCGAGATCCGGCCCGACGACGAATTCGGGATCGCCGACCTCGATCTGATTCTGGCCGACGTACCGCGCGGGACCGCGATCTACGTCTGCGGTCCGCCGCCACTGATGGCCGCCGCGCTGGACACCGACGCCGCCCACGAGCCGACCGTCTCGGTCCACACCGAACGTTTCTCGCCGCTGCCGGTGCAGCAGGGCCGGCCGTTCCGGATCCGGCTGCGGCGCAGCGGTCACACCGTGGACGTGGCCGCCGACGAGTCGGCCCTGGCGGCCATCGGCCGGGCCCTGCCCGACGTCGCCTATTCGTGTCGGCAGGGATTCTGCGGCACGTGCGCGGTGACCGTGCACGCCGGCGCCGTCGACCATCGCGATCGCCGGCTGAGTCCCGCCGAACGCGAGACCACCATGCTCACCTGCGTCTCCCGTGCGGCGGGCGACATTCTCGAACTCGACCTGTGAGCACGAGACCGGTTGTTTCGGGCAACGACGCCCGCACCGAAAGGAATTCGACGATGGCAGTATCCGAGAGCGTCCCCGCCGAACACACGCCGATCGCGGTGATCGGCGCCGGAGTCGCCGGAATCGGCCTCGCGGTGGCGTTGCGCGCGGCCGGATTCGAGGACTTCCTGATTCTCGAACGCGCCGACGATCTCGGTGGCACCTGGCAGGCCAACACCTATCCCGGCTGCGCCTGCGATGTGCCCTCGCACCTGTACTCCTATTCCTTCGCGCCGAATCCCGACTGGTCGCGCACCTACGGACGGCAGCCCGAAATCCTGGGTTATCTGCGCGATGTCGCCGAGCGCCACGATGTGGTGCGGCATATGCGTTTCGGCACCGATGTGGTGCGCGCGCAATGGGACGAATCGCGGCGGCGGTGGCTCGTGCGCACCGACCGGGGCGTGCTCAGCGCGGATGTGCTGATCTCGGCGGTCGGCCCGTTCAGCGAGGCGAAGATTCCGAATATGCCGGGGCGCGAGACCTTCCGCGGCACCCAGTTCCACTCGCTGCACTGGAACCACGACCACGATCTGACCGGCGAGCGCGTCGCCGTGATCGGCACCGGCGCCTCGGCGGTGCAGTTCATCCCCGAGATCGCGCCGAAGGTGCGACGGCTCACGGTCTTCCAGCGCTCCGCCCCGTGGATCGTCTCCCGCCTGGATCGGTCCACCCTCGGCGTGGAGCGCGCACTGCTGCGCCGGGTGCCGCTGCTGGGCACCGCGCTGCGGGGCGCCTACTACGCCGGTATCGAGAGCTTCGGACTGGTCGGATTCGTCGACCGTCGCTTCCGCCATCCGTTCCAGGCGTTGTCGGGGATGCAACTGCGCCGCCAGGTCCGCGATCCGGCCCTGCGCCGGAAACTGACCCCGGACTACATGATCGGATGCAAGCGCGCGATCTTCTCCGACGCGTACTATCCGGCCCTCACCCGCGACAACGTCGACGTGGTGACGGAATCCATCGCCGAGATCCGGCCCGGATCGATCGTCACCACCGACGGCGCGGAACATCCGGTCGACACCATCGTCTGGGGCACCGGGTTCGGCGCGATACCGAAACTCTACGACCGGATCGAAGGTGTGGGCGGACTGACCGTGGCCGATCACTACCGTCGCCGGCCCAGTAGTTATCTGGGTGCGGCGATCGCGGGCTTCCCGAATATGTTCCTGACCCTCGGTCCGTTCGGCGCCGCCGGGAACCAGTCCGCGATCTTCATGATCGAATCGCAGATCGCCTACATCGTCGACGCTCTGAAAACCCTGCGCGACAATGATGTCGACCGCGTCGAGGTCCGGGCCTCGGCGCAGGACCGGTTCCTCGACGAGATGCGGCAGCGCAGTCGCGATACCGTGTGGCTGGGCGGCGGCTGCGACAGCTACTACACCACCGACAAGGGCGAGAACGCCGGGCTGTATCCGAACTGGAGTTTCGAATACCGCCGCCGCGTAGCGAGTTTCGACGCGGACTCCTACCTGCTGTCGCGCCACGTACCGGATCCGACCACCGCAGAGATGAGCAGTATCCGATGATCACAGGACCGTTCGATATGGTGCGCACGCTGCTGGCCCCGGTGCTCGGCGGGGGTGAGCGACTCGACGTGCGCGACAAGGTCGTGGTGATCACCGGCGGCGCCGCCGGCATCGGCTACGAGCTGGCCCGGCTGCTCTACGACCGCGGCGCCTACGTCGCGCTGTTCGATATCGACGCCGAGGCCGTGCGCGCGAGCGCGGCCGCGCTCGGCATCCGGGCGGTCGCGATCACCGTCGACGTGGCCGACCGGGAGGGGGTGCGGTTGGCTGTCGGACAGGTGCGGGAGAACTTCGGGCGCATCGATGTGGTGGTGGCCAACGCCGGGGTGGTCCCGCGCCCGGCCACCGTGCGGCTGCTCGATCCCGAGGAGTTCGACCGGGTGCTGGCGATCAACCTCACCGGCGCCTTCAACACCGTCCAACCTGCCCTCGACGACGTCATCGCGGCGCACGGTCACGTCGTCGTGGTCTCCTCGTGTGCCGCGTTCGCGCCCGGAATGGGCGGTTCGCCGTACATGGTGAGCAAGGCCGGGGTGGAACAGCTCGGGCGCGCGCTGCGGGTGGAACTCGGCGGAACGGGCGCCTCGGCCGGAATCGCCTATTTCGGCGTGGTGGAGACGGCGATGACCCACGACACCCTGGACGCGGACGAGCTGGGCGCCGAATTCGGCGCGCTGCTGCCCTGGCCGCTGAATCAGCGCATCACCGCGCGGCGGGCCGCCGAGGTGATCGCCGGTGCCATCGAACGCCGGTCCGCGCGCACCGTGGCGCCCGCGGGGTGGGAGCCGTACGCCCTGCTGCGGGGGGCGGTCAACGTGGCCCTGGATCACAAGCTGAGCGTCGACGAGCGGGTGCGCTCGCTGACGCAACGGCTCGAACAGCGCATCCTCGCAGATCGCGGCCGGTAACCGGGTTCGTAAATCTGAGAGATTTCAAAGGATCGGCACAGATTCCGATCAGGACCGATCGGCACCATGGAACCCGAGGACCCACTCGGCGAGATGAGGTGTGCGATGGTCGATATCGAGATCACGGGTACGACGGTGACCGTCCATGTCCGTGGCACCCATCGTTTGCTCTCGCTGTGCGAGCGGGTGCGCTTCGATCTGTCCCATATCGTGGCCGTCGCGCCCGCCGAGGTCGATCTGCGGCCGCCGTGGATGCGCGCGCCCGGCACCTTCTTCCCGGGCGTGATCGCGGCCGGTGTCTTCCGCGGCAAAGGCCGCAAGGAGTTCTGGGATACCCGTTTCGACGGCCGTGGGGTGCGGATCGAACTGACCGGCACCGAATTCAGCCGGATCGTCGTCGACGTGGAGGAGCCGGACGAGGTGCGCCGGATGCTGGCGCGCGCCGCTGCCGCCTGAGCCCCCGCCCGCGCACCCCGAACGGGGTGAAACCCGCTGCCTCACAGCCCATTGCGACACGCCCAATCGGCGTGCCGCGCGCGACACGCCGAATAAGTCTGGCATTGGGGCTAATCCGCAGTTTCGCAGATGGCGGTTCATCGACTATGAATGGCATGTGCCGTTCCCACTTCGTGAACACTTGCCGGCCACCGTATCTCACCGGGCGGTGGTCTAGTTGACCGTCGAACACCCCGGAGAAGATGAGGTCAGGCAGCTCGCGCGACGGGTCGAGAAGGCCCGCGGGCGGCTTGCGTACCAGTTCGATCCGGCGCTGACCGAGGCCCTCTCCGAGAACGAGCTGCAGGCCGAACGTGAACTCGCGGAGAAGATCCGCGAGCAGGAACGCGAACAGCGCTGGAAAAATGTACAGGCGGCGGCATCGACGTCCGACCGCGCCAGGCAGACCTCCGAAGCGATCGCGAAGGCCGATATGCGAGATCTGTTGATGGCCCGCAAGGCAATTGCGGCGCAGAGACGAGAATCCAGCCCGCACGCCAAGGTGGCGTCGCTGTATCGGCATCGCGCCTGGTCGATGCGTGCTCTCGCGGGTGTGGTCATCGCCGGCATGCTGTGGTCGGCCGTCAACGTGCAGCACAACATCGCCCCCGGTGGCCCCACCGATCCGCTGTACTGGTTCAGCTACCTGCTCGAAGGCATGATCAGCGTCTGCCTGGTCATCATCATGATCGGCACCAACAAGGTCGCCGAATGGGGCATCCTGGAGAGCCGCCGTCAGGTCGCGCTCGCCGAACTGGCCCTGCTGGCGCTGACCGTCGGCCTCAACACCTACCCGTACCTGCGCAGTGGCGACTGGTACAACGTCGGCGTGCACGCGGTGGCGCCGGTGATGATCGGTGTGGCGCTGCTGGTGCACGACGCGGCCAGTCAGCGCTACGGCCAGGCCATCACCCAGGCCACCGATCAGATCCGCGATCTGCCCGACCCGGCCGAACAGATCCGCCGCAGCATGCCGACCTTCGTCAGCTTCATCCGGCAGTCCGCGCCCGACACCCGCCCGGCCCCGATGGCCGCGCTGCCCGGCGCCGGCGACACCACCACCGAGGCGCCGGCCACCGAATCCGCGCGCACGGTGGAGACGGTCGATCCGATCGTCGAGCCGGACATCTGGACGCCGAAGAAGTCCTCGACTCGCCGGTCCGATACCGATGCGGCGGATTCGGTCGCCGACGGCAAGGCCAGCAAGCCACCGAAATCCGATGCCGCCGACGACGACTCGGATCCGCTGAGCGCCTACGACACCGGCCAGTTCCGCATCGCGGACAGCCTCGAGCAGGAACTCGAACAGATCCGTGCCGAGCGGAAGGCGGCCCGCGCCGCGAAGCAGCGCGCGGCCTCCAACGGCTCGATCATCGACTGATCCATACCCCGGTACGTCCCCTCGTACCGTCTGCACAACAGCCCGGCGCGACCAGCGCCGGGCTGTTGTCGTTCCCGACCGGCGTGGCATAGATCACAACCGGCCGCCTCCGGCTACAGTGCCTGCGGTCAGCGCAATCATTGCCGGCGTTTTCGGGTTTCGTGGGGAAGTTCGAGGAGGCGTGGTGAGCATCCGCAAGCAGGCGCTCGGATTCGGCGCATTCGCCATCGTCTCGGTTCTGGTCACGGTGGTGATCTGGAATACGCTGGCGCGCACGGTGAACGGCCCGACCGACCGTTATTCGGCGATCTTCAGCGATGTGCTCGGGCTGCGGCCCAACGACGACGTGCGCATCGCCGGGGTGCGGGTCGGCAAGGTCACCGCGATCGGCTTCGACGTCAACCCCCAGACCAACAAGCATCTGGCGAAGGTGACCTTCGAGGTGCAGCGCGATCAGCACCTCTACAGCGACACCAAGGCGCTGGTCCGCTATCAGAACCTGATCGGTCAGCGGTATCTCGCGCTGGCGCCCGGTACCGCGCCGGATTCGCGCCTTCTCGCGGCCGGTGGGCGGATCCCGCTGGAACGCACCGAACCCTCCTTCGATATCTCGGCCTTCCTCAACGGTTTTCAGCCGCTGTTCGAGAATCTGCTCCCGGAGCAGGTGAACGACCTGTCGACGACGTTGATCCAGGCGCTGCAGGGCGACGGGGTGTCGTTGTCCACCTTCATCACCCAGGCCGCCGCACTGGCCACCGACTTCGAGCGGCGCGACGCGATTCTGAAAGACATCATCACGAACCTGTCCGGAGTGATGTCGGGCCTGGCCCGGCGCAGCGACGAACTGGAAACCCTGATCACCCAGACCCGCGCGCTGGTCAGCGGCCTCTACGAACAGGGGCAGTCGCTGCTGGCCTCGACGGAGCAGATCGCCGGTGCCACCGATAGTTTGGTGGCGATGGTCTCGCAGGTGCAGCCGAAGCTGGTCCCCGCGCAGAACTCCACCCGGGACGCGCTGACGCTGCTGATAAACAACGGCGCGAAATTGGATCAGGCCGCGATCGATCTGCCCGGAATCCTGTCCGATGTCGGCAAGTTCTCCGGGGACGGGACCTACGCCACCGCGTATCTGTGCTCTCTCGACATCTCGCTGTACGGCATCCTGTTTCCGCGTGGATTGTTCTCGCAGATCGGCGGACACAACCAGTCGGCGGTCTGCCGCCCCTGACCCAGGACGGCAACGGGCCCGGCTCCGAAGCAGGAGCCGGGCCCGTTGTTCGTGCGCTCAGGCGCGACTGCGGATCGCCTTGTAGATGACCAGAATGATCACGGCACCGACGATCGCGCCGAGGAAAGTGTGCTGGACGGGCGGGTGGACGCTGAACTTGTGCGGCGCGAAGACCAGACTGCCCAGGGTCCCGCCGACGTAACCGCCGACGATGCCCAGCACGATGGTCAGAATCCAGCCGAAGTTCTCCTTACCGGGAACCAGGAGGCGAGCGATCGCACCGGCGATGAGGCCGATGATGATCATCGTGATGATACCCATGGTGAATCTCCTTGCGGGCAACCTGTAGGGGACCCGACGGTAGCAGGGGAAAGGCCCGGTTCGCAGGCGCACGACGTCGCCCCAGGCGAATTCGCGCCCGGGGCGAAGGGGTGTGCCGGCCGATTACAGGTCGACGGGAGTCTTCTTGGCCACGCTGCGGACCTCGATGGCGTAGATCATCTCCATCACGCCCATGAAGATCAGCCACCAGCCGACGACCAGTGCCAGCACGGTGATCGAGTGGATGGGCCAGACCACCAGTGCGATACCGCCGATCAACAGCAGGATGCCGAAGAAGATCGACCAGCCGCGACCCGGAACCCCTTGCGGCGTCTCGGCTCCCGCGACCATGGCGGCGATGCCGCGGAACAGCCAGCTGATGCCGATCCACAGGCCCAGCAGCACCAGGGAGTTGCCGATGCTGCGGAAGGCGAAGAAGGCGAGGATGAACGACAGGATGCCGCTGATGAGGGTCAGCACCCGGTAGCCGGTGCTGACGTGCGGGCCGAAGGCGGCGATCAACTGCAGGATTCCGGAGATCAGCAGGTAGACGCCGAACAGAATGCCGGCCACGGCGAGCGTCGGACCGGGCCAGACGAGCACGATAATCCCGACGATCACCGACAGCAGGCCGATGACCAGCAATGATTGCCATGCGCCACGGGCCAATTGGTGCAATGGCCCCACGTAAACTCCCTCTTTGCTGGTTGTCATGTGGGCAGGATAAGTCCAGTGGGCTCGATAGCGGGCAATTAACCAGTATCGAACGAGTTACGTTGTGCGAGCGAGCGCCGCGGGCGCGGCACCGGCGATGGCGAGAATTCGTGCCGGAATGCCCCTCGATGCACGAAATCGGCGCGGCGCCCTGCCCAGGCGGCGGTTTTCGCATCGGCCGCTGCGCTGGATGGCCGGATATGCCTCCCGGATCGGACCCTGATCGAGCGCGGGCCGCAGTCCCGCGGTCGAGACCCCTTACCGGGAGATGGAGTGCTCATGATTCTCGTGACCGGATCCACCGGAACCGTCGGACGTGCCGTGATCGATCACCTGCTCGCCGCGGGTGAACCGGTGCGCGCCCTGACGCGTCGCCCCGATGCCGCCGCACTGCCACCGGGGGTGGAGGTCATCGGCGGCGATCCCGGGCGGCCGGACATGTTGTCGCGCGCCCTGCGCGGGGTATCGCGGGTATTTCTACTGTCGTCCGGGCCCGAGCTCGCCGAACACGACCGCAATATCGTGACCGCGGCCGCGCGGGCGGGGGCCGAGCGCGTCGTGAAGCTGTCCTCGGGGCGCGCCGGCGATTCCGAGGCGACCGATCCGATCCCGGCCTGGCATCGCGCCGGTGAGCGTGCGGTTGTCGGCAGCGGGCTCGCGTGGACGATCCTGCGCCCCTTGGGCTTCATGTCGAACGCTCTGCACTGGGCACCGACGGTCCGCGAGCACGATACGGTCTACGCGCCCTACGGGCACGGGCGTATCGCGGTGATCGATCCGGCGGATATCGCCGCGGTCGCCGTCGCCGCACTGGTCGAGGCGGGGCACGACGGCCGTATCCATACGCTGAGCGGGCCGCAGGCGTTGACGCCGGCGGAGCAGACCGGGATTCTGTCGGAGGTTCTGGGGCGGCCGCTGCGCTATGTGTCCACCGAACCGGCGCAGGCGCATGCCGCCCTGCTCGGCGCCGGGGTCGACGAGGTCATGGCCGATGCGATCATGGCGCTGCGGGCCACCGCGCTGGATTCGTTCACCTCGGTGATCCATCCGGACGTGGAGCGGATCACCGGCCGCCCCGCCCGCACCTTCCGGGAATGGGCCCGCGACCATCGCGCCGATTTCGAATAGGCCACGGCCGCAATGGATTCACGCCGGCCGCACCGGTCGTCGGCGGTCGGCGCGGCGGCGATGGATAGGCTGGGTGCGGGTATCGACACCTGTCCACCGCTGCGCAGAATCGAGGCGTCATGGAACTGAGTCTGCACTACTGGAACTTCTCGACTCCCGCCGATCCGGCGCGCACCGCCGGTGCCATCGCGGAGACCGCGCGGATCGCCGAGGAAGGCGGTTTCACCGAATTCACGGTGATGGATCACTACTTCCAGATGGAACACACCGGGGTGGCCGAGGAGCCGATGCTCGAGGCCTATACGACCCTGGGGTACGTCGCCGCGCTGACCGAGCGGATGCGCCTGGCGGTACTGGTGACCGGGGTGATGTACCGGTATCCCGGTCTGCTCGCCAAGATCGTCACCACCCTGGATGTGCTGTCGGGCGGGCGGGCGCAGCTCGGTATCGGCGCCTCCTGGTACGAGCGGGAGCAGCGCGGGCTGGGTGTGTCGCTGGTGCCGATGGGGGAGCGTTTCGAACGACTCGAGGAGACCCTGCAGATCTGCCTGCAGATGTGGAGCGACGACAACGGCCCGTACCAGGGGACGCACTACCGGTTGGACGAAACACTGTGTGTACCGGCACCGTTGAGCCGTCCGCGGCCGCCGATCCTGATCGGTGGTGGCGGAGAGAAGAAGACTCTGCTGCTGGTCGCCCGCTACGCCGACGCGTGCAATCTGTTCGCTTCCTCGCCCGAGGATGTCGCGCACAAACTCGACGTGCTGCGCGCGCACTGCGCGGCGGAGGGACGCGATTACGACGCGATCCGCAAGACCGCCACCTATATCGGCCCGGTCGTCAACGATCCCGATGCCTTCGTCGCCGACGCCGAACGCTATGCGGCACTGGGGATTACGCAATTCGACATCATGCCCGACCGGGATCCGGTCGAATACGCCGAACGTGCGGCGGAGTTGGTGCCGCGGCTGCGTTCACTCTGATTTGTTCACTCTGATGGGTTCACCCGGATGCGCGGCCGTACTCGCCGAAGGCCGGTTCCAGCAGATCGAAGATCCGCTCGGCCTCGGCGGTGACGGTGGCCGCGACGTGGTGGCGCGACGCGCCCGACAGTTGTAGCTGCTGAATCCGCTGGAACAGCAGGCGGCAGGCCGCCGTGAACTGGGCGGCGGCCGCGCGGCGCAGCAGATCGTCACCGGGCAGTACCTCGGCCAGGGCCTGTTCGCGCAGCTCGTGGAGTTCGCGCACCCGCGCGGTGAGCGTGGGGCTGTCGGCGAGCATGCGGCTGAATTCCGGCCCCGAGAAGCCGAGGTTGGCGGCGTGATCCTGTGCCGCGGTACGGAACCGGCGCCGTAGCGCGTCGAGGGCCGATTCGTTCGCGGCGCGGGCGGTCACCGCTGCGGCGAGAGCTCCGACGAACTGCTCGTGATGGTCCAGCGCCAGATCCTCCTTGCGGGGGAAGTAGTTGGTGACGGTCTTCTTCGCCACTCGTGCGGCCTCGGCGATCTCGGCGATCGTGGTCGCCTCGAATCCGCGCTCGATGAACAGCCTGGTCGCGGTGTCGGAGATCTCCTGGCGGGTCCGCTGCTTCTTGGTCTCCCGCAGTCCCGGGGGTGCGCTGGTCATGAAAGAAGGTTACCACCGACGTAAAATTCGCCTTGACGTATGTTGAGACCGCTGCCTAATCTTACGTCGGTAGTAAGAATTCGATGAGGCTGCCGTAACAGCTGCCGAGTCATCTCCGAGTATCAGTTCGCGGCCGCATGCCGCCCAGGTCGAAAGGCGCTGTCAGTGCGCGCAATTCAGTTCACTCCCGCCGCGGATCGCATCGCCGAGGCCCGGATCGTGGCGATCGAGCGTCCCGCGCCCGGCCCTGGGCAATTGCTGGTCCGCACCGAGTTGACCGGTGTGAGTGTCGGACTGGTACGGATGCTGCGGGCCGACGCCGCGGCGAATCCCGGTGGGGAGATGGTCGGAACGGTGGTCGCGGTGGGCTCCGGCCTCGAGGAAACGTGGATCGGCACCCGGGTGGGCGGTGTGGTGTTCGCCTCGTTGTATGCCGAATACGTCTGTGCCACACCGGCGATGGTCACCGAGATCCCGGCCGGTGTGCCGGCGGCCGACGCCCTGGCCGTGGTGCGTGGCGGCCTGGTCGCGATGGGCGTGGTGCGGGCCGCGAAATCCGTTGCGGGCAGCTCGGTTCTGATCACCGCCGCTGCCTCCGGGGCCGGACATCTGGCGCTGCAGCTCGCCCGGGCGGCCGGAGCGACCCGGGTGGTCGGCGCGGTCGGATCGGCCGGCAAGTTCGATTTCGTGCGGGAGTGCGGCGCCGATGCCGCGCTGAACTACGACCGTCCGTGGTCCGAGACCTTCGACATCGTGCTCGACGGTGTCGGCGGCGAAATGGTGCAGCGCGGGGTGGACAGCCTGGGAGCACACGGCACGCTGGTCGCCTTCAGTGCGGGCGGCGGCGCGGTCGACACTTCCACGCTGCTGGGTGAACTCAAAACGGTCACCGGTTTCTCGATGGGACTGCTGTCTCGGACCGAACCCCAACTGATCGAGCGGTATCGGGCGGAGTTGTGGAAGCTGTTGGAGCAGAATGTGTTACGGCCGCACGTGCAGGTGCGTGACTGGACCGAACTGGATGCCGTCGTCGATCTGATCGCCACCCGCCGCACCGTGGGGCGGATGGCGATCAGCGCCGGGCCCGGCGTGTGATGAGCGCGCTCGCGCTCACAACACCGCTTGGGTCTGGGTGACCTTGCCGACGAGTTTGCCGGCGTCGTCGTGGATTTCGGTCTCCACCACGATGAAACTGCGCCCCGCGTGCAGCGGCGTCGAGGAGGCCACCGCGTACCCGGACCGTACCGCCCGCAGGAAGTTCGTCTTCGACTCCACGGTCGTGGTGCCCTGTTTGCCCTCCGGCAGATTCAGGTACGCGCACACCGCGCCGGTGGCGTCGGCCAGCGACATCAGCACCCCACCGTGCAGGGCGCCGCCCAGCGTGCACAGGCTCTCGTCCCACGCGAGCCGGCTGCGCACCAGCTTCGGCCCGTGCTCGAGCACCTCGACGCCGAGCTTCTCGGTGAACGGCATGGTGCTGTGGAACAGCCGGGTTCCTTCGGTATCGATCATGATGTCGAGCTTGCCCGTACGCGTGCGCGAGGTCCATTACCTTCGGGGTAACGATCGCGGGCGGACCGCATCGGCCACCAGTTCAGCGGGCCCATCAATCGCACCAGCGCCGGCACCAGCAGCATCCGAACCAGCGTGGCGTCGATGATCAGCGCCAGGATCATGCCGAGACCGAGGAACCGCATCGGGGTCAGCGGGGAGAGTGTGAAGGCACCCGTGATGAACACCAGAAGCGTTGCGGCGGCGGTGATCACGCGTGCGGTGCGAACCGTGCCGGTGCGGACCGCGGACACGGTGTCGCAACCGGCGTGGCGCGCCTCGACCATGCGTGAGAGCAGGAAGACCTCGTAGTCGGTGGAGAGCCCGAAGACGACGGCGATGATCAGCACCATCATTCCCGCCGAGAGCGGTCCCACGCTCACGTGCAGCAGATCGGCCAGATGGCCCCGGCAGAAGATCCAGGTCAGGACGCCGAAGGTCGCCGCCAGGCTGAGGAAGGCCAGCAGTACCGCCTTGACCGGCAGCACCGCCGAGCGGAACGCCGCGCCGAGCAGGATCAGCGTGGCGAGCACCATCACCGCGATCATCAGCGGCATCCGGGAGGTGATGGCCGCGACGCTGTCCACGGTGGCCGCGGTGTCGCCGCCCACCTGGATGTCGACACCGTCGGGTGGGTCGAGTTCCCTTATGCGCGTGACGGTTTCGGTGGCGGCGGGGGAGCGGTCGGGGTCGTTCAGCGCGGCGTGCAGCACGATCGCGTCGTCCACCGTGGCGAGTCGCTGCACGTCGTGCACACCCGGGATCGAGCCGAGCGCGCGGATCGCGGCGGCGGTGGGCCGGGAGTCGGGTGGGGCGCCGTCACCGCGCAGCAGGACGGTCGCGCCGCTGCCGGCCTCCGGGAAACGGGTGGCGAGTTCATCGACGCCGGCGCGCACGCCATTGCCCGCAGGCAGGGCCGTGTGGTCGACATCGCCGAGCCGGACGCCCAGCACCGGGGTGGCGAGTACGAGCAGCAGTCCGCCGACGGTGACGGCCACGACTCCGGGCCGGCGCACCACGGCGTCGACCACCCGGCCCCACCATCGCTCGGCACGCCGCTGTCCGCGGTCGAAGGCGTCTCGGCGCCAGCTCCAGGCGCCGACGCGGTGACCGAGCAGCGCGAGCGCGGCCGGCAGAACGGTCAGCGACAGCCCCGCGGCAAGCAGCACCGCCGCGATGGCCCCGAAGCCCAGCGATCGCAGCACGGCCTGCGGGAAGACGAACGTCCCGGCGAAGGCGCAGGCCAGCAGCAGCGCCGAGAATCCGACGGTGCGACCGGCGGTGGCCAGGGTGCGGGTCACCGCCTCGGGGACCGCGGCGCCCGCGGCGAGTTCCTCCCGGAAGCGAGTCACGACGAACAGCCCGTAGTCGATGGCCAGGCCGAGCCCCAGCAGCGAGGCCACGTTGACGGCGAACACGCTCACCTCGGTGACGTGCGCGATCACTCCGACCGCGCCCAGTGAGCCCACGACCGCGAGCACACCCACCAGCAGCGGCAGGCCGGCGGCGACCACCCCGCCGAACACCAGCACCAGAATCGCCGATGTGATGGGTAGCGAGACTGATTCGGCGAGAATCAGATCGTGGCGGGACTGGCGGTCGATCTCGTCGGCGAGTGCGCTGTAGCCGGTGAAGCGCACCGAGACGCCGGGGACGGTCAGCGCCGCGGCGATGTCGTGGTAGGCCGCTATGCGCTGATTGTCGTCGCCGGCGGCGAACACCACGGCCAGCCCCTGCCGGCCGTCCGCCGAACGCAGGAAACCCTGGCGCGGTGGGGCGTTGTTCCAATAGGTCTGCACCGGCTGGGCCAGCAGCGCCGCATCGATGTGGTCCACCGCCTGCTGGACGCGCGGGCCCAGTGCGGTGAGGTCCTGTCCGTCGGGCGCGGTGTAGATCGCGATCACATCCGGGTTCTGCCGGCCCAGATGCGCGGTGACCACCCGGTCGACGAGCGCGGATTCGCTGCCGGGATCGGCGAATCCGGCCGCGCTCACTCGCTGCTGGACGTCGGCGCCGAACAGTCCGCACACGATCGCCGCACCGATCGCCGCCAGCAGCACCAGGGTCGGGCGGGTACCGACGAGCCGCGCCCAGCGGGTCATGCGAGGACCGGATCCGGCTGCGGCAGTTCGCTTTCCAGAGCTGCCGCGATGCGGTCCAGGAGCCCTTCGAGCCGATCCTCGATGCCGTGGCCGTTGCGCGCGGAGACCGTCAGCTCGGTGCGACCGCCGGCCTCCACCATCGCGAACAGCAGCGGCATCGCGACGCTGTGCTGCGGCAGCACCCGCACCGCCGTAGGCGACCAGCCGGGCACCGCCAGTGCGCCGAGATCGAAGCGGCCCATGTGCGAGACCGTCGCCGAGGCGAGATTGCGCCCGAAGCGAGCGCCGAGCGCATTGGTGGTGCGCAGAATGGTGCGGCCGACGGCATGCGGCGCGTTGGCGATCGCGCTGGCGGCCAACTGGTTGAGTTCGGTGCGTTCCCGCAGGCCCGCGCGCATGCCTTCGCGCACCTGCCGCCAATCCTGGCCGGGCCGGATATCGAGGAACAGCGGCAACGCCAGATTCCCCGTCGATCGCAGCTGTGGGTCGTGACGGCGCAGATCGACCGGGACCATGATCCGCTGCGTGCTGCCCGCGGCATCGGCCAGCAGCGCCGACACCCGCGCCACCGCACCGGAACCGGTGGCGGCGATACTGCGGTGCCGCAGCAGATGCCGGGGGCTGCCCACCTCCTGACGGCCGTGGCCGACCGCCGAGCGGAAGCGGGGAATCATCGCGGTGGGGCGGCCGGGTGCGCCGAGGCGCCGCACCAGTTCCCGATCGGCGACCGGGTCGCGAAGCTCCTCCGGCTGTTCGCCACGCAGCGCGGCGAGGACGTTGCGGGCCCACAGCACCATGCCCATCCCGTCCATGACGCCGTGGAACACCCGGAAGATGACGGTGACCGGGTCGCCGGTCAGGAGCAGCACCTCACAGGTGGTCTCCTGGGTGGGGCCGATCGCTGACGCGAGGACCGGATCCGCCTCGAGGCGATCGTAGTTCACGACGTGACCGGGAATCTCTCGCACGGCGGGCGGCACACCGGTGTCCACCCAGTACTTGCCCTCGCGCCGCAGCCGCGCGCCCGGGCAGGCGGCAGCCGCGACCGCGACCGCGCGGCGCAACCGCTCCGCGTCGAGGGTTCCGGTTCCCGGAATCGCCAGTTGCATCAGAAACGGCGGCGCCATATCCCGCATGGGGAAGTACATGCGCTCGGTGGGCGAGATCCGCCGCCGGAAGACGGTGCTCATGATCGGCTCCTGACTATGCGTTACCGCAGCTCGCGGGTGAGTTGCTCGATGCCGCCCTCGGATTCGAGCCAGGACAGGAACCGGGCCAGGCCCTGTTCACGGTCGATGATCGGCGCGTAACCGAAATCCCGTGCCGCCGCGCCCGTGTCGTAGGTCGCGGTGCGGGTCAGCAATGCCACCACGTAACGCGACAGCGGTGGCGACCAGCGCCGTGCGATCGCCGGTACGCGCCAGACGGTGTCGATCACCGAGACGGCGGCCGCCAGCACCCGCGGATCGGGTCGCCGGCTGGGCGCCGGGTAGCCGAGCCCGCTCGCCACCTCGGCGAGAAAGGCCCACACGTCGGTCTTCTCCGCGTCGGCGACGAAATAGGCCTTGCCGCCGACCCGGTCGGAGGTGGCGGCGCCCAGGCAGGCGTGCACGATGTTGTCGACATGGCACAGCGATGCCTGGACCGAGCGGCCGAACGACAGATCGGGCAGGCGCCCCTGCGCGGTCCGGCCGAGCAGGCGCACGATCGGCCCGGAGCGGTCGCCGGCTCCCCAGATCGCACGCGGCCGCAGCGCACAGGTGGTGAAACCCTCGGTGTCGGCGGCCAATACGGCCCGCTCGGCGGCGGCCTTCGTCTCGGAGTAGAGGTTCAGATAGTGGCGCGGATACGGCACGGATTCGTCGATGTCGATCTGATCGCCGCCGTCGCGATCCATCAGGGCGCTCGGGCTCGAGATGAACACGAATCGCGTCGCGCCCGCGGCCCCGGCGGCGCGCAGCAGAACTTCGGTGGCGCGCAGATTTTCGGCGCGAAACTGTGCGCGGGTGCCGCGCTCGTCGACGCGGGCGGCACTGTGGAACACGACATCGACTCCGGCGCAGGCACGTTCGAGCGACGCTTCGTCGGTGAGGTCGCCGAAGGCGACCCGCACCCCGTCGAGATCGGGCAGATCGCCGAGGTTGCTGGTGCGCCGCGCGAGCACGGTCACCTCGTGGCCGCCCTCGCGTACCAGGCGGCGGACCAGTGCGCCGCCGAGAAATCCGGATGCGCCCGTGACGAGTGCCTTCACCGTTGGTTCTCCTCGAAAGATGCCGTGCTGCGCACTGTTTCGGTACGCCACCAGGTGAGGCCGAACAGCTGCGTCATGACGGCGGTGTACAGGCGGGACCGGCCGCTGCTCCGTGCGGCGCGCAACGCGACCGGAATCTGGGCGGCGTGCACACCGATGCTGAGCACCGCGTCGATCCACCACAGCGTTCGCAGCCACCGGCGGCCGGAGCCCCGGACCGCCGGACCGGCCAGCAGGAACAACCAGCCCGCGATCGGAACAGACCGCAGCGCAACCACTTTCATCGTCATCGCGCCGCCTTCGCGATCTGCCGGGCCGCCCATCCCGCGAGCTGTTCTCGTCCGATCTTGGCGTTGTGCCGGATATCGACCGGGAAGTTCGGATGGAACAGGAACTGCGAAATCTTCGTGGTGAGCTCGAATTCCGCGCCACGCGCACGCAGGGCGGCGGTCACGTCGTCGCGATCGGCGCCCGGACGCAGTTCCACACACAGCACGGGGCGCTGCGCTCCGGCCGGGCCCACCCCGACCAGCGCCGTGCGCGCCACACCGGCGACGGCGTTGAAGATCTGTTCGACCTGCACCGTGAACATCGGCCCGTCGGCGGTGCGTACCCGCTGGGATTTGCGCCCGCAGAACCAGATTCGTCCCTGATCGTCGATCCACGCCAGGTCGCCGGTGCGATGCCAGACGGTCTCGCCGTCGACGATCTTGCCTGTCGCGTTCGCCGCGGCGGGCCAGTAGTAGCGGGTGCTCACATTCGGCCCGGCCACCACCAGTTCGCCGATGCCGCCGGTGGTCACCACGTCGCCCTCGCGAGCCTGGGCGTCCGCCCAGGTGGGCAACGGGTCGTCGGTGATCGCCACGACGCGCGCCCGCACCCGGTCGGCGGGGCGTCCGATGCAGGTGCCCGCACCGGCGCGGGCGCGTTCGGACAGGCCGTCCAGTAGTTCGCGCGATTCGATCGTCGACATCGGCAGCGCCTCGGTGGATCCGTATCCGGCGTAGACCAGCACATCCTCGTCGAGCACCGCGCGCAGGCCGGCGATACACCAGTCCGGGACCGGCGCGCCCCCGGAATAGATACTGCGCAGCGTCGGTAGCCGGGTGCCGGTCTGCTCGAGGTGGCGCAGCAGCGGGATCAGCACGGCGGGGGAGGCGAACATGGTGCGCACTCCGAATCGGCCGATGGCGTCGGCCACGTGCGCCGGATCGGTCGAACCCACCTTGCTGGGGATCAGCGGCGGCAGGACGCACTGGGAGCCGAGCAGCAGATCCAGGATGCCGACCAGCGGCAGCGTGATCAGCGAGGTCTGCGGCGGTACGTGGCCACGCGCGGCGTGGACCTGCTCGACCATGGCCGACAGATTGCCGTGGGTCATCTCCACGGCCTTGGCGGGTCCGGTGCTCCCGGTGGTGAAGGCGATCATCAGCGGGGCGCCGTCGGGCGCCGGAGCGCGGTCCTGCGCGGTGCCGGACGGGTGGCGCCCCCAGGTGTCGAAGGTCGCTCCGCCCCAGAACCAGCGCCGCCCGACCGTGACGGCGACCCGCACGCCGCGGAAGTAGCGGCGGAACAGCACTCGCGCCGCATGCGCCTGCGGAATGCCGATGAACGCCTCGGCGTCGGCCGCCCGCAGGCACCGCAGCATACGGCGCAGTCCCATGCCCGGATCGATGACCACCGGAACCGCACCGATCTTCAACAGGCCCAGCATGATCGCGTACAGCTCCGGCCCGGGCAGCACCAGCACGATGGTGCGGGTTCCGCTGCCCACGCCCGCGGCGGTGAGCCGCT
This sequence comes from Nocardia violaceofusca NBRC 14427, assembly GCF_963869435.1. Taxonomy (NCBI): domain Bacteria; kingdom Bacillati; phylum Actinomycetota; class Actinomycetes; order Mycobacteriales; family Nocardiaceae; genus Nocardia; species Nocardia violaceofusca. Next base: position 126,517 of record NZ_CAWMPM010000012.1, read on the forward strand.
CACCGATCGCGTCGGACCAGCGGTCCAGGTCGGCGTAGCTCAGCCGCCGATAGTGCGGTGTGGGCGTATGCCCGGCGTCGGCGAAATACACCGCGGTGCGGTCCGGTGCCGCGGCGGCGACCACGCGGAACCGGTCGATCGCGCGCCAGTAGGTACCGCTCACGCCGCCGCACCGGCCGCCACCGGCAAGCGGTACACCGCGGCCGCCGCGGACGGTCCCGCGCCCGCCGCGACGAACAGCACGGTATCGAAGCCGATGAGCGAATCCTCCTCCACCGCACGGTGATAGGCCAGCGGCAGCGAGGCGGTGTGCGGATCGCCGGCTGACAGGTCGGGGGTGCGGACCGCCCCGATACCGAGGGTCTCGGCCAGCAACTGCGGGAACTTCGGCGTGGGTGTGGACGCGATGAGAACCGTTGCTTCGGCATCGATTTCGTCGGCGTCGAGGGCGCGGCGGCCGGCCTCGGCCGCGATTTCCAGCAGCCGATCCTCGAATCCGGGTTCGCGTTCCACCGTCATCAGTCCGCGCCCGGCCGTACCCATCGTGGTGACGTCGACATACGACTGCACCGCGGGAGAGCCCGAACCCGCGACGGTGTGCACCCGGCCGAAGCCGACCGGCTCGTCGGTGTGCTCGAGCAGCAGCGCGGCACCGGCGGTGGCGTAGGGGAATTCGTCGTCGGCCGCCGATCGGGCCAGTGACGGATGGGTGTCCCCGGAGACGATCAGGACGTGGCCGGACCCGGCGGTCTCGAGAATCGACTGGGCGACCTGGACCGCGTTGAGCACACCGGTGGCGCCGTTCATCAGGTCGAAGGAGAACGAGCGCGGATCGCCGAACCGGTAGTCCAGTCCGATCCCCGCCTCCTTCTGGATCAGCGCCGACACCGCCGGTTCCACGGTGTTGGAGTCGCGGAAGATGCCCGCGTTGATGAGCACCCCGACCTGCTCCGGCGCCACCCCGGCGCGTTCGAGGCTGCGGCGCGCGGCCCGGCCGCTGTGCTCGACGATGCTGAATGTGTCGCCCTCGCGACTGATTCCGGTGGATGTGATGGCAACGCCCATGACCAGTACCTCAGACCTTCAGCGACGAAATCGTGGTGGACAGGAAGCCGCCGACCACACCGGAGGCGGCCGGAACCATCAGCAGTTTCGAGCCGGCCGGGATCTCCCCGCGGCTCAGATGGTCGTGCAGCACGATGAAATGCGAAGTGCTGGAGGTATTCCCGTATTCGGTCAGCACATTGAGGTCGGGCGGCATCGGTGCGCCGAATTCCCGTTCGGCGATGGCGTTCATGTACGGGATCGCCGCCGCGCCGAACTGATGGTGGATGACGAAGTCGAAGTTCTCCTCGGCGAATGTGGTGCCGCGCTTGTCGTAGAACATGCGCTGGGTGTCGGTCCACAGCAGGAAACGCGCCTCGTTGTGCATCTTGCGGTTGTCGGTATAGAGCGCGACGCCCTGGGATTTGTCACTGGGCATGCCCAGGCACAGGTGGGAGAACTCCGAGGCGGTGACCAGCTCGATGTAGTCGATACGGTCGGCCTCGTCGACGGAACGATCGAGCACCACCGCGGCCGCGGAATCTCCCACGGTGAGCGACGCGAATTGCAGATCGTATTTGTCGGAAATTTCGCGCACTGCGGTATCGGCGATCGGAGTAATGGCTTCGCCGCTCACCACGATGCCGTTGCGCACCATTCCGGATCGAATCATACGATCGAGAATGTAGGTTCCGCTGAGCATTCCCGCGCAAGCGTTGGAAAGGTCGAAGGTTATCGCGTTCTGCGCGCCGATCCGTTGTGCCAGAGCCGAGGCGAACGACGGCTCCATATATATTTTGCCGGCATCCCTACTACGGGTGATGGAGGTGGAGATGACCACCTCGATCTCCGAACCGGAGTACCGTGACCTGGATAAACACTCGTCCATTGCCTTGCCGGCCAGGACGAACGAGTCCTCGTAGGATTCCGGGCGGGTGTCGTGAACACGGCGCTCGCGCACACCTGTGATCTTTTCGAGATCGAAGGCGGGCGGTACGGCGAGGCGCGATATCAATTCCTCGGTGGTGACCCTTTTTTCGGGTAGATATGCGCCGATCGCTTCGAAACGAGAATGCGGCACGCCGCCTCCTGAATTGACATGACGAATGCTTGCGGAATTTGTTCGGGACGTGATGCTACCCGAGAGTAACTAGCGCATTCTTGATCCGCATCTCGAGGCTTCGACGCGGTGCGGGCGCAGAAGATGTATTTGTGACAGCAAGTCGCAGAAAATAGTAACTATTCAGCTATCGATGTGAGTCGCCTCTACGACGGCACTTTGCCGAGGTGGGCCGCGCATCGAGTATCCCGCTAACTGGCAGAGTGTCGGATTATTGGTGAAACTTCACATCGGCCGGGGCCGTCGATTGTGAGAGACCTCACCGGCTCCGGGGCTGCCGTGCCCCGGCTCGGCCGAGCCGTGCCATGACCGCGCGCGGCGGTCGCGGCAGCACGAGGTTCGGTGCGCGCCAAGGCCATTGCGGCACGGCCGCGTGATCAGGAAATCCGGCGGGCTCCGGCGGCGGGCACGGCGGCGAAGAATCGCGGTGGTGAGAAACCGTCGTCGCGAAATCGCCGCCGGACGGCGGCCGCGATCGACTCGGTGCGGTCGATATCGGTCACGGCGATGATGCTGCCGCCGAAGCCGCCGCCGACCATGCGCGCACCGTGGGCGCCGGCGTCGAGCGCGGCTGCCACCGCCGCATCCAGTTCCGGCGTCGAGACCTCGAAATCGTCGCGCAGCGAGGCGTGGGCGCTGGTCAGCAGCGGCCCGATCGCGCGCGGATCGCACCCGTCGCGCAGCAGTCCGACGACGGTCAGCACCCGGGCGTTCTCGGTGACGACGTGGCGGGCGCGCCGCCGCAGCACCGGATCCGCCAGGCGCTCGGTTTCCGCCGGATCGGTGACGGCCCGCAGCGAATGGACGCCCAGGGCGTGCGCGGCCTGCTCGCATTCGCGCCGGCGGCGGCCGTACCCGCCGTCGGCCAGCCGGTGCGGGGTGTCGGTGTCGGCCACCAGCAACTGCAGCCCGGCCGCGGCGAGATCGAAGGGAACCTGGGCGGAGTCGCCGGTGGCGAAGTCCAGGAACAGGGCGTGCCCCGCCGTGCAGAGCAGCGACGCGGACTGGTCCAGGGTCCCGGTCGCGGCGCCGACGTACGAGTTCTCCGCGGCCCGACCGATGTCGATCAGCTCCGCACTGTCGGCGTCGATCCCGAACAGATCGCGAATCGCCAGTGCGACAGCGCATTCCAGCGCCGCCGAGGACGACAGTCCGGCGCCCACCGGCACCGCCCCGTCGATCTGCAGCACCACCCCGGACAGTTCGTGTCCGCGGCGCCGGTATTCGTGCACCACACCCAGCGGATAGCGGGCCCAGCCGGTGACCGCGGATTCGGCGAGGCCGTCGAGCGATTCGCGAACCTGCCCGGCGTGCTGCTTCGAACTCACCCGCACCGCGCCGTCCGTGGTGACCTCGGCGGTGCAGGTCACGACCTGGGGCAGCGCGATCGGCAGGGCGTAACCGTCGTTGTAGTCGGTGTGCTCGCCGATGATGTTGACCCGGCCGGGCGCCACCCATACCCCGCGCCCGGGTGCCGCGCTCACCGCACCTCCCGCAACTCGGCGGCCACCGTCTCGGGGGTGGTGTCACTGATGAACACGTTCATCCCCGATTCCGAACCGGCGAGATACTTCAATTTGCGCGCCGTCCGCCGGATCGAGAACAGCTGCAGGTGCAGCCACCAATCATCACCGGGGACACCGGATTTCGGGGCCTGGTTCCACGCCGCGACATAGGGCATGGGGGTGTCGAATCGGCGCGCGAAGCGTTGCTGCACATCCAGGTACAGATGTGCGAAACCGTCGCGCTGAGCATCGTCGAGGTCGGGGATGTCGGCCACCCGGCGGTGCGGATAGAGCTGGACCTCGTAGGGCCAGCGAGCGAACGGCGGTACGAAGGCGGTCCACTCCTCGTTCGCCGCGACCACTCGGATGCCGGCGGCCCGCTCGGCGCCCAGCAGATCGCCGAACAGATTGCTGCCGTGCGCCTTTCGATGGCGGGCCGCGTTGGCGACCATCGTCGCCGTGCGCGGGGCGGGGAAGGGGTAGGCGTAGATCTGGCCGTGCGGATGCGACAGCGTGACGCCGATCTCCTCGCCGTGATTCTCGAAGCAGAACACCTGGGCCACGCCGTCGAGCTCCCCGAGCTCGGCGCTGCGCTGGGCCCACGCGTCCACCACCAGCCGTGCCCGGCCCGGATCGAGCCCGGCGAACGAACTGTCGTGGTCGCTGGTGAAGCACACCACCTCACAGCGGCCGAACCCGTTGCGCAGCAAGGTCTCCGGCGACCCTTCGACATGGTCGGGAAGTTCGGCGCGGCCGGTCGACAGCGACGGAAAGCGATTCTCGAACACCGCCACCTGGTAGTCGGCCTCGGGAATTTCGGTGGGATGGCCGGGGCGTGAGGGGCACAGCGGGCACAGATCCGCCGGTGGCAGGAAGGTCCGGCTCTGGCGGTGCGAGGCGATCACCACCCACTCGTCCAGCAGGGGATCGAAACGTGCCTGGGAATGCGTGCTGGTCCGGGGCAGATCCCGGGTGTCGGTGGCGGTGCGCGGCACCGCCTCGCTGTCGAAGTAGATGATCTCGCGGCCGTCGGCCAGCGACCGACGACTCACCACCGGACTCGGCCGCGCCATCGCATCCCTCCGCTCGATCCACCGGATCTCAGCGGACAGTAACACCGCGGCCGCGGTGGCCGGCGGGTGCCGGATCCGGCGCGGCGCATCCGATCGGACGAACCGCGCCGGATCGGCCGCGCTCAGTACTCGCTGCCGAACAGCCCGCCCGGCCCGTAGGAACCGGTCGGCGGTGGCGCCGGCATCATCACCCAGCCGCCGCAGTTGGCCGAGGCGAACGCGACATCGGACGATTTGATCAGCACCCGCACCGGAGTGATGTGGGTGCGGTCGCTGGCGACGATGGCGGCGTTCGGGTCCGGCGGATCACCGGGTTCGGGGATCTTCCACAGGCGCTCCCAGGAACAGTCGTGCGCCGGGTCCGCCGGCCCCGCGGACTGATAGATACCGGGCGCGATATCGACCCCGACCCGGTACGTCCCGTCCCCGGGGATGGTCGTCGCCGGATCGGCGGCCGCGGAGCCTGATCCGAGCATCGTCACCGCGGACGCGACGGTCCCGGCGATCACAAACGTGCGTCCACGCACGGCGGTCCTCCTCGATCTCGCAGACGGCCGTCGACTATCGGGCGGCCGGAGAAGATCCCCGCATCTTCCGGGGCCTTGGTCTATCAGAATTCCGATAGGCGCGGACCGGATCGATGAAATATCTGGAGATTCGACAACGCCCGGGGAACGGCGTGTGGGAGGTCCGGAAATGCCGTCGCTGAACGTCCCCGCGGGATCCCCTCGCGCCCACGGGGACGGCACCCACATGCGGTTCGACCGCCGAGGTGCGAGATGGGAACGTACTGCAGCGTCGACAGCGAGTGCAACACAACGGTATTTCAGAATTAAATTACTCTGGCGAATCATCCCGATTCAGCATTCCGGTTTTTTCGCTCGCGGGCCTGGATATCGGCGGATTACGCGGAATCGAACGGCGGCAGCGACATTCGGGCAATGATGCGCATTCGGTTCGGATCCCGCCGGATGTGGCCAGCGACACAAACCTGCCGGTTGTTCCGCGACGCGGGCGGTCCGGGCAACAGTGAGATAGCCCTGAAATGTCCGTTTCTCGCCGGGGCTGACATCGGATTCGCCGTGCGACCGGCGTGTCTGCGGAAATGGCGTGTCACTACTGCTCTGATAGGGGTAACGGTTCAGTAACTGAGCTTGCGCATGTGATGCTGCCGTTGCAACAGTGAACCACTGGGTTTGATGTTACTAGTGGGAAGGGAGGGGTGTGCCCGTCCCGGGTGCGCCGTCCGAACATGAACCATCCACGCATCATCAAGACCGGAGTCAGGCTCGCCGTCGCCGCGGTCACCACGGCCGGTGTGCTGGCGCCCGCCGCCGCTCTCGCCGCGCCGGCCGCGCCCGCAGATCCCGATATGTCGACCAGATTGGCGAATAAGACGGTATTTCTGGACCCGGGCCATCAGGGTACGAACCACTCCGAAGACCTCAATCGTCAAGTGAACGACGGGCGCGGCGGCACCAAGGAGTGCCAGACGACGGGAATGACCAGCCGCGGCGGCGTGCCCGAGCACACCATCAACTGGAATGTGGCGCAGCTGGTCCGGCAGTCGCTCGAGGCGCTCGGCGCGCATGTCGTGATGAGCCGCCAGGACGACACCGGCTGGGGCGGATGCGTCGACGAACGCGCGGCCGCCGCCAACAGCTCCGGCGCCGCGGTGGCCGTCAGCATCCACGCCGACGGCGCCCCGGAACAGGATCACGGATTCCATCTGATCGTGCCGCAGTTGCCGGTCCCGGACGCCAGGGCGAATCAGGCGCAATCCGGCCCCGGCCAGGTCGCCACGAACGCCGTGCGCGACGCCTACAAACAGGCCGGATTCACGCCCGCGAACTACGCCGGCGCGGTCGACGGTCTGCAGACCCGGTCCGATATCGCGGGTCCGGCGCTGACCGAGGTGCCCGATGTCTTCATCGAAATGGGCAACGGCGCGAATGTCGACGACGCGACAATGCTCGAGTCGCCCGACGGGCAACTCAAACACGCCATCGCGATCACGACCGGGCTGGTGAGTTATCTGATCGGAGTGGCCCCGGGCGGTACGTCTCCGGCCGCATCGCCGGCCGACAATCCCGCGAGCGCGCCGCAGGCCGGTGCCTCGGAGGGCACCACGTCGCCGAGCACCACCCCGCAGAGTCCGGCACCGCAGAATGCCGCGCCGGAGAGTGCGTCCCCGCAGGGGGCGACGACGCAGAATTCGGACGCCCAGAATTCGGCCCCCCAGAATTCGGCCACCCAGAATTCCGGCACCCAGAATTCCGGCACCCAGAGTTCTGGCGGTCAGAGTCCCGGCGCTCAGAATTCGGTTGCACCGCAGCAGAATTCGGCAACCGACGCGTTGCGTGGCGCGCCGAACTCCGGCACCACGCAGTCCGCACCGGCGTCCACCACGCCGAACACGACGCAACCGGGATCGAATCCGGCGGGCGCTCCGGCCGGCACCTATCACACGGCGCCGGGGACCTATTCGACCACCGATCCGGGCACGTCGGGGGCCTCGCCGCAGACCTCGACCGCACCGGGAAACAACGGCACCCAGAAGACGCCGCAATCCGGTTCCGCCGCCGGTAATCTCGCCACCACCGCGATGCGGCTGCTGCTGCCGCTGGCGAAATCGCTGGGCCTGGGCGACGGTGCGCTCGATTCCGAATTGGTGAATCTCGCCTACACCCTGGTCTCCACCCTCCTGGGGCCGAGCAAGTAATCGGCCCCGTTCGTGCCCGCCCCTCCGCACGAAGGGGCGGGCACGTCCTCGTCCGGGCCTGGGTAAGCTCGGCCGAATGGATCGGCGCATACCTGTTCTGGTGGTCGCGGGATTTCTGGGAGCCGGTAAGACCACGCTGCTGAACCATCTGCTGCGGCGACGCGAGGCCCGGATCGGGGTCGTGGTCAATGACTTCGGCGCGGTGAACATCGACGCGATGCTGGTCGCGGCCCAAGTGGACGCCATGGTCTCGCTGGGCAACGGCTGTGTGTGCTGCGCGGTGGACGTCACCGAACTCGACGAGATGTTCGCCCGGCTCGCCGAGCCGCGCCACGGCATCGACGTGATCGTGGTGGAGGCCAGCGGCCTCGCCGAACCCCGCAATCTGATTCGTATGGTCATCGGCAGCGACAATCCGCGCATCCGCTACGGCGGACTGATCGAGGTCGTGGATGCCGAGCATTTCGACGACAGCCGCGCCCGCCATCCCGAATTGGCCAAACATCTGCGCCTGGCCGATCTGATCGTAGTGAACAAGGCCGACCGGGTACCGGCCGCGCGGCTGGACGCATTGCGCGCCGAGATCGAGCGGATCAGCGCGGGTGCGCCGGTCTATGCCACCGCGCACGGCCGCATCGATCCGCCGCTGCTGTTCGATGTCCCCGAACGCGGCGAATCGACGGTCGCCCGGCAGTTGTCGTTCGACGAACTGCTCGACGATCACGATCACGAGGAAGCCGGCCACCGCCATCTGCACGACGGCTACGACAGCGTATCCTTCACCACCACAACCGATCTCGATCCGCGCCGCCTGGTGGGTTTTCTGGAGGATCCGCCGCCGGGGTTGTTCCGCGCCAAGGGCGCCACCGCCTTCGGTGTGGGCGGTGAGAGCCGAAAGTTCCTGCTGCACATGGTCGGCCGGCATGTGGTCTTCGAGCCGGCGGCGTGGTCGCGCGGCGAAACCCGCGAAACCCGTTTGGTACTCATCGGATCCGGTCTCGATCCGGAATCCGCGACCGCCCGTCTGCACGCCACCGCCCACACCGGACCCGAACCGCTGGACGAACAGGCGTTGCTGCCGGTGTGGCGGTATGTGCCGAGGGACGATACGGATCGGAGCGCCTGAATATCAGAGGGCGTGAATATCGGGCGCTATTTCGATGAGGCGTTCCAGGCGCGGCGGGGTCCACGGCCCGTCCGGTCCGAGAATCACGTGGTCGATACCGGTGGCGGCCAGTGTTTTCAGATGCTCCAGCACCGGTCCGTGATCCGCGTCGATATCCAGGGCCGTGGTGACGGTCTTCTCGATCGTGGAATAGTCGCGGCCGATCTCGTCGCATCGGCGACGCAGCACCGTGAGTTTGTGCGCGAGATTGTCGGCGTAGCCGGTACCGGGGAGGTCGAAGAGATTGCAGGCGTCGGCATATCGCGCCACCAGCGGCAGGGTTTTGCGTTCGCCACTGCCGCCGATCAGGATCGGCGGATGCGGGCGCTGGATCGAATTCGGTGAATTGAGCGGCCGCGCCAATTCGTAATGGTTGCCCCGATACGGCGTCTCGTCCTCGCTCCACATGCGGTGTGCGATCTGCAGGAGTTCCTCCAGCTGTTCGAAGCGTCGCGGCAGGCGCGGGAACGGAATGCCCAGGCCCTCGGCCTCGAATGTGGTGCGTGGTCCCATCGGTTCCGGATCGAAGGGCGCTCCGGCGCCGACGCCGAAGATCAGGCGGCCGCCGCTGAGCACGTCGAGGGTGGTCGCGGATTTGATCAGCACGCCGGGGTGGCGATACGGCACCGCCGTGACCAGGGTGCCGAGCCGGATGCGGTCGGTGATTCCGGCGAGAAATCCCAGCGCGGCATAGGCCTCGAGCATCGGCGACTCCGGCGGATGGCCGCTGATGCCGATCTGGAAGAAGTGGTCCATCACCCAGAGGCTGTCGATTCCCGACGCGTCGGCAGCCTGCGCGAGTTCCGAGACCGCGGGACCGATGCCGCTGCCCGGGACCGGCCAGGAGAAGTCGGTGAGTGCGATGCCGATTTTCACGTATGTCTTCCGTTCAATGTTGTTAGCCGGACAACGACTATAACGTGAGTCGGCTAACGAAAACAATACCTCTACGCTGAACACACCATGACCGACGACGACTTCCAGACCGCGTTCTGGTCCACCAAACACGCCCTCGCCGTGGCGGCGGCCGCCGCCTATGCCCGGCACGGTGTGTACGAGGGTCAGCAGTTCATCCTGCGACAGCTCTGGCAGGAAGACGGTCTGACGCCCGGTCAGGTGGCCAAACGACTCGGCCTGGCGACGCCCACGGTCACCCGGGCGACCACCCGGATGGAAGCGGCCGGCCTGGTCCGGCGCGAACCGCATCCCACCGACCGCCGACTGGTCCGTCTGCACCTGACCGCGCGCGGGCGCGACCTGGAGCACGAGATCGAAGCCGAGAGTGCGCGGCTGACCGAACGGGCGCTGATATCGTTCAGCGCCGCCGAACGCGCCGCGCTCTTCCGGGCGCTGCGCCGCATCGAAGCGAATCTCACCGAGACCGCGCCCGCCGCCGAGGCGAACCCCGACCGGGAGGCACGCTGACTGCGCCGGCCTAGCCGCAGGCGTTGACCCACTCGGACATGCCGTCGGCGAACAGCTGGCGCTTCCAGATCGGCACCTCGTGCTTGATGCGGTCGACCAATTCCGCGCACGTCTCGAAGGCCTCGCGGCGGTGCGGTGCGGCGACCGCCACGGTGATCGCCAGATCGCCGACGGTCAGCGCGCCCACCCGGTGCACCGCCGCGACCGGCAGGCCGGCGGACTTCCCGACCTCGGAGCACACCCGGGCCAAGAACTTCCCCGCCTCGGGGTGGGCCGAATACTCCAGGGCCGAAACCGCTTGTCCGCCATCGTGATCGCGGACCTTGCCGGTGAAGACGACGACCGCGCCGTATTCGGGTCCGGTGACCGCGCGCTCGACCTCCTCGGGCTGCAACGGCTGATCGCTGATGCGGGTGAGCGGCGTGTACTCACTCATGGCGGTCTCCTCCGGCGACCTGGGCCAGCAGATGATCCAGCAACGGTTCCAGGACCGCGATCCCGTCGCGGACCCCACCCGGCGAACCGGGCAGATTCACGATTACCGTAGTGCCGGACAGGCCGGCGACGCCACGGCTCAAGGCGGCCAACGGAAACGCGGCCGTGCCGCGCTGGCGGATCAGCTCGGCCACGCCCGGCAATTCCCGATCCAGTACCGCCAGCGTCGCCTCCGGAGTGGCATCGGAGGGCGAGGCGCCGGTGCCGCCGGTGGTGATCACCAGTCCCGGCGTGCCGTCGAGTGCGTCGCGCAGGCCGGCCTCGATCTCGGCATCGGCGTAGACCAGCGGGCCGCGTACGGAAAAGCCCAGTCCCGCAAGCCATTCCGTCAGAACCGGACCGGTTTTGTCGACCCTGGTACCGGCCGCGACGCCGGTCGAGGCGACGACCACGACCGCGGTCCGGGAGCCCTCGGCGTGCGTCGCGTGGCGCGGGTCAGCAGGGGAGTGTGCGCCCCGGGGCGATTCCGTGTCACGGTGAATCGGCCGGTCCTCGGTCGCCGCTCGGTGCGCGTGGTGTTGTGTATCCGCCGTGGGCGCGGCGTGCGGCCTATCCGGTCGCTCCCAATGACCGTGCTTACCACCGTCTTTCGTCAGCAGGCGCACACTGTCCAGGACGGCCGCCGGATCCACCGCCTTCACCATGTCGTGCAGCGTGAGGCCGGCGATCGCGACCGCCGTGAGCGCCTCCATCTCGACGCCGGTGGGGCCCTTCGTCTTCGCTCGCGCTTCGATGGTGATGGCGGATTCGGCGAAACCGAAGCGCACATCCACCGACGACAGCGCCAGCTGATGGCACAGCGGAATCAGCTCCGAGGTCTTCTTCGCCCCGGAGATACCGGCGATGCGGGCCGTCGACAGCACATCGGCCTTCGGCAAATCGTCCGCGCGCACCAGCGCCACCACCTCGGGCGTCGTGCGCAGCAGGCCGGCGGCGACGGCCACCCGTGTCGTCTCGGCCTTGGCGCTCACATCGACCATGCGCGCCCGGCCTTCCGCATCGACATGCGACAAAGCCGCGGTATCAGGCAGGTCGTTCACAGTTCGCGCACCCTCACCAGCGAGCCGGCCGCCACCGACGTGACCTCGGCCGGAATTTCGATCAGAACATCCGCCTGGGCCATGGCCGCGACCAGATGCGACCCGGGGCCCGACACCGAACGCACCCCCGCACCTTCGCGCCGGCCCCGCAGGAACTGGCGCCGGCCCGCCGGGGAACGTACCGGATCCAACAGCGCCACATCGTAATTCGGCACCGGAGCCAAACCGCTCAGCTGCCGCAGGATCGGCCGGGCGAACACCTCGAACGACACCATCGTGCTCACCGGATTACCCGGAAAACTCAGAATCGGAATCCCGTCGACCACACTGACGCCCTGCGGACCGCCGGGCTGTACGGCCACCGAACCGAACTCGCCGCCGAAATCGGCCAGCACCTCCTTGACCACTTCGAAATCGCCCTGCGACACCCCACCCGACGTGAACACCACATCCGCGGCCGCCGTCGCGACCGACAACTTGCGGCGGAACTCGCCCGGATCGTCACGGCTGTGCGACACGTCCACCACATCGATACCGTTGGCGCCCAACGCCGCAGCCAGCGCGATGCCGTTCGAGTTGTAGATCTGACCGGGGCGCAACGCGACACCCGCCGACACCAGCTCGTCGCCCGTCGTCAGGACCGCCGCCCGGATCCGCCGCGCCGCCGCCACCGAGCTGATGCCCACCGCCGCCAGCGCCGCGATCCGATGCGGCGACAACGACGACCCGGCCGCCACCAGCAACTCGCCGCGCCGAATATCGGTACCCGCCTCGCGCACGAAATCGCCCGCGTTGCGGCCGCGTTCGATCGATACCCCGCCGTCGACGGCGCGGGTGTCCTCCACCGGCACCACACAATCGGCGCCCGGCGGAATCGGCGCACCCGTCATCACCTTGACCGCCGCCCCGTCCGGCAATCGGTCCGGGCCACCCTGACCGGCGGCCACCACACCGGCCACCGGCAGCGTCACAGGCGTGACCGCCACCGACTCCGCCCGGACCGCATATCCGTCCATCCCGGAATTGCGGAACACCGGCAGATCCAGCGGCGACCGCACATCCTCGGCCAGCACCCGCCCCCGCGCCCCGTGCAACGCCAACTGCTCCACCTGCCGCGCCGCCAGCGGTCGCAGCAACTGTTCGATCCGCTCCCGATGATCCTCGACGGACCGAGCCACAGTCTTGGCAGGCTGACTCATACGGTCAGCCTAGCTGTGTATATGGCCTTCGCTTCGCTCCGGCGGGGTTTCGGGCAGAGCCCCGCATACCTCACAGGTGGTGACTTGCGGGACGTGAGGTGGGGGTGGCCCGCATAATGGAGGAGTGACCGTCGTTCTCATGGGGATTCCCGCCGTCCGGGGCGGGCGGCCCTCGCTGGACGGACGGCCCGACACGGACCTGCTCGTCGACAGATTCGGGCGCACGGCCCGGGATCTGCGCGTGTCGATCACCGAAAAGTGTTCGTTGCGTTGCACGTACTGCATGCCGGAGGAGGGGCTGCCGGCCATTCCGGCCGACGAATTGCTCTCGGCCACGGAGATCGTGCGGCTGGTGGAACTCGCGGTGCGGCGGCTGGGTGTCCGCGAGGTGCGCTTCACCGGCGGCGAGCCGCTGATGCGGCGCGATCTCGAGCAGATCATCGCCGGATGCCATGCCGCCGTTCCCGACACACCGCTGGCCATGACCAGTAACGGCGTCGGGCTGGAACATCGCGCTCGCGCGCTGGCGGCCGCGGGACTCGGCCGGGTCAACATCTCCCTCGATACCGTCGACCCTGCCGGATTCGCCCGCCTCACCCGCCGGGACCGGCTCGGTTCGGTGTTGACCGGCATCCGCGCCGCCCATGCCGCCGGGCTCTACCCGGTCAAGGTCAATGCCGTCCTGATGCGCGAAACCCTCTCGGGTGCGGTCGATCTGCTGCGGTGGTGTCTGAACGAGGGATGCGAACTGCGCTTCATCGAGGAGATGCCGCTCGACGCCGATCACGAATGGGCGCGGACCAACATGGTCACCGCGGCCGAACTGCTCGACGTTCTCGGCACGGCCTTCACCCTCACCGAGGCCGGGCGCGCCGACCCGTCCGCGCCGGCGGAGACCTGGCTGGTGAACGGCGGTCCGGCCACGGTCGGCATCATCGCCTCGGTCACCCGCCGATTCTGCGGCGACTGCGACCGCACCCGCCTGACCGCCGACGGCATGATCCGATCCTGCCTGTTCAGCGACCAGGAATACGATCTGCGTTCACTGCTGCGCGCCGGCGCGAGCGACGACGACCTGGCGCAGCTGTGGCGCGGCGCGATGTGGAACAAATGGGCCGGGCACGGCATCGACGCCGCCGATTTCGTCCCCCCGGAACGCACGATGGGAGCCATCGGTGGTTGAGGTCAGATATTTCGCCGCGATCGCCGACGCGGTCGGCAAATCCAGCGAACATCTCGACCTGCCCGAGTCGGCAACGGTCGGTGATCTGCGCTCCGCATTGCGCTCGGCCTACGGCGCCGACCTGGATCCGATGCTGAAGGTCTGCGCCTACCTCGTCGGCGAGGAACTCACCCGCGACGACAGCACGCGCCTGACCGCTCGCGTCGACGTACTACCGCCGTTCGCGGGCGGCTGACGCCGGATCAGCTCTCTTGCCACCACGTGTCCAGCGGCGACACCGGAACGGCGCGCTTGTGCCGGGTGTTGCGGTAGATCTCCTCGACGCGCTCGGCGACCTCCGGTGAGATGTCCTTACCCTCGAGGTAGTCGTCGATCTGGCTGTATTTCAGCCCCAGCGCCTCTTCGTCCGGCAGGGCCGGGCGGTCGTCTTCGAGGTCGGCGGTCGGGACCTTCTGCCACAGCCGCGGCGGCGCGCCCAGCTCTTGCAGCAGCGCCGCTCCCTGCCGCTTGGTCAGGCCGGTCAGCGGAGTGATGTCCACACCACCGTCGCCGTACTTGGTGAAGAACCCCGTCACCGCTTCGGCGGCGTGGTCGGTACCCACGACCAGCAAATTCAGCTGTCCGGCAACCGCGTACTGGATCACCATGCGCTCGCGGGCCTTGATGTTGCCGCGAACGAAATCGCGCAACTGGGCCTGATCGCCGAGCAGCTCACGCACACCCTCGGCGGTGGCGGCCGCCACCGCGTCGGCGCCCGGTTTCACGTTGACCTCGACCGAGCGATCGGGCCGGATGAAATCCAGTGCCACCTCGGCATCTTCGGCGTCGGCCTGGCTGCCGTACGGGAGCCGGACCGCGACGAAGGTGGCTTCCCGGCCCCGGGCCCGCAGCTCCTCGGCCGCCAGCTGGCACAGTTTGCCGGTCAGGGTGCTGTCCTGACCACCGCTGATGCCGAGAACGAAACCCGTTGCCGGCGTGGAACTCAGATAGTCGGCCAGGAATTCGACGCGGCGTCGCACCTCGACCTTCGGCTCGATCCCGGCCGCGACACCCAATTCGGCGATGATCTGTTCGCGCAGGTTCCCCATGGGGCCACTCTACTGGGCGGGCGCCACGAGTGCGCGCACCACGTTTTCCCAGTGGTCGGCGATCTGTTCGGGCCGATACCCCAGAACCCGCAGCTGATGCAGCACCAGGCCGGCGTCGAGGATGGCCAGCAGTGTGTCGGCCGTCAGCGCGATATCGCCGCCCACCTCGAGCTGCCGAAGCAGCAGCGAGACATGGGTTTTCGAGATGTTGTACGGGGCGCTCGCGTAGCGGCCGGATTCGTCGGCGGCGCGGCGCATTTCGCCCTCCACCTCGATCCCGGCCAGACGGGCGCGTCCGTAGGCGATCAGCCGCTGCAGCGGCGGGGCGCCCGGACCCAGCGGCGGCGGGCCGAACATGAACGCCGCCTGCAGTTTCTGCTCGGACTGGTCGAGCAGCGCCAGCATGAGACCGGAGCGATTGCCGAATCGCCGGAACACGGTGCCCTTGCCGACGCCCGCGCGTTTGGCGACCGCGTCCATCGTGACGCCGTCCGCGCCGAATTCGCGGACGAGTTCCTCGGCGGCGTCGAGCAGCAGTTGCCGGTTGCGCACGGCATCGCTGCGCTCGGAGTGTTCGGCTACCGGCAGCGCGGTGGTGATCGCGGACGGCGGCAGTTCGATGGCCACGGCCTCCAGCGGCAGCATGCCGGGACGCGGCGCGGCGGCGAAGACCGGATCCGAGGCGTGCGGATCGGACGAATGGGACGAATTCGACGATGGCGAATCCGGAGTGTCGCAGTTCACAGTTCGGTTACCCCATGACCCGGGAATGAAAGCGGACCGTAGTCCGGTTAACGTGTCGTGAAAGCGGAAGCCACCGCCGCCCCACCGCCCAAGGAGTGATCATGTCACAGACTCGCATTCTGGCTCTCGTCGGCAGCTTGCGTGCCGGTTCGATCAACCGGCAGCTGGCCGAGGCCGCCGCCCAGACCGCACCGGAAGGTGTCGAGGTCGATATCTACGACGGTCTCGGCAATATTCCTTTCTACAACGAGGACATCGACGTACCGGGTCAGGTGCCCGCGCCGGCGCAGGCGCTGCGTGACGCCGTCGCCGCGGCCGACGCGCTGGTGCTGTTCGTGCCCGAATACAACGGCACGATTCCGGCCGTGCTCAAGAACGCCATCGACTGGGCCTCGCGTCCCTACGGCGCGGGTTCGATCAAGGCCAAGCCGGTCGCCGTGATCAGCGCCTCGATCAGCCAGAACGCCGCGAAGTGGGCGCACGGTGACACGGTGAAGGCGGTCGGCGTGGCCGGCGGCGCCGTCGTGGAGAGCGCGCACCTGCACTTCGGCACCATCGGCCAGCGCTTCGGCGAGGCCCATCCGCGCGAGGACGCCGAGGCTCTGACCCAGCTCGCCGCCGCGATCACCGAACTGGTCGCAGCGCGGGAATCGGTCAACGCCTGAGTGTGAGACGGTAATCGGCTCGAGCTTTCGAGGGGTCGCACCCGGCGGTGCGGCCCCTCTGTGGCGTTGAGGCCGGTCATAGGTCGGGCGTGACGTGACGGGCGTCCTAACGGCCGCGTCTCACGGCGCTATAGGATATGAAAACCATTTCCAATAGGAGGTCGTCATGAAGGTGCGGAACTCGCTGCGTTCGCTGAAGGACAAGCCGGGCGCCCAGGTGGTGCGACGCCGTGGCAAGACCTATGTGATCAACAAGAAGGAGCCGCGGTTCAAGGCTCGCCAGGGCTGATCCGGTCCGGCTGCGACACGCCGGAGTAGGTGGCGGAATGCCGCGTTCGTCCCTCGGGCGGGCGCGGCATTCGGCCGTTTCGGGTGTGCACGAACGCGCCTGCTGAGGTCGGTGTGACCGGTGTGACCAGAGGTGGCATTGGGTTTGCTGGGAGAGAGCTGCGACATGAAATCGTGATCTGCGCCACTGTCGTGTCGGGTTGCGAATCGACTGTCCTGGTACTTACGGCCGCCGAATTTCATCTTTGTGGTTCGCAACATGTCGTGTTGTAGGAATCTGTCGGCCACTAGGTGTAGTGTCTACGGCACTGGAAGGGGAGAGGGATTCCGAGCCGATCGCCGCAGCGTGATTGCCCCTACTGCTCCATCTTCCAGGGGTTTGCGCAGTACCAGATGGATCGTGCTCAGTACGGATGCTCACAGCAGATGGCGTACCGATTCAAGGCTGCATCGGATAAGGCAAGGAGAGAGGGTCACCCATGAGTATCACGGTCTACACCAAGCCCGCTTGTGTCCAGTGCAACGCCACCTACCGCGCGCTCGACAAGGCGGGTGTGGAGTACGACGTCGTCGATATCTCCGAGAACCCCGAGGCCCGCGACTATGTGATGGCGCTGGGATATCTGCAGGCCCCCGTTGTCGTCGCCGGCGACGAGCACTGGTCCGGTTTCCGTCCGGACCGCATCAAGTCCCTGGTGACCGCCGCGGCCTGATCCGCTTCGGTCGCCCGTTCGTCCGACGTGGGAAGGGAGAGTGGGATGGCTGGGTTGTCCGGGGAAGGGACCCAATCGACGCCCGCTCTGGTCTACTTCTCGAGCGCTTCGGAGAACACGCACCGCTTCGTCGAACGGCTGGGTTTGCCGGCCGTTCGCATTCCGCTCCACACCGCCGATTCGCTGCGCGTCGACACGCCCTATGTGCTGATCTGCCCCACCTATGGTGGCGGCCGGCATGTGTTCGACGCGCAGCGCGGCGAGGGAGCAGCCGGGCGTTCGGACAAGGAATTCGTCCCCAGGCAGGTGGCGAAATTCCTCAACGATCCGCATAATCGTGCGCTGTTGCGCGGGGTGATCGCGGCCGGCAACACGAACTTCGGCGATACGTATTGCTATGCGGGAGAGGTGATCTCGCGCAAATGCGGGGTGCCGTACCTGTATCGCTTCGAACTGATGGGAACCGCCGAGGACGTCGAGCGCGTCCGAGAGGGATTGGGATTGTTTTGGCAACGACAACAGCACCGGCCGGAAAGACGGCCCGCCTAGAGCGCCCGGTCAGCACCGAGACCTCGACGGAGGGCTTGGACTATCACGCGCTCAACGCGATGCTGAATCTGTACGGACCGAATGGCGAGATTCAGTTCGACAAGGATGTCGCCGCCGCCCGGCAGTACTTCCTGCAGCATGTCAACCAGAACACCGTGTTCTTCCACAACCTCGACGAGAAGCTCGACTACCTCGTGGAGGAGAACTACTACGAGCCCGAGGTGCTCGACCAGTACAGCCGGGCCTTCGTCAAGAAGCTGTTCCAGCAGGCCTACGCCAAGAAGTTCCGGTTCCCGACCTTCCTCGGCGCCTTCAAGTACTACACGTCCTACACGCTGAAGACCTTCGACGGGAAGCGCTATCTGGAGCGGTTCGAGGACCGGGTCTGCATGGTCGCGCTGACCCTGGCCGCGGGTGACGAGATCCTCGCCCAGCAGCTCGTCGAGGAGATCATCGACGGCCGCTTCCAGCCGGCCACCCCGACGTTCCTGAACTCGGGCAAGAAGCAGCGCGGCGAACCGGTCTCGTGCTTCCTGCTGCGCATCGAGGACAATATGGAGTCCATCGGGCGCTCCATCAACTCGGCGCTGCAGCTGTCCAAGCGTGGCGGCGGAGTGGCGTTGCTACTGAGCAACATTCGCGAGCACGGCGCGCCGATCAAGAAGATCGAGAACCAGTCCTCCGGCGTCATCCCCATCATGAAGCTGCTCGAGGACTCCTTCTCCTACGCCAATCAGCTCGGCGCGCGCCAGGGCGCGGGCGCGGTGTACCTGCACGCGCACCACCCCGACATCTACCGCTTCCTCGACACCAAGCGGGAGAACGCGGACGAGAAGATCCGCATCAAGACGCTGTCGCTGGGTGTGGTGATTCCCGACATCACCTTCGAGCTGGCGAAGAAGAACGAGGACATGTACCTGTTCTCGCCCTACGACGTCGAGCGCATCTACGGTGTGCCGTTCGCCGATATCGACGTCACCGAGAAGTACTACGAGATGGTCGACGACAAGCGCATCCGCAAGTCGAAGATCAACGCCCGCGAGTTCTTCCAGACCATCGCCGAGCTGCAGTTCGAATCCGGTTACCCCTACATCATGTTCGAGGACACGGTGAACCGGGCCAACCCGATCAAGGGCAAGATCACCCACTCCAACCTGTGCTCGGAGATCCTGCAGGTCTCCACGCCGTCGGTGTTCAACGACGACCTGTCCTACGCGAAGGTCGGCAAGGACATCTCCTGCAACCTGGGTTCGCTCAATATCGCCAAGGCCATGGACTCACCGGATTTCGGGCAGACCATCGAGGTCGCGATCCGGGCGCTCACCGCGGTCTCGGATCAGACCCACATCTATTCGGTGCCCTCGATCGAACAGGGCAACAACGAATCCCACGCGATCGGCCTGGGCCAGATGAACCTGCACGGGTATCTGGCGCGCGAACGGGTCCACTACGGATCCGAAGAAGGTGTGGACTTCACCAACATCTACTTCTACACCGTCGCCTACCACGCGGTGCGGGCGTCCAACAAGCTCGCCATCGAGCGCGGCACCGCCTTCGGTGGTTTCCCGGAATCGAAGTACGCCAGCGGCGAATACTTCGACAAGTACACCGACCAGGCATGGGAGCCGAAGACCGACCGCGTGCGGGAGATCTTCGCCGAAGCGGGCGTGCACATCCCGACCCAGGAGGACTGGCGCGAGCTGAAGGCCTCGGTCATGGAGCACGGCATCTACAACCAGAACCTGCAGGCGGTGCCGCCGACCGGATCGATCTCCTACATCAACCACTCCACCAGTTCGATTCACCCGGTGGCGTCGAAGATCGAGATTCGCAAGGAAGGCAAGATCGGCCGCGTCTACTACCCGGCCCCCTACCTGACCAACGACAATCTCGACTACTTCGCCGACGCCTACGACATCGGCTACGAGAAGATCATCGACACCTACGCCGCGGCCACCCAGCATGTGGACCAGGGCCTGTCGCTGACCTTGTTCTTCAAGGACAGCGCCACCACCCGCGATGTCAACAAGGCCCAGATCTACGCCTGGCGCAAGGGAATCAAGACCCTCTACTACATCCGCATCCGCCAAATGGCGTTGGAGGGCACCGAGGTGGAGGGCTGCGTCAGCTGCATGTTGTGACGTTGTCGACGGGCGCCCCGGTTCCGGCCGGGGCGCCCGTTCGTATGACCGAACACGGGGTAGTTCGACGGCACCGAGTAGTTCGACGGCACGTGCCGACTGTCGTGGTTCGGCGCGGCGGCGACCGGAGGTGTAACCTGCATGCGGGCGCTCTGCGTCCGGGCGGTGACCAGGCGACGGTGCAGGTCATCGGGGTGCCGGGATGGCATCGGAAAATTCTCTGACGGTGAAGTGCTGGCGATGAGGAGGTGGGTGGCTGTGCGTAGCGAACCCCCGAGTCGAAGGCCGCGCGGCGCCGTCCTCCTGTTCTGCCGGTAGAGCTTTCGGTGGCGAGGTCGGTGCCTCGCGGTGTGATCCGTGACCCCGTACCCACTCGCAGTATGCCGAGGTTCTGTCATGTCGACCGATCTGTTCTTTGCCGCGCCCGCACGCCCTGATGTCCCGGATGACGGACACGCGGCCACCCCTACGCAGGCCGATACGGCGGTCCGCAGTGCCGCCACCGCCGAAACGACTGTCACCGAACAGCATTCGGATCACATCTCGCTCCGCGACCTCATCGACGACCGTCGTGTCGATGCCGCGCTGAACTGGCTGGACGACCACGTCCCGCATCGGATCGCCGACGAACTCGCGCGCATGGACGCCGTGCACGCCGGCATCGCGTTCCGGCTGCTCGACAAGGACCGGGCGCTGGCGGTGTTCGAGGAGCTCGAGCCGGTCGACCAGCAGCAGATCCTGTCCGGAATGCGCGACCAGAGCTTCCGGGAACTGGTCGAAGGCATGGACCCCGACGACCGGGCCCGGATGCTGCGCGAGGCCCCCGCCACGGTCGCGAAGAAGGTGCTGGCCGGGCTGAGCCCGCGCGAACGGCGGATGACCGCGGCGCTGCTCGGCTACCCCGAGGGTTCGGTCGGTCGCTACATGACGCCGGAAGTCGTTGCGCTGCATTGTGATCTGACCGTCGAACAGGCGCTGCGGGTGGTTCGCGCCAAGGGCGCGCATGCGGAGACCGTGTACACGCTGCCGGTGGTGGACGGCGGTCGCCGGCTCACCGGCGTGGTCGAGATGCGTGAACTGGTCCTCAGCGATCCCGGCACGATGCTGACCGAACTCGTCGTCAGCGCACCGGTTTTCGCCCGCGCGACCGATGCCGCGGAGAAGGCGGCGCGGCTCATGCGCGAGACCAACCTGATCAACCTGCCGGTCGTCGACAGTGAGGACCGGCTGGTCGGACTGCTGACCATCGACGACGCGGTCGAGGTCATCGAGGCCGCCGACAGCGAGGATGTGGCACGGCAGGCCGGTGCCAGCCCCTGGTCCGGGCATTACATGGCCGCCGGTGTGTTCCAGCTGGCCCGCTACCGCGCGATGTGGTTGCTGTTGCTGCTGGTCGCGGCCACCCTGACGGTCACGGTCACCGACGCGTTCGAGGCGACGCTGGCCCAGGCCGCGCATCTGGCGCTGTTCATTCCGCTGCTGATCGGCGCTGGCGGCAATGCCGGTGCGCAGGCGGCGACCTCGTGCGTGCGGGCCTTGGCCGTCGGCGAGGTGCGGGTGTCGGATCTGCTGAAGGTCATCTGGCGCGAATGCCGGGTCGGATTGGTGCTGGGCTCGATGCTCGCGGTGGTCGGCATGGTCATCGGCGCGGCGTTCGTCGGCGCGCAGATCGCGCTGGTCGTCGGCATCACCCTGGTGATCATCTGTGGCTGGGCGGCGACCATCGGCGGCACGATGCCGTTGCTGGCCAAGAAATTACGCATCGACCCGGCGGTCATCTCCGCGCCCATGGTGACGACGCTGGTCGATGCGACCGGGCTGATCATCTACTTCACGACCGCGAAACTCGTACTGGGAATCTGAACCGGGACTGCGCACTTCGGGAGCAGGTACAGGGCGCCCGCCGAGGTTGGCGGCGAACAGGTATCACATGGCTTTCTATCGGTAGCAAGCCACACTCCTCGCCGGTGAGACTGTCTCCACGCGAAGTGATCGAGGTAGCGTGCCTCGACTCCGCGGCTGGAGAAAGTGGGAAAAGCACATGGGGACATACGTTTTGGTGCCCGGCGGTTGGAAGGGTTCCTGGTCGTTCGAGACGGTGGTTCCACTCCTGGAGCAAGCCGGTCACACCGTCCACGCCTTGACCCTGACCGGTCTGCGGCCGGACGACGACGCCGCGACGGTCGCGACGACCACCCTCGACACCCACGCCGACGACGTCGTGCGGTTCCTCGACCGCGCCCGCCTCACCGACGTGACGCTGGTCGGTCACAGTTACGGCGGAATGGTGATCGCCGCGGCCGCCGACCGCGCCGGCGGCCGGATCTCGCGCCTGGTGCATCTCGACGCGTACGTCCCCCGCGACGGCGAATCGTGCTGGTCCGCAACGAACGACTACTTCCGCGAGGTCCTCGCCGCGGGCGCCGCGACCACCGGCTACGCGGTCCGCCCGCCCGGCAACGGCGACGCCCGCCGCCGCCCCCACCCCCTCGCGTCCTTCATGCAGACGATCCGGCTCACCGGGGCATTCGCCCGAGTCCCGCGCCGAGAGTTCGTCTACTGCTCCGGCTGGGAAGACCACACCCCTTTCGCCGGCCTCCGCACCCGCCTGCAAGCCGACCCCGAATGGCTGGTCCACGACCTCCCGACCGGCCACGACGCGATGCACGAGGCCCCGCACGCCGTGGCCGAACTGCTGCTCGGCGAACGGAGTTCGGTGTCAGTTCAGTCGTAGCAGGCCGGCGTCGGTGGCGCGAAATCCGCATGCGTCGCGATAGAAGCTGTGCAGGTGAGGTTCGAAATCGACGTGGAGCCATTCGATACCGAGTTCACGCAGGTCGCCGACCAGGGTCTTCACCAGGTCGGATCCGATGCTCTGCCGGTGGAGATCCGGGGCGACCGCGGTGTCGAGGAGAAACGCGTGGTTTCCCCCGTCCCATACTGCGTGCACGAACCCGACGAGTCGCTCACCGACGAACGCGCCGACCCATGACCGGCTGTGCCGTTCCAGGCGCGCCTGCCAGGGCACCACTGTCCGGTCACCGCCGAATGCGTCCGCGTGCAGCCGCGAGAGGGCTTCGTCGTCGACAGCGAAACGTACGCGGAGATCGGGGTTCATACGGCATCCTCTCGGCGCGGGGGCGCGATGAACGGGGTGTCATCACGACAGGTAGGAACGAACTGTGCTGTAGGGCGAACTTTTCGTGCAAACCTCGGCGAAAATGTGAGAAAACTGCTGAAGCCGACGAGGTTTGCACGATTAGTGCATACCACCGGTGTGCGAAACGGTCGCCGGGTCGAGGTGCCGAGTCTCGGTCGGGAGCGAACCCCGTCCGGGACCATCGATGCCTGCGGGCATGTGGCGGTCTGCGCCGAATGGCAGGCACGTCCCCGGCAAACTCTCGGCATCATTGCTGCGATCGTGGCGGCGGCAGTAGCCTGTGCATCGCGCGCTCGTCATTCGCTCGCGGCCGCGGTGTGGAACTTCCCACCCCGGAACGCATTTGCCCAGGACATGGGAGACACAAGCTCTTGTGCTGTGCTGAGCGGAGGTCCACTAGGAGTAGTGTCCGAGCGTACAATGACCGGCGAAGCGGGAAGGGTGAGTGAGCGGGCGTGAAGCTGATCGATCGAGTGTCTGCGATCAACTGGAATCGGGTGCCCGACGAGAAGGATGCCGAGGTCTGGGACCGGCTCGTCGGCAACTTCTGGTTGCCGGAGAAGGTTCCGGTATCCAACGACATTCCGTCGTGGGCCACGCTGAACGCGCAGGAGAAGCAGCTGACCATGCGGGTGTTCACGGGCTTGACCCTGCTGGACACCATCCAGGGCACCGTCGGCGCGGTGAGCCTGATTCCGGACGCGCGCACCCCGCACGAGGAGGCGGTGTACACCAATATCGCGTTCATGGAGTCGGTGCACGCGAAGAGCTACAGCTCCATCTTCTCCACGCTGTGCTCCACCCGTGAGATCGACGACGCCTTCCGCTGGTCGGAGGAGAACCCGAATCTGCAGCGCAAGGCCGAGATCGTGCTCGAGTACTACCGGGGCGACGAGCCGCTCAAGCGCAAGGTGGCCTCCACGCTGCTGGAGAGCTTCCTGTTCTACTCCGGTTTCTACCTCCCGATGTACTGGTCCTCGCGCGCCAAGCTCACCAACACCGCCGACCTGATCCGCCTGATCATCCGCGACGAGGCCGTGCACGGCTACTACATCGGCTACAAGTATCAGAAGGGTCTCGAGGATCTCACTCAGCCCGAGCGTGACGAACTCAAGAACTACACCTTCGAGTTGCTGTTCGAGCTGTACGAGAACGAGGTCGAATACACCCAGGACCTCTACGACGAGGTCGGCCTCACCGAGGACGTCAAGAAGTTCCTGCGCTACAACGCCAACAAGGCGCTGATGAACCTCGGCTACGAGGGGCTGTTCCCGCGCGACGAGACCGACGTCAACCCGGCGATCCTCTCGGCGCTGTCCCCGAATGCCGACGAGAACCACGACTTCTTCTCCGGCTCCGGTTCCAGCTATGTCATCGGCAAGGCGGTCAACACCGAAGACGAGGACTGGGAGTTCTGAGTTTCGCTCTCACATGAGAACCCGGGCGTATCGCATTGCGTACGTCCGGGTTTCGCTTATGTAGGGAGGGCCGGTGTGCCGGTCGGCCCTCGGGGTGGATGGAGTCGTTCAGTGCTTCGTCGGATCGAGTGCTTCCGCGCACGTGGTCAGGTCTCGGTGCAGGCGTGCTGCGTTGCCGGCGGGCAGGGCCGCGATCATCCGGCCTTCGACCTCGGCGACGAGGTGACTGGCCCGTGCGAGCAGGCGGGTGCCCTCGTCGGTGAGCCGAGTCGGTAAGGCCCGCCCGTGCGGTGCGGCGGACGGACGTTCCAGGAGACCGCGATCCTCCAGACCTTGCAGCACCGTATGCATGGACTGGCGTGTGACGAACGCGCCGCGAGCCAGCTCCGCGGCGGACAGGCCCGGTCGCTGACCCAGCAGTTCGAGGCACGCGTATTGCGGCACGCTCAGGCCCAACGGCCGCAGGGCGGTGTCCATGGCGCCGCGCAAGGCGGCGGCGGCCTGTTTGAGGACATAACCCACGGACGAATCGAGGTCCACCTGCTCTTGCGACATGTCAGGATTCTGACATATCCTTCTATGTCAGAACCCTGACATAGAAGGAGAAAGCCCATGTCTACTGTGACCGGACCCGACTTCATCGCCCTGCAGGTGCGTGATGTGGATGCGGCGGCCGAGTTCTACGAGACGCATCTCGGATTGCGCCGCGCTCCGGCGAGCCCGCCCGGTGCGGTCGTATTCGACACGGTCCCGGTGTCTTTCGCGGTGCGGACGCCGCTGCCGGGCGTCGATCTCGATGCCGTCGCGCCGCGCCCGGGCGCCGGTGTCGCACTGTGGCTGCACGCCGGCGACGCGCAGCACATGCACGATCATCTGGCCGCGGCCGGAGTCTCGATCCTCGCCGCACCCGTCGACGGCCCCTTCGGGCGAACCTTCACCTTCGCCGATCCCGACGGATATGCCGTCACCATTCACGACCGCGCCTGAGGTTGGTGACATCCCGAGGGCTCCGCGGTCGACGATCGGATGGCGGCAACAGGTGTAGTCGAGGCTGAGGCGCTGTGCGCAAGCGCTCCGACGTTGTCCGCGTCGCCGAGGGGCTCGGGTGGGCGGAGGTTCCGGGCGCCGCCGACGCTGTGATCGGTCAAGTGCGCTGGGGTGGAACGAGATTCGCGCGGTGCGAACCACCAGGAATCGATGACGACCGAGGTGGGACTGGTTCGCGCCAGTGACCAGACCGCGTCCATCGCGACACCGCCCAGATCCGGGAGATCGGCGGGGTCGTCGACGCAGGCTGCCAGCCCCTCCTTGACCGTGTCCTTCGAGAGGAATCGGGCGCCCAGGACCCGCGCCAGCGCCTGTCCGACGGTCGATTTGCCGGCACCCGGAAGACCGTTCACCAGCACGAGAAGTCTGCCCACCCGTCCCATCATGACGTGCGCGGACGAGGTGCGGCCCGGATGTTGTGGGGTGAGTGTCGATCAGGCCGACCGCTCGGTATTATTCGAATATGTGTTCGAGTGCCGGTAGGGGTGTGTCGTCGGAGGGGACGGGCGATGGGTTCTCCGGCCGGGCGCCGCGACGGCTTCCGGACGGCGTTCCGCGGACCGAGGGGACCGAACCGCAGCTGCAGTATCCGAACGAGGCCGGCTATTACTACCGGGTGCTCGTGCAGCCGCCGAAACCGGTGTGGGTGCGGTTGGACGCGATTCTCATCCGGGATCCGGGCACGCCCCGGCACGTCAACGGGGCGGGGCTGGATATGACGGGGGAGCGGCCGGGGACGTTGACGCACTGGGTGCCCTCGTTCAGCGGCGAATGGCTGGGCCGGGTGAATTTCTCGGTCTGTTACGCGGACGGGCGGGCGCCGCTGCATCTCACCGACCAGTTGGTGCCCGCCTACGCGCTACGCCCACGCGCGGCTGTCGACGACCCGCGCCGACCACCGCCGGGCCGGCCGAAAACGTCCTCGCGTATCGAGAGACAGGCGGGCGACGCGGACGGTCGTTGAACCGGGGCGCGCCGCGTGCCGCGCCTCACCGGCTCAGTCCGTCACATACCCGTTGAGCGTCTTGCGCAGGTCGTCGAGGATCGCCCGCGCGGCGGTGAGCCCGGAACCGTGCCAGAGGTCGTCCTCGACGGCGAAATCGCGCTTGTCGGAGACGGCGCCGAGCGCTTTCCAGTCGTCGCCCTTCATCACTGATTCGCCGTGGCTCTTACCGTCGGGGCCGTCGAACATCAGATAGATGATGTCGCCCTCGATCTTGTTGCGGTCGCTTTCGGTGGCGAGGCTGTCCACCGTGAACGAGCGATCGCGCTGGGCGCCGGGGCGCTGCACGCCGGCGTCGGTGAGTACCTGTCCCGCGAACGTGTCGGTGCCCTGGACCTGAATATCCTTGGGAGAGAAGCGGATCACCGATGCCTGCGACAGGTTGGCGGCGATCGAGGCCCCGGTTTCGCGGGCGTCGGTGCGGTAGTCCGCGAGCGCCTTCGCGCCGGCCGAACCGCGTCCCAGAGCCTCGGCGTAGGCGGTGAAATCGTCCTGCCAGCCGCGATGGTCGACCAGCACGGTCGGGGCGATCCCGCGCAGTGCGGCGAGATCCCCGTCACCCGCGGCGCCGAGAATCAGATCCGGTTGCAGCGCGGAGATTTTGGCCGTGTCCACCGCCCCCGAGGACCCCACGCTCGGGATCTTCAGGACGCCGGTGCCCAGATAGTTCGGCTGCGGCGCCGGTCCGGCCGCGGTGGTCGCGCCGACGACCCGCTCCCACAGGCCCACCGCGCAGACCGCGTCCAGCGCGGCGGTATCCAGCACGACAATGCGTTTCGGATCCGCGGGCACCTGGGTTCCCGCCACCGTGTGGGTGCCCGAGGCCTGGTCGGGGGCGCTGGGCAGGGCGCAGGCGTGGGTGGTGTCGCGCTCGATGCCGACCACGCTCGCGCCGGCGATATTGGTGGTGGTCCGGACGATCGAACTCGACGCGTCGTCGCCCCCGGTGCCGCAGCCGGTGACCAGGAGGGCCACGGCGCCCGCGGCCGCACCGCCGAGCGCGAGCCGGCGCGCACTGGTGCGCTTGCGGGTCTTGGGCTTTCGGGTGGAGACGCGTTCGCTCACCGGCATGCAGCGTAGGGTACATGCGCCCACGTGCAGGATGATTGCGGCACCGTCCGCGCGGCGAATACGACACAGAGTAGGACCCCGTCGGACGCCTGCGACGCCACGGTTTACGATGCCTCTAGCGCAAGCCACCGTCGTTTCGTCATGCGCCGGAACGCACGAGCGTGCGAAACGAGCAGAAGGCACACCTTCAGGAGGATCAGTGACTGCTGTAGAGCCCCAGCCAGTCCCCAAGCTGGAAGCGACACGGCCGTATCCGGCACGACTGGGCCCGAAGGGTTCGTTCATCTACAAGGCCGTCACCACCACGGACCCGAAGGTCCTCGGTGTGATGTACCTGGTGACCGCGATGTCGTTCTTCATGATCGGCGGTCTGATGGCCCTGCTGATGCGTGGTGAGCTCGCTCGTCCGGGTCTGCAGTTCCTGTCGCCGGAGCAGTTCAACCAGCTGTTCACCATGCACGGCACGATCATGCTGCTGTTCTATGCGACCGCGATCGTGTTCGGCTTCGCCAACATCGTGCTGCCGCTGCAGATCGGTGCGCCCGACGTCGCCTTCCCGCGTCTGAACGCGTTCAGCTACTGGCTGTACCTGTTCGGCGCGACCATGGCCACCGCGGGTTTCATCACCCCCGGTGGCGCCGCCGACTTCGGCTGGACCGCCTACACCCCGCTGTCGGACATCGTGCACTCCCCGGGTGTCGGCGCCGACCTGTGGATTCTGGGTCTGGCCGTCTCCGGTCTGGGCACCATCCTCGGTGGTGTCAACATGCTGACCACCGTCGTCTGCCTGCGCTGCCCGGGTATGACCCTCTTCCGGATGCCGATCTTCACCTGGAACATCGCCGTCACCAGCGTCCTCGTGCTGCTGGCCTTCCCGCTGCTGACCGCCGCGCTGATGGCGCTGGCCTACGACCGTCACCTGGGCGGCCACATCTACGACCCGGCCACCGGCGGTTCGCTGCTCTACCAGCACCTGTTCTGGTACTTCGGCCACCCCGAGGTGTACATCATCGCGCTGCCGTTCTTCGGCATCGTGTCCGAGATCTTCCCGGTCTTCAGCCGTAAGCCGATCTTCGGTTACACCACCCTGGTCTACGCGACCCTGGGCATCGCCGCGCTGTCGATCGCGGTGTGGGCGCACCACATGTACGCCACCGGTGCGGTGCTGCTGCCGTACTTCTCGTTCATGACCTTCCTGATCGCGGTTCCGACCGGTGTGAAGTTCTTCAACTGGATCGGCACGATGTGGAAGGGGCAGTTGACCTTCGAATCACCGATGTTGTTCTCGGTCGGCTTCCTGGTCACGTTCCTCTTCGGTGGTCTGTCGGGCGTCATCCTGGCCAGCCCGCCGCTGGACTTCCACGTGTCCGACACCTACTTCGTGGTCGCGCACTTCCACTACGTGCTCTTCGGCACCATCGTGTTCGCCACCTTCGCCGGTATCTACTTCTGGTTCCCGAAGATGACCGGCCGCATGCTGGACGAGCGCCTGGGCAAGTGGCACTTCTGGGCGACCATGGTCGGCTTCCACACCACCTTCCTGGTGCAGCACTGGCTGGGTAACGAGGGCATGCCGCGCCGGTACGCGGACTACCTGCCGACCGACGGTTTCACCACCCTGAACACGATCTCCACGATCGGCGCCTTCATCCTCGGTGCCTCGACGCTGCCGTTCATCTGGAACGTCTTCAAGAGCTACCGCTACGGCGAGGTCGTGACCGTGGACGATCCGTGGGGCTACGGCAACTCGCTGGAGTGGGCCACCACCTGCCCGCCGCCGCGGCACAACTTCTACGAGCTGCCGCGGATCCGCTCCGAGCGTCCGGCGTTCGAGCTGCACTACCCGCACATGGTGGAGCGCATGCGGGCCGAGGCGCACGTGGGCTGGGGCTCGAAGTCCCATCACGTGGCCGAGCTCGAGAAGGTGTCGAGCTAGTACCCCGCATCGAGTAGCGAAGTCCCGGCGCGGCGGCCGTCCAGTGCGACGGCCGCCGCGTTCGGCGTTTCGGGGGTGCCACGCCGGGCCGGAGGGTGTGGTGGTGCCTCCGGTGACCGGTGCGCGCCGGTGGCCGCACCCGACCTGAGAGAATGTTCGCTGGCCGCCGGCGGACCGCGATCGCCGGCGCGAGGAGCTGTGACGAAGAGATGGAGTTGCGCGTGGGCACGTCCGAGTCCGATCGTGGCACCGCCACCGAGACGACGGTGCTGATCACGGTCACCGGACCCGATAAACCGGGCGTGACCTCGGTGCTGCTGGCGGCGCTGTCCCGGCACGGCGTGAGCCTGCTGGACGTGGAGCAGGTCGTGATCCGGGGCCGGCTGACCCTCGGTGTGCTGGTGACGAGTCCGGGCGATCCGGAGGACCTGCAGGATCAGCTCGAGGACGCGATGGCGACGGTCGGCATGCAGGTCGATGTCGAGATCGGCGCCAACTCGGTCTCCGGGGCGCCGCTGTCCACGCACGCGGTGGTGGTGCTCGGCAGCCCGGTGACCGCTCGCGCGTTCAGCACGATCGCCCGCACGCTGGCCGCGCAGGAGGTCAACATCGACTCCATCCGCGGCATCGCCGACTACCCGGTGACCGGCCTCGAATTGATGGTCACCGCACCGGCGACCGAGGACCCGCTGGCCGAGACCCGCCTGCGCACGGCGCTGGCCGAGGTCGCCGCGAAGGAGAAGGTCGATGTCGCCGTCGAGCGTGCGGGGCTGGCCCGGCGGGCCAAGCGGCTCATCGTCTTCGACGTCGACTCCACCCTCATCCAGGGCGAGGTGATCGAGATGCTCGCCGCGCACGCCGGTGTCGAGGAGGAGGTCCGCAAGGTCACCGAGGCCGCGATGCGCGGGGAGATCGACTTCGCCGAATCGCTGCGCCAGCGCGTCGCCACCCTCACCGGGCTGGACGAGACGGTGATCGATCAGGTCGCCGAGCGGATCGAACTGACCCCCGGCGCGCGGACCACCATTCGCACCCTGCGCCGGCTCGGATTCCGCTGCGGTGTGGTCTCGGGCGGATTCCGGCAGGTCATCGAACCGCTGGCGCACGAGCTGGAATTGGATTTCGTGCACGCCAACACCCTCGAGGTGGTCGACGGCAAGCTCACCGGTCAGGTCATCGGCGAGATCGTCGACCGGCCCGGAAAGGCGGTGGCGCTGCGGCGTTTCGCGGCCGAGGCCGGTGTGCCGATGGAACAGACCGTCGCGGTCGGCGACGGCGCCAACGACATCGACATGCTCAACGCGGCCGGCCTGGGTATCGCCTTCCAGGCCAAGCCCGCACTGCGAGAGGTCGCCGACACCGCGCTGTCGCACCCGTTCCTGGACGCGGTGTTGTTCATCCTCGGTGTCACCCGCGACGAGGTCGAGGCCGCGGACGCCCGCGACGGTCTGCTGCGCCGGGTGCCGCTGAGCTGATGACCGAACCCGAGCTCGACGCGCCCGGCCCCGGCGCCGCACCGCCGCTCGTGCTGGATTCCGGTTTCCGCGCCCGGCATGCGGAGCTGGCGCTCGGCTACGGTGGCGGCGGCGATCCGGACGATCCCGCGCAGGTGCAGGCGATGCAGATGGTCCTGCACATTCCGAAAGCCGAACCGCCGCTGCGCAGTGCGGTGCTGGAGGCGGCCGCGGCTGCGGCCGTCGCGCTGTGCCTGGATCCACGCGTCGGCCCGGGCGGGGAGTGGGAGCCGCGCTATCTCGCGTGGAAGCGGTCGCGGATCCGGAAGGTGGCGCGGCGAGCTCGGGGTGCGCAGTGGATCTCGGCCGGAGATGTCGAGGGCATCACGATCGACGTGGACGGCGCCCAGGCCCGCGCCCTGGTGCCGGGCCCGGTGGGCGAGGTCGACCCGCGCATCCGCAAACTGCAGATCGGCGGCACCGACCTCGAACACGACGAACCCGGCCCACCGGACCCGGGATCGCCTGTGCTGTGGGTGAATTCGGCTCTCGGGATGACCGTCGGCAAGGCGGCGGCGCAGGTCGGTCACGCGAGCATGTTGCTGGCCGGTGCGCTGCCGGTGGAACAGGCCTTCGCCTGGGCGCAGCGCGGATTCCGCTGCGCGGTCCGTGACGCGGAGCCGGATCACTGGGCCCGGCTGTGCGCCCGGGTGAACGCCGGCGCCGGGCCGGAGACGATCGCCGCGGTCCGGGATGCCGGATTCACCGAAGTGGCGCCGGGTTCGATGACGGTGATCGCGGTGGCACCGTAGGGTGCTCAAACGTGCGGAATCTCACTGCGGCAATGGCCGATTCGGATCGTGAGGGAGCGGGAGGCCGACTATGACGGATAGCGTGCACACCGACCACGTTGGCAACGGATCGAGCGCGTCGGCAAAGATGGAGCTCGTGCCGCAACCGGATCCCGATCTGCTCATCGACTTCAACGAGGTGACCGTCCGGCGGTCGGGCCACACGCTGGTGGGTCCCGTCACCTGGCAGGTGGAGCTCGACGAACGCTGGGTCGTGCTCGGCCCCAACGGCGCCGGGAAGACGTCGCTGCTGCGGATGGCCGCCGCCGAGCTGTATCCGACCTCGGGGTCGGCCACGCTGCTGGGCGAGGTGCTCGGCAAGACCGACATCAGCGAACTGCGCCCGCGCATCGGTCTGTCGTCGGCCGCGGTGGCCAGCCGGATCCCGGTGGACGAGAAGGTGTCGGATCTGGTGGTGTCGGCGGGGTACGCCGTGATGGGCCGCTGGCGCGAGCGCTACGACGAGGTCGACACCGACCGCGCCGTCGACATCCTGGAAAGCCTGGGCGCCGAACACCTTTCCGACCGGGCCTACGGAACCCTGTCCGAGGGTGAACGCAAACGCGTCCTCATCGCCCGCGCCCTGATGACCGATCCCGAACTGCTGCTGCTCGACGAACCGGCGGCCGGCCTGGATCTGGGTGGCCGCGAGGAACTGGTCGAGCAACTGGGCGATCTGGCCGCCGACCCGGATGCTCCGGCGACCGTGCTGGTCACCCATCACGTCGAGGAGATTCCGCCCGGTTTCACCCACGCGCTGCTGCTCAACGAGGGCGATGTGATCGCGCAGGGCCTGCTCTCGGATGTGCTGACCGCGGAGAATCTCAGCGAGGCCTTCCGCCAGTCCATCGCCCTCGATCGCATCGACGGACGGTATTTCGCGAGGCGCTCGCAACGCTTCGGCCGCCACCGCGCCTGAACCCCGATCGCGCGGCGGGCGCCGGTGCCGCTTTCGCCACACCTGCTGCCGATCGGTACCGAGCGCGCGTTATGGTGCGATTGTGAGTGAATCTGTTGCGGAAACCCCGGCCGAACCACCGGCGCCGAAGGACGCTTCGACCGTAGTGCTCGTGCGTGACGGCGCATCCGGTCCGGAGGTTTTCCTGCAACGACGGGTCAAGGCGATGGCCTTCGCGGCCGGCATGACGGTCTTTCCCGGCGGTGGTGTCGACCCCTCCGACGCCGATGCGGAAATCGGCTGGGCCGGGCCGGACCCGACCTGGTGGGGGCAGCGTTTCGGGGTCGACCGCGCTCGCGCGCAGGCGCTGGTGTGTGCCGCGGTCCGGGAGACCTTCGAGGAATGCGGTGTGCTGCTGGCGGGCCCGACCGCCGACACCGTCGTCTCCGACACCGTCGCCTACCGCAGTGCCCGGGAGAAGCTCGAGCGCCGCGAACTGTCGTTCGGCGATTTCCTGGCGAACGAGAATCTGATCCTGCGCGCGGATCTGCTGCGCCCGTGGGACAACTGGATCACCCCGGTGGTGGAACCGCGCCGCTACGACACCTACTTCTTCGTCGCGGTCCTGCCCGAGGGGCAGCGCGCCGACGGCGCCACCACCGAGGCGCACGACGTCGCGTGGCGGACCCCGGCGCAGGCGCTGGATCGCTGGCGGGCCGGCGAGGACGTCCTGCTGCCGCCGACCTGGACGCAGCTGAGCTCGATCGCCGAATTCGCCTCCACGGCAGAGATTCTCGCGGCCGACCGCGCGATCAGCCCGATCATGCCGATCTTCGAACCGGTCGACGGTCAGCCGATGCTGCAGTTCCCGAACAACACCCGCTATTTCGCCGATATGCCGGACGCGTCGCGGCTGCAGGGCTCGAAGCGAGACTGAGCCGGCGCGAACATCCCGACGTACGGTGCGTCCCGCCGCGCACAGTAGGCTCGCCGCCGTGGCCGAATTCGTGACCGTGGACCGTGTCGAGGCGGGAATCGCCGTACTGCGTTTCGCGCGGCCGCCGCTGAATCTCATCGATCTGCAGCTGGCGCTGGAACTCGCGGCGGCCGCCGACGCCCTCGCGGCGGACGACGAGGTGCGGGCCGTGATCGTCTACGGCGACGAGCGAATCTTCAGCGCGGGCGACGACGTCGACGAACTCGCGCGCTGGACGCCCGGGCAGGCCGGCGCCGTGGCCGCGGATCTGCAGCAGGCGCTGGGTTGTCTGGCCCGGATTCCGCAGCCGACGATCGCCGCGATCACCGGGTACGCGGTCGGTGCGGGACTCGAGTTCGCTCTGGGCGCCGACCGCCGGTTGATCGGTGACAACGTGAAACTGGGCTTGCCGCAGATCCGGGCGGGCCTGATCCCGGTGGCGGGCATCCGTCGGCTGGGGCTGCTCGTGGGCCCGGGCCCGGCCAAGGATCTGGTGTACACCGGCCGCTATGTCGATGCCGAGGAGGCGGCGGCGATCGGGCTGGTCGACGAGGTGGTCGCCCCCGACGACGTCTTCGGTGCGGCGCTGCGGTGGGCGCGGCAGTTCACCAGCGGTCCGGCCCGCGCGCTGGCCGCCGCGAAACGGGTCTTCGAGGCCGGTCCGCACGGCCTCGACCGCGCCCGCGCCGAGTGGGCGGAGCTGTTCGAAACAGAAGACCGCAGCGTAGGAACACGTTCTTATTCGGCGTCCGGTCCGGGCGCCGCGAAATTCCTGGGCCGCTGACCCACTCCGCATGATCACTCGATACGCTGTGCGACCATGACCGCACGTCTTGACGACCCCGCGCCGAACCCGCACGCCACCGAGGCCGAGGTCCAGGCCGCGCTCACCGACAACAAGCTTGCGCAGGTCCTCTACCACGATTGGGAGGCGGAGACCTACGACGACAAATGGTCCATCTCCTACGACGAGCGGTGCATCGAGTACGCGCGCGGTCGCTTCGACGCCGTCGCCCCGAATGCGCCGCTGCCGTACGAGCGAGCCCTCGAACTCGGTTGCGGCACCGGCTTCTTCCTGTTGAATCTGATGCAGGCCGGAGTGGCGAAAACCGGTTCGGTGACCGACCTGTCGCCGGGCATGGTCAAGGTGGCCACCCGCAACGCGCAGAACCTGGGGCTGGATGTCGACGGCCGCGTCGCCGACGCCGAGACCATCCCCTACGAGGACGACACCTTCGATCTGGTCGTGGGACATGCTGTGCTGCATCACATTCCGGACGTGGAGCAGGCGCTGCGGGAATGCCTGCGGGTGCTGAAGCCGGGCGGCCGCTTCGTCTTCGCCGGTGAGCCGACCACCATCGGCAACTTCTACGCCCGCAAACTGGGCCAGATCACCTGGAAGGTCACCACCGAGGTGACCAAGCTGCCGTTCCTGTCCGACTGGCGGCGACCGCAGGCCGAACTGGACGAGTCGTCGCGGGCCGCGGCCCTGGAGGCCGTCGTCGACCTGCACACCTTCGATCCCTCCGAACTCGAGGAGATCGCCCGCAGCGCGGGCGCCGTGCAGGTGCACGCCGAGACCGAGGAATTCGCCGCCGCGCTGTGGGGCTGGCCGGTGCGCACCTTCGAGGCCGCGGTGCCGGAGGAGAAGCTGACCTGGCGCTACCGGATGGCCCAGTACAAGGCGTGGCTCGGTCTGAGCAAGCTCGACGAGAAGGTGCTGCGCCACGTGGTGCCGCGCCAGTTCTTCTACAACGCCATGATCACCGGCGTGAAGCCGGGTGCCGCCGGAAAGTAGTGGGCGGCAGGCTGTTTCGCACCGGCCGGGGCCGCGCTGATGGGATATTCGTTCACCTCGCGAGACGTCGACTATCTGGACAGCGCGGCCGGCCGGGACGCGCTGTCCGCGGTCGGAGAACACGCGCTGACTCCCGCGACGATGCTGCGGGATCTGGATACTCTGCGGCGTGACTACGGCGACCGCACCGCCGCACTGGTGGAGACCGTGCGGCTGCGCCGGCGCGCGGCGGCCAAACTCGACGACGCGGCCGGGTGGCTGTTCACCGACGACGCCCTGCAACAGGCGACGCCGAGTCTCGTGGCGCGGCATCGGGCCCGGCGGCTGGCGGGGCGTCCCGTGCACGACGTCACGTGCTCGGTCGGCGCGGAACTGGCCGCGCTGCGGCGCGAATGCCCGGCGGTGCTGGGCAGCGATCTGGACCGGGTGCGGCTGGCGATGGCCGCGCACAATCTGGCCGACGCGCCGAATGTCGCTCTGCTGCAGGCCGATGCGCTGCGGCCGTGCAGTTCCGGCACCGTGGTGATCGCCGATCCGGCGCGGCGCGAGGGAGGCCGACGTACCCACGATCCGGATCGGCTGCAACCACCGTTACAGCGGCTGCTGGCCGTCCATCGTGACCGGCATCTGGTCGTGAAATGCGCTCCCGGACTGGATTTCGACCGTTTCGCGCTGCGCCGGCCGGATACGCAACCCCTCCCCGCGCGAACGGACCGGACGGCGGCCGACGGCTACGCGGGGCTCTCCTGGGACGGTGAGGTCGAGGTGGTCTCCCTCGACGGCGCCGTGCGCGAAGCCTGCCTGTGGTCGCGCGGTCTCACCGAAGCCGGGGTGACCAGGCGGGCGACGGTATTGCGTAGCGACGGTTCGTCGTGGTCGCTGACCGATGCCGAGCCCGACGACCTTCCCGAACGGGAGCCCGGAACCTGGCTCGTCGACCCGGACGGCGCGGTGGTCCGGGCCGGTCTGGTCCGCCATTACGCCGCGAGATACGGCCTGTGGCAACTGGATCCGCGCATCGCCTACCTCACCGGCGACATCGTGCCGCCGGGGGTGCGCGGGTTTCGTGTCCTGGATCGGCTGGAATTCCGGGAGAAGGCGCTGCGCGCCGAATTGCACCGCCGCGACTGCGGTCCGCTCGAGATCCTGATCCGCGGCGTCGACGTCGACCCCGATGCGCTGCGCCGCCGGATCAAACCGCGGGGCGACACTCCGCACACCGTGGTGATCACCCGGATCGGCCGGACCGCAACGGCATTCGTCTGCGAAACCCCGCCGGCCCGGTGAGCGGGGAGATCAGCGGTCCGGTGTGAAGGCGAACAGTTCGCCGATCCGGGTGCCGACCACGACCTGACCGTCGGGCCCGATCGCGGTGGACACCGTCGTGCCCTGCGCACCCGGCAGCGGGGCGGAGGCGATCGTCTTACCCGACTTCGTGTCGAAGGTCAGCAGGTGCAGCGCCTCGCCCATCGGCACCACCACGTAGCCGGTGTCGCCGGCGGTCTGCACCGGGCGGCCGCGCAGCGTGAGATCCTTGCGCTCCCAGGCGATATCGACGCGGTCGCCGGTGTCGCGCAACGCCATCAGATGTCCGTCGTCGCCGGCCGGAATCAGCAGGCCGTCGAGCAGGGAGATGCCGCCGCGCGGAGCGAAGCCCAGCGGCTGCGTCCACTTCGTGTGGCCGTCGGCGGTGTCGACGGCGAGCAGCCGTCCGCTGTTGTCACCCACGTACAGCGTCTTCCCGTCCGCCGACAGCGCCGGGCTCGTGGCGCTGCCGTCGGTGAGGATGTCGACGCTCCAGTCCTGGGTGACCTTCTTGTCGGCGTAGTGCAGCGCCACCAGGGACGCCGCAGGGGCGCCCGTGCGCCAGGCGGTCAGATAAAAGCGGCCCGAATTCGGGTCGAGCGCAGACACGTTCGCCACCGCGCACTGCGGACCGCCGACGGCGCAGTCGTCGATGCCCTGCCCGTCCGGCGGGCGCGTGACATTCGGGTGGGCGAGGAAGTCGGGGTCGCCCAGCACCTGATAGGTCGACACCTCGCGGTCGCCGGTCTGGCGGTCAAGGACG
Organism: Nocardia violaceofusca NBRC 14427; assembly: GCF_963869435.1. Classification (NCBI taxonomy): domain Bacteria; kingdom Bacillati; phylum Actinomycetota; class Actinomycetes; order Mycobacteriales; family Nocardiaceae; genus Nocardia; species Nocardia violaceofusca. The sequence continues at coordinate 164,356 of NZ_CAWMPM010000012.1, forward strand.
TCGACCTGACCGGATTGCGACACCGACAACACGGTGCCGTCGTGGGTGAACTGCACCGAGACCGGAACGCCGGCAACGGGAGTGCGCCAGCGCGGTTGCCCCAGCGGGTTGAACGAGAACACCGCGCCGTCGTCACCCACGTACACATTGCTCGCCCCGTCGACTGCCGAGGCCGCCGCGACGGCATCCGGTCCCAGCGCATTGCAGAAACGCTTGCGCCCGGTGGGCATCTGGAAGGAGAAGATCATGCCGGTGGTCCCCGGCTTGCCGACACAGTCGGTGGTGGTGCGGGAGGTGACGAACAGCTGGCCGTCCGGGCCGATCGTGGTCGCGTTCGCCAGCGGGCCGCCGATCGGCCGCGACCAGCTCAGACTCAGATGGCGGGCGCCGGTGACCGAACTCGCGCCGCTGTTGCGGGCGTCGTGGAACGCCGACTGCCAGCCCTTGCCGGAGCCGACCTTGATGTCGTCGACGGTGCTGCTGCCGCATCCGGTCAGCATCAGTAGGCCCAGGGTGCCCACCGCCGCGATCACGCGCCTCGGGGCGCCTCCCCGAATCACCGAGTGGCGCAAGATCGTCGGGTGGTGTCCGCCGCGGTCGTGCTCGCTGCGCTCGGGTCGCCGGCTGCCGCTTCGCACCTGCTGGACTCCCATCTGTTCGTAACGGGCCTGCACGAGACTAGAACATTCACCGCCGTGACAGCGTGCTGGGTGAGAATGCGACCGGCCCCCCGGCCGCCGGGGAGTGGCGGCGACCCGATTTCCCGGGGCGCAAGCGCGCGTCCGCGGTGCGAAAGTACGCTGGTACCTCGATCAGGTGACCACCGAGGTAACCGTCGCCCGAGGAAAGGGAGCTGGCCCGTGACGAGCATGTGGGGCGCACCGTTGCGTTCGCGTTGGCGGGGTTCGCGCCGCCGGGATCCGGAGCAGGCGCGCTTTCTGACCGTGGCGTCGCTGCGCTGGGTGCTCGCCAATCGGGCGTACACGCCGTGGTACCTGGTGCGGTACTACCGGCTGTTCAAATTCCGGCTGGCGAATCCGCATATCGTGCTGCGCGGCATGGTCTTCCTGGGCCGCAATGTGGAGATCCACGCCACCCCGGAGCTCGGCCGCATGGAGATCGGCAAATGGGTGCACATCGGCGACGGCAACGCGCTGCGCTGCCACGAGGGTTCGCTGCGCATCGGCGACAAGGTGGTTTTCGGTAAGGACAACGTCGTCAACACCTATCTCGATATCGAGATCGGCGAGTCGACCCTGGTCGCGGACTGGTGCTACATCTGCGACTTCGACCATCGGATGGACGATGTGACGATGCCGATCAAGGATCAGGGCATCGTGAAGAGTCCGGTCCGCATCGGCCCCGACACCTGGATCGCGGCCAAGGTGACCGTGCTGCGCGAGACCCGGGTGGGCCGCGGCTGCGTGCTCGGCGCCCATGCCGTGGTGAAGGGTGAGATCCCCGACTTCAGTATCGCCGTCGGCGCTCCGGCCCGGGTGGTCAAGAACCGCAAGAAGGCCTGGGACGACGCCGCCGAGGAGCGGGCCCGGCATGCCGCCGCCCTGGCCGATATCGAACGCAAGAAGGCTGGAGTCGGCGCCGGATCGGACTGATCCGGCGAACCTGCGGCGCGGTCGTACTCGAAGCCCTAACGACTCGGCAGCGTGCGGGGCAGGCCGAACCACGGCAACACGGTGCTCTCGAATCGGGCCAGGGCGCTGATGCTCTCACCGGCGAGCGACAGTACGTACAGTCCGGTCCCGTGACTGCTGCCGTCCGTGCCGCGCAGGTAGGCGCCGAACGCCGGTTGGCCGTTGGCCCGCGTCGGAACCAGGTCGAATCGCCGCCCGGCGGCGAAGATGTCGGCGCAGAAGCGCCCGGCGACCGCACGCCCCACGTATTCGAACGGGATCGGCGGCATCGAGATGAAGACGTCGTCGGTCAGCAGTCGCACGAGCGCGTCCACATCGGCCGATTCCCACGCGTGCGCGAATCTCGCCACGATGGCCTCCTCGTCCGCCGATCCCGGGGCCGGTGATCGGCCGGTCGGGCGGCGGCGCTCGAGTGCCGCGCGGGCCCGGGCGAGGGCACTGTTGACCGAGTCGGCGGTGGTGTCGAGCATCCGGGCGGTCTCGGTCGCGCGGAATCCGAGGACATCGCGCAGCACGAGGACGGCGACCTGCCGCGGCGGCAGCAGTTGCAGTGCCGTCAGGAATGCCAGCGAGACGGACTCGCGCTGCTCGTAGCGTGCCTCCGGGCCGGGAGGCGCCTGCTCGAGCAGTGCGTCGGGGCAGGGCTGCAACCACACGACCTCGCCGAGCCGGGAAGGCTCCGGTGGTTCCACATCGGGCACGTCCCACTCCTTCGCCCGGCGCCGGCCCGCGGCCCGGCGCGCGTTCAGGCACCGGTTGGTGGCGATCCGATACAGCCACGTGCGCAACGAGGAGCGCTCCTGAAATGCGCCGATGCCCTGCCACGCGGCCAGAAGCGTGTCCTGCAGGGCGTCCTCGGCATCCTGGAACGAGCCGAGCATCCGATAGCAGTGCACCTGTAACTCAGCCCGGTACGGCCCGGTCAAGGCCCGAAACGCCGCACCGTCCCCGGCGCGCGCCGCGGCCATCAGGTCGCCCGTCGCCACCACGTCACCCTCTTCGTCTGTCATGACACACCTCCACCGAATATGGACACCGCGGCGGCGGTGAAAGTGTCGGTCCGGACGCGACCATTTCCGCCGATGCGGCGGTGTCTGTCTCTGTGGCAGTTCGCCACCTACGAGAGGAGCACCGCCATGGGAAAGATTGTCGTCTTCGAGAATGTGTCGCTCGATGGAGTGACCCAGGATCCGACGGGTGAGGAGGGTTTCAGCACCGCGGATTGGCGTGCGGCGCTGTCGCCGGAAGACCGCGCGGAATGGGCCCGGCTGATTCACGAGGATGTGCTGGACGCGCAGGCACTGCTGTTGGGCAGGCGCAGTTACGAATACTTCGCCGCCCGGTATCCGCGGCGCACCGGCGCGACCGCGGACCGGATGAACGGTATGCCGAAATACGTTGTGTCCGCGGCGCTGTCGGATCCCGAGTGGAACAACACGACCGTGCTGCGGGGCGACCTCACCGAGCAGGTGTCGAAGTTGAGGTATCTGCTCGACGGTGAGATCCGGGTCTACGCGAGCACCGAACTGGTCCATGCCCTCCTGGCGAGTGGCCTGGTCGACGAGCTGCGATTGGCCGTGTTCCCGGTGGTGGTGGGCGCCGGCAGTCGCCTCTTCGAGCACGGGGACGACGCGCTGCCGGTGACACCGCGGCCCCTGCGTCTCACCGGTATCCGGACGGTGGGCGCGGGGCTGGCCCACCTCACCTACGCCGTCGCGCGAGCCTCGTCCGCGGAGTCGAATCGAGGGCTTCGGTGTCGGTGGCGCCGGGTAGCCTTCCGCTCATGAACCGGTATGCGGCCTGGTTGCGGGGAATCATGCCCAGCAACCCGAATATGCGCAACGAGAAGGTGCGGGCGGTCTTCGAGGGACTCGGCTACGAGGGCGTCGGGTCGGTGCTGGCGAGCGGGAACATCGTCTTCGGCAGCACCGAAACCGATATCACCGCAATGGAATCGCGTATTCAGGCGGCGTTGCAGGCCGAGCTGGGCATCGCCGGCGGCACCATCATCCGCAGCCGCGAGGAAGTGCAGAAACTGGTCGATTCGGATCCCTTTCCCGGCCTCACGCACTGCCGCGGCACCTACCTCACCGCGACGTTCGTGAAGGACCGCGCGGGCTCCGCGCCGCCTGAACTCCCCGGCGACCTGGCGTCGGCCGTGCGGATCGTGCGCTTCGACGAACCGGCGCGGGCCCTGCTGGCGGTCATCGACAACTCCGTCGCCGGGACTCCCAATCACATGGCGTGGCTGGAGACCGTCTACGGCAAGGACATCACTACCCGCACCTGGCTCACCGTCCAAAAAGTGCTCGCCAAGCTGTAGTTTTTCCTTCCTGAGCTCTTGACTGGAGAAAAATCAGGAGGAAACTAGGTGATACACCGGAACACCGGAAATCACCACGTAGTCGGACGAGACGTCGAACGACTCACGAGATGGTTTCCAGGATCTGGCCAGGCCCCCGGCAAGCCAGTCGAATATCCAGAACAATCAGCGACGACTGAAGTTCAGGTATCGATGGAGACTACCGGGGACTGCTCTGTCCGGGGGTCTTCGGCCGAATGTCTTTCACCCGAGAGTCATTGCCGCGCGGACCTGTTCGGGATCGAGCGCGCTGCCCGGCAGGGGGTGGGCGGCCTCGGCGCGTAAGCCGTCGAGCAGGACCGTCAGATGCCGGCGCCACGCCTCGGGTGCGACGTCGCGCACGCCGTCGGTCGCCCGCACCACCGACCACAGCAGCAGACCGAGATCGGTTTCGGTGATGTCGCTACGCAGCCGCCCGGCCTCCTGCGCCCGGGCCACCAGTTGCCGGAACAGGGTGTGGCCCTGACGTTTCGCCACCTCGATCGGACTGTCGGCGGGCAGCGAGTACACGCAGATATCGGTGAAGCCGCGATCGTTCGCCTGCCACTGCGCCAGCTTCGTCAGATGGTCGACCAGGCCCGTCCAGGGGTCGTGCGCTCGCAGTGCCTCCTCCGCGCTGCGGCCCGACTCCACGACCAACTCGAGGAGCGCGTCGTCGATCAGTGCTTCGCGGGTGGGGAAGTGGTTGTAGAGCGTGCCGATGCTGACTCCGGCGTCGCGCGCGATCTGATTCAGCGAGGCGTCGAGGCCCTCGGCCGTGAACCGCCGCCGGGCCGCCGCGGCGATCTTGTCCCGATTGTCCCGGGCGTCACGACGCCGCGGTCGCGCGCCGGCGGTCGTATCCCCGGTGCTCGCCACCTTCTCGGCCATGGCCTCACCCTAACAACTTGAAAACCCACTCGACTTGACCTTAACTTGAGAGGGCATTCAAATTGAGTGCCCTCTCAAGTTATGGAGGTTGGGTCATGCCACATCTGGCAGTGTTCGGTGCCGGTCCCGCGCTCGGATTGTCGGCAGCGCTGCGTTTCGGGCGTGCGGGCTATTCGGTGACGGTGATCGCGCGCAACCCCGAGACGCTCGAAAGGTTGCGGGCGCGGCTCTCGGCCGAGGAGATAGAGGTGGATGTGCTGCTCGCCGACCTCGCCGACGACGCCCGGGTCGACCACGCACTCGCCGAACTGCAGGCGGCGCACGGGCTTCCGGACGTGGTGATCTACAGCCCGGGTGATGTGAGCCGGCTACCGGTGGATGCGTTGTCGCTGGACGCGGACACCTTGCGCAGCTGGTTGCCGATCAACCTGACCACGCCGGTGCGCATCATGCACGCGCTGGTGCCCGCGATGGCGGCCTGCGGCTCCGGCGCCGTCCTCATCGCTCAGGGGGGATCGGTGCGCGCACCGCAGGCGGCGCTGGCCAGTTCGAGCGTGCCGCAGTCGGCCCTGCTCAACTATCTGCACTCGATCGACCAGCAGGTGCGTACGAGCGGCGTGCGGGTGGGCGCTCTGCTCATCAGCCGCCTCATCGAAAACAGTGCGGCACAACAGCTGTTCGATGCCGGCCGCTTCGCCACGGTGGAACCCGACGACATTCGGCGCGTACATCCCGATGCCCTCGCCGAGGACCTGTTCACCATGGCCACCACCGACGCGGAAGTCGAGCGGGCGGCCTGAGACTCCGACGCCGCGCGTTCCGGCCCGCATCGTTGTCGCGGGCCGGAAGGTGGAACTTCGGTGGGAATGACGCTAAGCCGCTTGCCGGTTCTCGGGAACCGTCTTCGCCCGCGGCTTGTCGCTCTCGTCGAAGCCCGGGCGGCCCGTGCCGATGAACGCCACCAGCCAGGACAGGACCGCGACGAAGCGGTTGCGGAAGCCGACCAGGTAGAACAGGTGGACGGCGAGCCAGGTGGCCCAGGCGATGGTGCCGGTGAACTTGACGCGGTCGTTGATCTTGGTGACCGCGCTGAACCGGCTGATCACCGCCATCGAGCCCTTGTCCCAGTACACGAACGGGGTGCCGGGCTGCTTCTTGCGACGGATGATGTCGGCGACGTGGCGGCCTTCCTGCATGGCCGTCGGCGACTGGCCCGGATAGCCGTTCAGCGAGGTCATATCGCCGATGGCGTAGATATCGGCGTGCCCGCCCACCGTGCAGTCCGGGTTGATGAGAAGCCGTCCGGCGCGGTCGGTTTCGCAGCCGGTGACCTCGGCCAGCAGCGTGGCGAATCCGCCGGCCGCCACACCCGCCGACCACACCACGGTCTCGGCGCCGATACCGCGCTCGACACCGTCCTTGGTCTTCACGGTCACCTTGCCGGCCTCGATATCGGTGACGAAGGTGTCCAGCAGGACCTCGACGCCGTTGCGGCTCAACGATGTGCGCGCGTACTCCGACAGGCTGCCGCCGAACGGTGGCAGCACCGCGCCGGCGCCCTCGACCAGGGTTACCGAGATCTCCTGGTGGTAGTGGCGTTTCGCGAGCTCCTTGAGCTGGCCGGCGACCTCGACGCCGGTCGGGCCCGCGCCGACGACCACGAAGCTCAGCAGCCGTTCACGAGTTTCCGGATCGGCCTTCGCCGCCTCGGCGAACACGCGCTCGATCTGCGCCCGCAGCAGCGTGGCATCGTCGATGGTCTTGAGCGAGAACGTCTTCTCCGCGAAATCGTCGCGGCCGAAATACGATTGGGTGGCCCCGGTGGCCGCGATCAGCGAGCCGTAGCGAATCTTGCGCGGGCCCTGCTCGGTGTCGTAGGTGAGTACGGCGGCATCGGCGTCGATATCGACGACCTTGCCCAGCCGTACATCCGAGCCCTTGTGCCTGCGCAGGATCTGCGCGATCGGCGGGGCGATATCGGCGGACGGGAGCACACCCGTCGCTACCTGATAGAGCAGCGGCTGGAACAGGTGTTCCGGCGTCGCCGAGATGAGTACGTAATTGATTCCCGATTTGCTGAGCTGCTTCGCGGCGGCGAGCCCGCCGAACCCCGAACCCACGATGACCACATCGGTGGTTTCGATTCCCGCATCCACGTGTTGCATGACAGCCTCCTTCTGTCATGAGTAAACGCGATTCATAGGCTGGATGTTTCGGGGGTCAGGGCGCATAATATTGATGACTCTTATCTAGATCATTCATGAATGGAGATCTTGATGGAACTGCGTCAGCTCACCTACTTCGTCGCGGTGTGCGAGGAGTTGAGCTTCAGTCGCGCCGCCGTGCGCTGCTTCATATCGCAATCGGCTATCAGTCATCAAATCGCGCGGCTCGAACATGATCTTGGTGTTCAGCTCTTCGAACGCTCCACGCGCTCCGTTGTTCCGACTGAGGCAACTATTCGGCTACTTCCCCTTGCGAAACAAATGCTGAGCCTCGAATCCGCTATTCGCGCAGCTGTACGCGACTCGGGGCCCCGCATTCGCCTGGCGGCGAACATGTCTTTCGCAACAAGATCGCTATCCGCGATAGCCGGAGCACGCGAAGCGCATCCGGGTGCCGAAATCGAGTTCGTCATCAAGCCTTTCCGGCAGCGCATCGCCGCGGTCGCGGATGGCGACTGTGATCTCGCTCTCATCCGAGGCAGTGTCGAACAGCCCGGTCTCACGGTCGACCAGCTGTGGGTGGAGGACCTCGTGATCGCCGCCTCCACCGCCCACCCGCTGGCCGGCCGCGGTGATGTGACATTGGCCGAGTTGGGGAAATATCCGCTGCTGCTGCCCCCGGAGGCGGAACAGGTGCTTCTGCACAACGTCGTCCGGCACGCGTTCGCCGAACTGCCGACCCGGCCCAGCTACGGTCCGCCGATTCCCCCGGATCACACCGCGACGATGGAATTGATCAACCGGCCGGACGCCTGGACCATCCTGTATGCCGACAGTGCCACCGAAGGTATCGCCACCCTGAAACTCGCGGGCCGGCCGCTGCGCATTCCGGTGTCGGCCGTGCTCCGCAGCGATATCCGGCGCTCACCGATCCTGACCACCCTGCTGGCCGCCCTGCACAGCTCCTGAAATGAACAACGCCGCACCGGAGGCCGGTGCGGCGTTGCTCGGTCGGAAACGTTCAGGATCGCGGTTCGAGCCAGTGGAACAGGAATTCCACCAGCGTGATCAGCGAGCGCAGGCAGGTGCCGCGGTCACGGGCGTCCAGCGCGGTGAGCGGGGTGCCCGGTTCCAGATCGAGCGCATCGCGGATCTCGCTGAGCGGGAAGCGATGCGCACCGTCGAACTCGTTGATGGCCACGGAATACGGCACGCCGCGTTCCTCGAGGATGGACAGCACCTCGTCCGCCTTGTCGATGCGGCGGGTGTCGACCAGCACCAGCGCACCGAGTGCGCCGTTGGCCAGCTCCTCCCACAACGGCAGGAATCGGCGCTGCCCCGGCGTACCGAACAGATACAGCGCCAGTTGCGGATTGAGCGTGATGCGCCCGAAATCCATGGCCACCGTGGTGGTCTGCTTGCCCGGGAGTCCGGCCATATCGTCGATACCGACGCTGGCCTCGGTAATGGTCTCTTCCGTGCGCAGCGGACGGATCTCCGAGACGCTGCTGACGAACGTGGTCTTACCGACGCCGAAATTGCCTGCTACCAATAGCTTCACCGAGCGCGTGACCGTTTCCGGCACATAGTCGACCGTGCGGTCGGTCACAGCGGCGGGTCGTTCGGACAGGGCAGTCGGGCGCTCAGACGGCGAGAGCGCGGAGCCCATTCAGTACCTCCTCGAGCAGGGCGACCTCCGGCACATAGTCCGCCGGGGTCGGGTTGACCAGATGGCCGCTGTCGAGCAGGTCCGATACCACGATCTTCACTACCGAGGGCGGCAGGTCGAGATATGCGGCCACCTCGGCGAGCGACAGTGCAGCGTGCCGACTACAGACGTTCAAAACCCGGCGCGCGTCCGGACTGGCACCGGGCGTCGGATCCTGTGCTGCCACAACAAGTGTCACCAGGTCGACCGAACGACTCGCACGGGTACGTCCGCCCGTGCGTACGTAGGCACGGACCAGGTCGGGATCGCGCCGGTGCTTGCTCATGCCCGATCGCTACCGGGCCTGTGGCGGGGCAGGCTGCCGAGTTCGCGGCCGACTCTGACGGCGAGTTCGTTCATCCGGTGCGCGACCATGCTGACGTCGACGTCGGGCATGGTCGAGACGCCGATCAGGGCGCCCTCACCGGCTGCGGTGATGAAGATCATGCCCTCGTCGTACTCGGTCATGTTCTGCCGCACCGTATTCGCGGGGCCACAGAATTCGCTGAGGGCCTTGCCCAGGGATCTGAGGCCCGAGGCCGCAGCGGCGAAGCGTTCGGCGTCGTCGAGGGAGATGGCGCCGACGTGGGCGATGCGCAGGCCGTCTTCGGACAGTAGTACGGCGAATCGGACGCCGGGAACGGTCAGATCCTCGAGCATCCACGACAGCTTGTTGTCGCCGTCGGTCACAGTGGTGCCGGGTGTGGCCATCAGGATGTCATCCCTTCGGAGTTGTCATGTGCGGCTGCACGTCCGCTGGTGGAACCGGTCTGCCAGGCTTCGGCGATATCGACGCGGGGCAGACCCGTATCGGTATGCGGCTGTCCGGTATCGGTGCGGGGCCCGCGGGCGGAGGCGGGCAACGCCACGCTGCGCCGCCGCCGGCGCGGCAGCCCGCCCGGCGTGATCTCGTGCACCGTGGACGACTGACCGGTCGGTGTCGGGTCCGCGGCCGGCAACGGTTCGGCCTCGGCGACCGGGGCGGCCGGCGCCGGGGCGAGGCTCACCGGGGCGGGGCTCACCGGTGCGGGGGCAGCATTGCCGCTCGCGACCGCGGCGGGTGCCGCGGCGACCTCGATCGGTGTGGAAATCGGTGGAGCTGTGACGCTTTCGAGGTTGTCGGGCCGGGCGGCCAGCAGTCCCTCGGGTACGTAGACCATCGCGCGCATACCACCGTAGATATTGGGGCCGTCGATGTACACGGTGAAGCCGTAGCGGCGGGCCAGCGCGGCGATGCCCGGGAAACCCACCCGCGGGGTCGGGCCCAGCTGATGGATGTCGACGGTGCGCTCGCCGGCGAGGACCTGGCGGGCCTCTTCCATCTGTTCGGGGTTCATCCGCACACCGGCGTCGTCGATGATCACCGTCAGGCCGTGGTGGCCCTCCTGGAAGGTGACGTCCACGAACGAGGTCGGCGGCGAGTACCGCAGCGCGTTGTCCAGCAGCGTGGCCAGCGTGTGCACCAGCGGTTCGACCGCACGGCTGATGATCACGCGGTCGAGCTGCTGCGGCCGGATCCGGGTGAAGTCGCGGACGCGGCCGATCGCGCCGCCGACGATGTCGGTCAGCGACTGCTGCGGCCAGCGGCGGCCGGGCAGACCACCGCAGACGATCACGTACGACTGCGCCTGGCGGATCATCTGCTGGACGCTGTGGTCGATGCGGATCAGCGTCTCGTAGACGTCGTCACCGCGGTGCTGGCGCAGCGCGGCGCTCACCACCTGGCCGACGTCGGCGCCCAGGCTGACCACGGAGGTACCGAACGCGCGCACCGCGGCGCTGGTCGCCTCGCGGGAGGCGTTCTCGACCTGTTCGCGGATACTGGCCTCGGTGGCGGAGATCGCCTGCTGCTTCTCGTATTCCAGCTCATGGCTGGTGCGTTCATGGGTTTCGGCGGCCACTCGGTGCAGGTCGTCGGCGTAACGCTCGGTCAGCCGCTGCAGCAGCTGGGCGAAGCGAGAACCGCCGCGGTCGATGGCGGGCAATTCGACCGTCGATTCGGCGCGGCGCACCGAGTCGGCCACCAAACCCATTGTGGTGCTCGTGAAATGTTCGAGCTCGTCCTCGTGGGCGCGCAATTCCGCCTCGGCACTGCGGGCGCGGGCGCGCTGCTGCGACGCGTAATACGCGGCATACAGAGCTCCCGCGATCGTCAGTATCAGAATTGCGGCGAGGATCCACGAAAGAGTCACGGCGGTAGCTTGATTCATCAGTTCCCTCGGTGCCGGATTTCCGGCCGCTTCGTCCTTCCCTACTCGACGACCGCGAACGACGCGGCCGGGATAACACTCAGGTCGGACGGCGGGAACGCGGCAGGCAGGATGATACTGCACCTAACCTGAATGGGACCTCGAAGCGCTTACCGGACAGGCGAATTCACCATCGACCTACCGGTGGAGGATCCCGATCGGCCCCAGCACCCGACGACAGCAAAGATAGCAGCAATTCCGGGTGGCAGCGACCGATTCGTTATCTACGGCTCGGTAGGGAATATGTTCATCGCCGGTGTTTCGGACTCGGCGGGTTCACCGGGCCTCGATTCACCTCGAAAGACGCCGCGACGGCGTGCAGTGCGGTGGCGACGGCGAGGTGTAACCGCAGGTCTTCGGGAGCGTGATCATCGACGGCCCAGGATATTTCCTCCATTGCCCGCAGAAACGCCCAGCGCCAAGCTCGTCCGGGGTCGACGCCGGTGGCCGCCGCCGTGGCGGTGACCATTCGTTTCGCGTGCTCGGCGGTCGGCAAGCGCTGAATCCGAATCATGATCAGGAAGCCGACGTCGAATGCGGCCTCGCCGAGATACGGTTTCGGATCGATCAGCAGCCACGGCTCCCGTTCGGCGGCAACGATATTGCCCAGGTGGGTATCGCGATTGACGACGACCAGCGGTTCCCGCGGCCGGGACAGTTCGTCGCAGTGAGCCGTCGCGGCGTCCAGGAGGGTGGACGGAACGGCGTGGACCAGTTCGGGTTTCGGCTGTTCGAAGCGGACCGTCCAGTCGGCGATCACGGCGGAAACGCTGGGAATGTCCGGATAGCCGTCGGGAAGCGCGACCGGAGGGCGGCGCAGATGCCGATACAAGCGGCAGGCCCGATCGACCTTGTCCGCGTGTTCCGGCAAACCTTCCAGACTGGGGAATCCGGGCTGTGCCAGCAGTGGCGTACCCGGCCGCGCCCACTCGAGCAGCAGGGCGCCGCTGCCGGGGTCGTAGTCGTACAGGCGGACCGCTCCGTCGCCGTCGTAGCAGTACAGTCCGGCCGCCTCGCCCACGTTCTCCTCGTCGACCACCGGAATCTTCAGCACCGCCACCGAATCGTCGGCGCGGCGGACGGGAGCCGCACAGGAATGGGTGCCACCGGCGAACGCGGAGCCGAGCGGCGTCAGTTGCCAGAGCGCGCACAGGGTCTCGACGCGCTCGGGAAGTTCGGCGAGCCAGGTCCGTCCGCGCGCGCCGAAGACCGTGCTCACGGTCTCGACGACCTCGGGTGGGAGCGTGATCGGCGGTCCGGTCGGAGTCGGCACCGCCTCAGCCTTGCCGAGCGCGGCGGGGGAGCGCAAGCGGATTACCGCCTGCCCGTAAGGGTTCCGGATGATGTTCCCCGGCGCGTGGCGAGGGTCGCCTCTAGGCTTGGCCCGTGGGAAACGAGCACGTGCGGGCCTCGGACGCGGACCGGGAGGAGATCGTCGAGCGATTGCGCTCGGCGATGAACGAGGGGCGATTGAATCTCGCCGAATTCGACGACCGGGTCCAGCAGGTCTATGCCGCGCGCACCTACGGGGAGTTGTCGCCGATCCTGTCGGATCTGCCGGCGGTGCGGGAGCGGCCGGGCGCCGCCGGGGCCGGGCGGGTACCGCCCTGGGTGCTGATCATGTGGACGCCGTGGGTCTTCGTCAACATCCTGTGCGTCGTGATCTGGCTGGCCACCGGCGCCGGATACTTCTGGCCGTTCTGGGTCGAGGTGCCGTGGGGGCTCGCGCTGTGCATACCGACCGTCATCGGCATCACCGTCGGCGGGAACCGGACGCCGCGTCCGCCGGACTGAATCCGTGAACGCAGACGGCTCGCCGAACCGATACCGCGAGGTACCGATTCGGCGAGCCGTACTCCCTGCAGGGGTCTCGATCAGCCCTTGTGGGTCTTGACCGCCTCGGTCAGCTGCGGCGCGACGTTGAACAGGTCGCCCACGATGCCGTAGTCGCTGATCTCGAAGATCGGCGCCTCTTCGTCCTTGTTGACGGCGACGATGGTCTTCGAGGTCTGCATGCCGGCGCGGTGCTGGATCGCGCCCGAAATGCCAAGCGCCACATACAGCTGCGGCGACACGGTCTTACCGGTCTGGCCGACCTGGAACTGGCCCGGGTAGTAGCCCGAGTCGACGGCGGCACGCGAGGCGCCGACCGCGGCACCCAGCGCGTCGGCCAACGGCTCGACGACCTTGTGGAAGTTGTCCTCGCTGCCGACGCCGCGACCACCGGAGACCACGATGGTGGCCTCGGTGAGTTCCGGACGGTCGCCACCGGCGACGGGCTCGCGGGAGGTCACCTTGGTGACGCCCTCTTCCTGAGCCGGAACCTCGACGGTCACCTTCTCGCCGGCGCCGGCCTGCGGGGCCGCCTCGATCGCGCCCGGGCGCACCGAGATCACCGGCACGTCGCCGGTGGCCTTGGCGTCCACGGTGAACGCGCCACCGAAGATCGAGTGCACGGCGGTGCCGTCGGACTTGACGTCGATGACGTCGACCAGCAGGCCCGAGCCGATGCGGGCGGCCAGGCGACCCGACACCTCCTTGCCCTCGGCGGACGCGGCGACCAGCACGGCGGCCGGCGACGCCGACTCGACCAGACCGGCCAGCACGTCGACCTTCGGGGTGACCAGGAAGCCCTCGACGTCGTCGGACTCGGCGACGTAGATCTTCTCGGCACCGGCCGAGGTCAGCGCGTCGGCCAGCTTGTCGGCGGTACCGGGCGCACCCAGCACGACCGCGGCCGGGGTGCCCAGCGTGCGGGCGGCGGTGAGGAGTTCGGTGGTGACCTTCTTGGGGGCACCTTCGGCGTGCTCGACGAGCACGAGTACTTCTGCCATGTTGCTTCTCCTGAAGTCTGTGGTGATTGCGCTCGGTGGGCTCAGATGACCTTCTGGCCGATGAGGTACTGCGCGACCTGGTTGCCGCCCTCGCCCTCGTCGACGACCTTCTCGCCCGCGGTGCGCGGCGGCTTCGGGGTGACACCGGAGACTGCGGTGCCGGCATTGCCCACGCCGACGGTCGACGGGTCGATGCCCAGGTCGGCCAGCGTGAACGTCTGCACTTCCTTCTTCTTCGCGGCCATGATGCCCTTGAAGGAGGGGAAGCGGGGTTCGTTGATCTTCTCGGTGACCGAGACGATGGCGGGCAGGTTCGCCTCGAGCTTGAACACGCCCTCGTCGGTCTCGCGCTCGCCGGAGATCTTGTCGCCGTCGACGGTCAGCTTGCGCAGGTGGGTGAGCTGCGGGATGCCCAGGTACTCGGCGATGATGGCCGGCACGGCGCCGGCGCGGCCGTCGGTGGCCTCGTTACCGGCGATGACGAGCTCGATGCCTTCGATCTGGCCCAGCGCACCGGCGAGCACCCACGCGGTCTGCACGGCGTCGGAGCCGTGGATGGCGTCGTCCTTGACGTGGATGGCCTTGTCGGCACCCATGGACAGCGCCTTGCGGATGGCCTCGGTGGCACGCTCGGGACCCATGGCGAGAACGGTGACCTCGCCGCCCTGGGCTTCCTTGATCAGCAGAGCCTCTTCGACGGCACGCTCGTTGATCTCGTCCAGGATCGCGTCGGCGGCCTCCCGGTCGAGGGTGTAGTCACCATCGCTGAGCTTGCGCTCGGACCAGGTGTCGGGAACCTGCTTGATCAGTACGACGATGTTCGGCATTGGTCTTCGTCGACCTCCTGTTCTGGTGGCACGTGAGGTGGGGTCGCACGATCGGGTGGCCGTACGTCCACATGAAAAGCTCCGTCACATCTAAAGCTCCGTCCGGGAGATTACCCTACATTAAGTTACTCACGGGTAACTTAGGGTGTGATGTTCTCCATGGCCGGTCCGGGCGCCGGTGTGATACAGGCAACCGCTAACGTCGATCCAATGAGTGAGGCTGTCGTCTCCCCGGTGAGCGGGGAGTCTGCCGGGGTGGAGTCGCTGCCACTGACCGGCGAACGGACCGTGCCGGGTATCGCGGAGGAGAACTACTGGTTCCGCCGACACGAGATCGTCTACGCGCGCCTGCTCGAACGCTGCGGCGGGGCAACGGTTCTGGAGGCGGGTTCCGGCGAGGGCTACGGCGCGAACATGATCGCCGACGTCGCCACCCGGGTGATCGGGCTGGACTACGACACCAGCGCGGTGGAACACGTGCGCGCGGCCTATCCCCGGGTCGAGATGATCCAGGGCAATCTCGCCGAACTGCCGCTCGACGACGCCTCGGTCGATGTGGTGGTGAACTTCCAGGTCATCGAACATCTCTGGGATCAGGGACAATTCCTGCGTGAATGCCTGCGGGTGCTGCGTCCCGGCGGGCAGCTGCTGATCAGCACGCCGAACCGGATCACCTTCTCGCCCGGGCGCGATACGCCGTTGAACCCCTTCCACACTCGCGAGCTGAACGCCGCCGAACTCGCGGAACTGCTGGAGCAGGCCGGATTCCGCGTCGACGTGATGGCCGGTGTCCACCACGGCCCGGCGCTGGTCGCCCTAGACGAACAGTGGGGCGGCTCGTTCATCGACGCGCAGATCGAACGGGCGCTGGCCGGTGAGCCCTGGCCCGCCGAACTCACCGCGGCGGTGGCCGGGGTGCGCACCGACGATTTCGAGCTGCGCCCGGCGCCCGGGCCGGTCGTCCCGGCGTGGGATCCGGATATCGATGCCAGCCTCGATCTGGTCGCCATCGCGGTGAAGCCGTGAGCGATTCGCGGGCGGTGCCGGGCCGGTTCAGCCTGGTCCTGCATTCCCATCTGCCCTGGCTGGTGCACCACGGCCGCTGGCCGGTGGGTGAGGAATGGCTGTATCAATCGTGGGCGGCGTCCTATCTGCCCGTTGCCCGGGTATTGAGAACCCTTGCCGCGGAAGGACGTTCGCACCTGATCAGCTTCGGCATCACGCCGGTGCTGGCCGCGCAGCTCGACGATCCGCACGCACTCGCGGCCATGCACCACTGGCTGGGGAACTGGCAGATGCGTGCCGACGAGGCATCGATGGCCGGCAAGCGCGAACTGGGCGGCTACGAACACGCACTGGCCGTCGAGGCGCTCGCCGACTTCGAGCAGCGGTGGCGGCACGGCGGCTCGCCGGTGTGGCGGGAACTGATCGATGCCGAGGCGATCGAGCTGCTGGGCGGTCCGCTGGCGCATCCGTTCCAGCCGCTGCTCGATTCACGCCTGCGCGACTTCCAGTTGCGCGAAGGTCTGGCCGATGCGCGGCATCGCTGGGGACACACCCCGGCGGGGATCTGGGCGCCGGAATGTGGCTTCACTCCGGGGATGGAACAGGGCTATGCCGCGGCGGGTGTGACGCATTTCATGGTCGACGGTCCGGCGCTGCGCGGCGACACCACCCTCGGCCGGCCCGTGTGGGACAGCGATGTGGTCGCGTTCGGACGGGATCTGCAGGTCAGCTATCGGGTGTGGTCGCCGAAATCGGGCTATCCGGGCCAGGCCCACTACCGCGACTTCCACCACTACGACCACGAGACCGGCCTCAAGCCGGCGCGCGTCACCGGCAAGCAGGTCGCCGGTCCGGACAAGGCGCCCTATGATCCCGCGGCCGCCGCGGCGGCGATCGAACGCGATGTCGCCGATTTCGTGGCGACCGTGCGCGAGCGGCTGATCACCGAATCCGAGCGGATCGGCCGGCCGGCGCTGGTGGTGGCGGCCTTCGACACCGAACTGTTCGGCCACTGGTGGCACGAGGGGCCGCAGTGGCTGGAACAGGTGCTGCGCGCCCTGCCCGAGGCCGGCGTCACCGTCGGCACCCTGGCCGATGCCCGGGCGGACGGATTCGTCGGCGCACCGGTCGAGCTGGCCGATTCGTCGTGGGGGTCGGGGAAGGACTGGCGGGTGTGGGCCGGCGATCAGGTCCGCGACCTGGTCGACCTCAATGCCGAGATCGTGCGCGCGGCCCTGGACACGCTGGACAAGATGGCCGCGCAGTCCGACGGTCTGCGGGATCCGGTCGCCGATCAGTTGCTGCGCGAGGCGATTCTGGCGGTGTCCAGCGACTGGGCGTTCATGGTCAGCAAGGACTCGGCGGCCGGATACGCCCGCGATCGCGCGCATCAGCACGCGCACGCCGTCCGCGAGATCGCCGCGGGCGTCACCGCGGGCCAACTCGCCAAAGCACGGCAGTTGGCGGCAGGATGGTACGCGGCCGACGGATTCTTCCCCGCTCTCGACGCGCGACGACTCGACGCACGCGGTACGGACATCCCCGCAGTCGGTCACCGCTCGGCGGGAGCAACAGAAGGACCGGCATGAAGATCTTGATGGTGTCGTGGGAGTACCCACCGGTAGTTGTCGGTGGGCTCGGCCGGCACGTCCATCATCTGGCCGTCGAACTGGCGGCCGCCGGTCACGAGGTCGTCGTTCTGGCGCGCCGGCCGATGGGCACCGACGCCACGACCCATCCCACGCACACCTTCATCGAGGAACGGGTGCTGGTGGTCGCGGTCGCCGAGGATCCGCCCGCCTTCGACTTCGGCGAGGACATGCTCGCCTGGACCCTGGCCATGGGGCACGCGATGGTCCGCGCCGGTATCGCGCTGAGCAAACCGGGTATCGCCGAGGGCTGGACGCCGGATGTGGTGCACGCCCACGACTGGCTGGTCGCGCATTCGGCGATCGCCCTGGCCGAGTACTACGACGTGCCGCTGGTCTCCACCATCCACGCCACCGAGGCGGGCCGGCACAGCGGCTGGGTTTCGGGCCGGGTCAACAAGCAGGTCCATTCGGTCGAATGGTGGCTGGCTCGCGAATCCGACGCCCTCATCACCTGTTCGGCCTCGATGCAGGACGAGGTGGAAAAACTCTACGGTCCCGAACTGGTGCCGGTGACGGTGATCCGCAACGGAATCGACGTGGGGGCCTGGACATTTCGCGATCGGGCGCCGCGGTCGGGCCCGCCGCGACTGCTGTACGTGGGCCGCCTCGAATACGAGAAGGGCGTCCAGGACGCCATCGCCGCGCTGCCGCGGATCCGGCGCGCGCATCCGGGCGCCACGCTGACCATCGCGGGTGTGGGCACGCAGTTCGAATGGTTGCGCGAGCGCGCACGGGTACACCGGGTAGCGCGGGCGGTGAATTTCGCCGGGCGCCTGGACCACGCGGAACTGCTGGGCTGGCTGCACGGCGCCGACGCGATCGTGCTGCCCAGTCGCTACGAGCCCTTCGGCATCGTCGCCCTGGAGGCCGCGGCGGCCGGAACGCCGCTGGTGACCTCCACCGCGGGCGGGCTCGGTGAGCTGGTGATCGACGGCGTCACCGGGGCCTCGTTCGAACCGGCGGATGTGACCGGACTGGTCGAGGCGGTGACGGCCGTCCTCGACGATCCGATCGCGGCCCAGCAGCGCGCCTACGCGGCCCACGATCGGCTGACCGCCGATTTCGCCTGGGATGTGGTGGCGGCGGAGACCATTCAGGTCTATCAGGCCGCCAAGCGCCGGGTCCGCAATCCGCTGGGCCGCCCGGTGATCACCGAACGTCCACTGCCGGAACGGGATCCGAACAACCCGTTGTGATCGGCCGGGTCGCGGCGGCAGCCGCCGGGCGGCGAGGGCAGAATTTTCGGTATGGCTGTTCCGACGACTCGACTGCTGGTGCTGGCCCTGGTGCGGCTGCTGCAACCCGTGCACGGTTACGACGTGCGGCGTGAGCTGCTGTCCTGGCATGCCGACGAGTGGGCCAACGTCAAACCCGGCTCGGTCTACGGTGCGCTGAACACCCTGCAGCGCGACGGGCTCATCGCCGTCGAGGGCGTGGGCCAGGACGGCGCGCGACCGGAACGGACCTCGTATCGGCTGACGTCGGAGGGGGAGAAGGTGCTCGCCGATCTGATCCGGGAGGGTCTGTGGTCGGCCGAGCAGCCGAAACATCCGTATCACGCCGCGGTGGCGTTGTTCCCGTTCGCGCCGCGCGGCGATGTGATCGCGGCGTTGCGCAGCCGCATCCTGAAGTTCGAGGCCGATCTGGGCTACTTCGAGCGGGAAGAGCAGCGGATCCTGTCCGGCAGCGGCGATCCGACCGAAACCGAGCCGTATCACGTGGCCGACGCCGTGGCGCTGGCCGCCGCCCATACCCGCGCGGACCTGGAGTGGTCGCGAAAAACCTTGCAGCGCATCGAGAACGGCGAGCTGGATGTCTGGGCGTCGGCACCGTACACCCTCTTCGAGCATCCGCAGGGCGACGTCGGAGCCGCAGTTGATCAAGACTGAATAGTAAAGCTTGACTATTTGAGCCGTCCTTCCTACCGTGAGCGGTATGGAAACGATGGTTACCGTTCGTGACCGAACCCGCACCTCGGCGATCCGAGTGCGGGGGCTGGCACGGACCTTCACGACGAAAACAGGACCGGTGCAGGCCGTGAACGGCTTGGACTTCGAGGTCCGCGAAGGCGAGATCGTGGGGTTACTGGGTCCCAACGGCGCCGGTAAGACCACCACCCTGCGGATGATCGCGACGCTGCTCGCGCCGACCGCGGGCGAGGCGCAGATCGCCGACGCCGATCTGCGCCGGGCCCCGCGCGAGGTGCGCGCTCGCATCGGGTACGTCGCCCAGGGCGGCATGACCAACGACGAAGAACTGGTGATCGACCAATTGGTCCTGCAGGCAAGGCTTTTCGGCCTGAGCAAGGCCGAGGCGGCGGCGAGTGCCGAACATCTGCTGCGGACGCTGGAACTCGACGGACTCGGCCGTCGCCGCTGCCGCGAACTGTCCGGCGGGCAGCGCCGCCGGGTCGATATCGCACTCGGCCTGGTGCATCGGCCGCGGCTGGTCTACCTGGACGAGCCGACCACCGGACTGGACCCGCAGAGCCGCGCGAACCTCTGGGACCACGTGCGGCGGTTGCGGTCCGAGGGCACGACGATCGTGCTCACCACGCACTACCTGGAGGAAGCCGACGCGCTGTGCGACCGGATCCTGGTCATGGATCACGGCGGCATCGTCGCCTCCGGTACGCCGGACGAGCTGAAACAGCGGATCTCCGGCGATGTGATCAGCCTCGACATCGCCGACGCGCAAGCGGATCTCGCGATCGAGATCGCCGATTCGGTGCTGGAGTTGCGCTCGAAACTGCGTGCCGACGGACTGGTGCATCTGACGGTGGCGCGCGGCGATGCCGCCGTGGTGCCGCTGCTGCGCGCACTGGACGAGCACGGCATCGTGCCCGGTGCGCTGACCGTGAAACGACCGAGCCTCGACGACGTGTTCCTCACCGTCACCGGGCGTTCGCTGCGGGAGGAAAAATGAGCTTTCCGCGGGAGACCGGACTGGTGTTCTGGTCGCAACTGCGCACCCAGCTGCGCAATCCGGTGTGGGTGATCATCGGATTGAGTCAGCCCGTGCTGTACCTGGTGCTGTTCGGTCCGCTGGTGAAGGCGATCGCACCCGCGCTGGGCGCCGATACCGACCCCTGGAAGGTGCTGACGCCGGCACTGGTGATTCAGGTCGGGCTGTTCGGGTCCATGTTCGCGGGGTTCGCGATGGTGCAGGAACTGCGGGCCGGCGTGATCGAACGCCAGCGCGTCACCCCGGCCAATCGGGGCGCGCTGCTGGTGGGCAGGGTGCTCAAGGATATGGTCGTGCTGATCGTGCAGGCGCTGGTCCTGGTCGCGGTCGCGATGGGGGCATTCTCCTTGCGCCCCAACGTTTTCGGGCTGATCGCCTCGGTGCTGCTGATCTCGGTGATGGCGGCCGGGCTGGCCTCGGGGTCCTATGCGCTGGCGCTGTGGGCGCGTTCGGAGGACACCCTGGCATCGGTGCTGAACAGTGTCTCGGTGCCGCTGATGCTGCTGTCGGGCATCCTGCTGCCGATGAGTCTGGCGCCGCACTGGCTGCGGATCGTCGCCGACATCAATCCGTTCCAGCACACCGTCGAGGCCGCGCGGGCGCTGTTCCGCGGTGACTTCGGGGTGACCGAGGTCTATCTCGGTACCGGCCTGACGGTGGCGGTCGCCGTCGCGCTGATGGTGGTCGGCGCTCGCAGCTTCGCCCGCGAGAACGCCTGAACCGCTACTCTGCTCACTGCCGCCGCGCCGGTGCTCCGGCGCGGCGGTTTCGCCGCGCGTGGGCCAACTCGGGGGAACGACGCAGTGAACGTTCGGTGTGACGGGGATCTCGTTCACCGGACTGGCATTCGCTCGACACTCGAACGTCGCCGCCTCGCCGAATCGGACTGGCTTCATCGACACCATGACGCCAACGTCCGTGCTGAACCCGACCCGCACGACAGGCCCAGGGGTGGCGGCGCCACAGTACTCCCTGGTTGTGTCCTCCGATCTCGACCATCGCCGCGCCGCGCAGCGGCTGCGCTACCGGGTGTTCGCCGGCGAACCCGGATTCGACATTCCCTTCAGTGCCGAGGGCCTGGACGCCGACCGGTTCGACGAGCACTGCGACCATCTGCTGGTCCGCGACGAGGCATCCGGCGACTTCGTCGGCTGCTATCGGATGCTGCCGCCGGACAAGGTGCGCGCGGCCGGCGGCTACTACACGGCGACCGAATTCGATCTGAGCGCCATGGATCCCGAGGGGCGCCGGATCGTCGAAATGGGCCGCGCCTGTGTGGTTCCGGACCATCGCAACGGCTCGGTGCTGACGCTGATGTGGGCCGGAATCCTGCACTACATCCAGCTCACCGGCTACGACTGGGTGATGGGCTGCGTCTCGGTGCCGATGCGCGACACCCCCGCCGATCCGCCCGGGGCCAACGTGGCCGCGGTCCGGGATCTGTTGCTGAGCAAGCACGCCGGCGATCCGGCTCGCCGCGTGCGCCCCTACCGCCCGGTCGTGGTCGACGGCCGCGGCCTCGACGAACTGGCCGCCCCGGCCCGGCCGAAACTTCCCCCGCTGCTGCGCGGTTATCTGCGCCTGGGCGCCGAGATCTGCGGTGAACCGGCCCATGACCCGGATTTCGGCGTCGCGGATTTCGTCGCCCTCCTCGGCTTGGAAACCATCAACACCCGCTACCTGGAACGGCTGCAGAGCGCCGCGGGAGCCATGGACGCTCGTGCGGCGGAAGGCACAGACGCCCGCGCATCGGAAGCCGATGCCGCGCGGGCCCGCGATACCGGCGGAGGAACACGATGACCGAGACAACGGATTTGCGAAGCGACGCGGCTGTTCTCGAACCCGCCACGTCCACATCCAGTGAACGAGCCGCGGCGACAGCGGCCGATGCGCCGGCGGTCCACGCGTGGATGCCCGCGAGTCCGTGTGGGGCCGGCTGTGTGGCGGCGCCGGACACCGCGGGTGCGGTGCGAAGTGCGGTGCGGCTGCTGGGCGTGGTGGGGTTGCTGGTGGCGTTTCCCGTGGTCAACGTGGCGACTCCGCCCGCCCGCCGGACGGGGCTGCATCGGCGGTATGCACGGGCGGCATTGCGTTGCTGCGGAATCGGATTGCGGATCGTCGACGAACGCGGTGGCGCTACGGCGGATTCCGGACGCGGTCTGCTGGTAGTGGCCGGGCACGTCGGATGGGCCGACGTGCTGGCGTTGGCGGCGGTCTCGCCGATGGGCTTCGTGGCCCGCGGTGATCTGGTGTCGTGGCCGGTGCTGGGGCAGCTGGCCCGGCTCATGCGCGTGATCCCGATCGATCGGGAGCGGTTGCGGCAGTTGCCCGAGGTGATCGCGGCGATGTCGGCGCGGCTGGCGGCGGGGGAGCGGGTCGCCATGTTCCCCGAGGGCACCACCTGGTGTGGCCGGGCCCACGGCCGGCTACGCCCCGCCCTGTTCCAGGCCGCGGTCGACACCGCCACGCCGGTGCAGCCGATCCGGCTGCGCTATCTGGACCACACCGGCGAGACGTCGACGGTCCCCGGCTTCGTCGGCGTCGATACCTTCCTCGACTCGGCCCGCCGCGTCCTGCGCGCCAAGGGCGTCGTCGCCGAACTCGTCCTGCTGCCGGTCGAGGAACCGGGCAGTGACCGCCACGACCTGGCCGAGCGCTGCGATCGCGCCATCCGCGGCCGCACCGAAGTGCGCATCGACGCCCACGCGACGGCCATCGGCACCGGCCCGACCCGCGAGATCGTCGTCACCGACGCGGTCTCCTGACCGCACCGAGAGATCGACCGGCGCTCAGTCGTGCGGGATGAGGCGGTGGGCGGTCAGGACGATGTGGTCGACGCGACTGCGCAGGGCGGTGTTCTCGCCGTTGAGCCGGCGGAACTCGTGCACGAACTGCGCGGCCAGATCCCGCAGCTTGGTGTTGGTCTCCTGGGAACGCCAGCTCAGCACGCGGAACGCCTGTTCGGGGCTGATGCCGTAGGCCAGCGTCAGCGCACCTTTGGCCTGTTCGATCACCGCGCGCGACTCGATCACCTCGGGTAGCACCTCCGAGAGGGCATCGTTGCGCTCCTCGGCGATGGTCTCGGTGACGTCGACGAAATATCCGCTGGCCCCGACCACCGTGCCGTCGTCGCCGGTGAGCTGTTCGCCGACGACGATGATCTCGTGGGTGTCGCCGCCGGTGTCGACGATGCGGTGCTGACCGCAGATCGGCTCGCCGGTTTTCACCGAGACCGCGATGCTGGCCGCCAGTTCCTCCCGGTCGTCCGGGTGTTTGTGCGACATGAGCAGTTCGGTGGTGGGTTCGGTGTCGGCGCTCGGATATCCGTACATCTGCGCCGCTTCGTCCGACCATTCCCAGCGTTGATCGTCGAACCAGAATCGGAACCAGCCGACATGATCGCAGGGCTGTGTGCCGAGCGCGCTCGTCAAGGGGGCGAGCGGCGCGATGCGCGGCGACTGTTCCGTACTCACCCTCACAGTATCCGCTGTGTTGTGGTCGAGTGTTACACCAGGTCGGGAGGGATGTGACGTGCCCCGCGCGCGTTATCTGTTTGATATGAGGGTTTCGGGGCATCTTGTCGTCGGTACACAGGACATCCAACTCGAGAGGACCGGGACAGTCGTGGTTGCGTTGCTCATGGTGATCGGCTCGGTATCACTGATCGTCATCGCGGTGCATGCGGCGGTGGTCGCGGTATGGACGGCGAAATTGCGCGTTCGGCGCACCGCTGCCGCCCTGCGCGGGGCGGCGCCTCTCGTCGCGAAAACTGTTGTACATCAGCCTCTTCTCCGGCCTCGTGCCGGTGCCGACGCGACGTCCTGATCGTGGCCTGCCCCCCGGTGCGCGCAGCGTGTTCGGGCGGGGTCCGATAGGATCGGCAAGCCTCACGGTCGAAAAACGGGCCGCTGAGCAAGTCGGCGTGCGCTCGGGCCGCCACTTCGTTTGATCGGAGGCAGCATTGTCGAAGCGTGCCGTCCCAGGCACGGTTGCTGTTCCCTCGTCGCGGTCCGATGTAGCCGTTGCGCTGCGGGCCGACACCGTGCGCATTCGTCGCATCGACGGCGCTCCGCGCCCCCACACGGTCGCGGTGACGGAACAGACCCCGCGGTTTCGCGATGTATCCAGCCGTTCCGCGGGCCACTCGTCCGAGGGTCCGAATTCCGCATCCGTTCGAGACGAGAGCAGCGGCTCCACCGTGCGGCCACCCCTCGACGGCGTCACGCCGCTGGGTACCGGGTCGCCGCTCGGGCAGACGATCCTGCTGGTCGAAGACGACCCGGGTGATGCCCTGCTGGTCGAGGAACTCGTCGCCGACGGGGCGCCCGGCGTGCGCCTGGAACATGTGCGCTCGCTCGCCGAAGCGGGCGCGTGGCTGGCCGCGGGCCTGCCCGACTGCGTGCTGCTCGATCTGAATCTGCCCGATTCCCATGGCCTGGACGCGCTCGCGCGGTTGCGGGAATACACCGATCAGGTCGCGGTCGTGGTGATGACCGGTCTGGACGAGGAACAGACCGGGCTGGCCGCGATGGCGGCCGGCGCGCAGGACTATCTGGTGAAGGGCCGGGTCGAGCCGGAGTGGTTCGGCCGGGCTGTGCGGTATGCGATCCAGCGCAAACAGGCCGAGCGCACCACCGCGGCCCTGCGCGCGAGCACCATGCGCGCCCAGGAGAACGCGCGCCTGGAACGCGGGCTGCTCCCCAAGCCGCTGTTGCGCGGTGCGCCGATAGTCGATGTGGTCTCGCGGTATCGCCCCGGTCGCGCGCATTCGCTGCTCGGCGGCGATTTCTACGACGTCGTCCAGGAGGACGACGGTACGGTGCACGCGCTGATCGGCGATGTGGCCGGCCATGGCCCGGACGAGGCCGCGATCGGCGTGGGCCTGCGATTGGCTTGGCGCACACTGGTATTCAGCGGAATCACCGGACCTCGCCAGCTGCAACTGCTGGAGGAGGTGCTGGTCGCCGAGCGCACCGGCCCGCAGACGTTCGCCACGCTCACTACGCTCTACGCCCCGCCGGGTCGAGGCGCGGTCGAGGTGATCCGGGCCGGTCACCCCGGCATGCTCGTCCATTCGCCGACCGGTACCGAATGGCTGGAGGTGCCGGGCGGACCGGCCCTGGGCTTCATGCCGGGGCGCGCGGACTGGCCGGTCACCGAGGTGACCGTTCCCGCCGGTACCGGGTTGGTGCTGTTCACCGACGGCCTGTTCGAGGTGCGCACCGGCACGGGTAACTGGCTCGGTGAGGACGGCCTGCTGGCGATGGCTAAGGGCGTGTCGGTCGAACAGCCCGCACGCTATCTCGATGAATTGCTGGGTCAGGTCGAATCCGCGGCCGCCCCGGCCGGAGGACTCGACGACGATCTGGCGATCGTCTATCTGCGCTGGCACGGGGGTGAGTGGGTCCGGTGAACGACGTCCGACACCGTGAGGGGATCGTCGGCCGGCTCACCGCACAGATGTGGTTTCAGCTGGTCCTCGCCCTGATGCTCGTGGTGGTGATCGCCGGTGCGATCGCCGCCGCGCAGATGATCTCCCGCACCGACTCCATCGAAGACCGGCTGCTCGATCGCGCCCAGCCCGCCGCGACCGAGGCCTATCGGCTCCAGGCCGCCCTGATCAACCAGGAAACCGGCCTGCGCGGCTACGCCATCTCGGCCGACGAGCAGTTCCTGCAGCCCTACAACCGGGGCGTCACCGACGAGGCCGCCGCCGCGGGGCGCTTGCGTGAGGTGGCCGCCGGCCACACCACGCTGCTCGGCGATCTGGACGCCGTCGAGGCTGCCGCTCAGCGCTGGCGTACCGAATACGTGCAGCCGATGATCGCGGCGGCGGGCAAGGTGTCGCCGGCCGAATCCGCCGCCATGGTCACGCGGGGCAAGGCCCTGTTCGACGAGATCCGCGCGAAGTTCGCCACGCAGAACGCGGACTCGGCGGCCGCGATCGCCCAGGACCGCCATGACCTCGACAACGCGCGTTCCCTGCGCGACGGTGTGCTGATCGCGGTGGTCGTCCTCATCCTGCTCACCGGCCTGGCGCTGACCGTGCTGATCCGGCGGCTGGTCGCCCGGCCGCTCGACGAGCTCACCGAGGCGTCCCGGCGGGTTTCGGCAGGCGAATTCGATCATCACATCGAGGCGCACGGACCGGCCGACCTGGCGACCGTCGCCGAGGCGGTGGAGGAGATGCGCGTGCGCATCGTCTCCGAACTGGGGTCCTCGCGCGCACAGGAGGACCTGCTCGCGCGGCAGGCCGACGATCTGGATCGCCAGACGGTGCAGCTGCGCCGCTCCAATGCCGAACTGGAGCAGTTCGCCTACGTCGCCTCCCACGACCTGCAGGAACCGCTGCGCAAGGTCGCCGCGTTCTGTCAGCTGCTGGAGAAACGCTACGGCGATCAGCTCGACGAGCGGGCCAAACAGTACATCGACTACGCCGTCGACGGCGCCAAGCGGATGCAGCGGCTGATCAACGATCTGCTGACCTTCTCGCGCGTGGGCCGGGTGATCGAGGGCAACGAGATGGTGGCACTGGACGGCGCCCTGGATTCGGCATTGGACAACCTGTCCGGCGCGATCGAGGAATCCGGCGCGGTGATCGAGCGTCCGGAGCGGATGCCCGAGGTCGCGGGCCAGCCGACCCTGCTCACCATGTTGTGGCAGAACCTCATCGGCAATGCCGTGAAATTCCGCACCCCCGGCACCGCGCCGGTGGTGCGCATCGAGTGCGAGCCGGGCGATGAGCCCGACGAATGGCGATTCTCGGTGTCCGACAACGGGATCGGCATCGCGCCGGAATTTGCGGACAAGGTCTTCGTGATCTTCCAGCGCCTGCACAATCGGGAGGACTACGGCGGCACCGGGATCGGCCTGGCGCTGTGCAAGAAGATCGTCGAATACCACGGCGGGGACCTGTGGATCGACACCGAGTACACCGGCGGCGCCCGGTTCCGCTTCACCCTGGCGACCGAGGCCGCCGCCCCCGCACTGATCGAACCCGTATCCGAAGGAGCCGACGCATGACCGCACCGGTGAGCCAGCCCATCGACATCCTGCTCGTGGAGGACGACCCCGGCGACGAGCTGATGACGCGGGAGGCGTTCGAGGACAACAAGATCGGCAATACGCTGCACGTCGCCCGCGACGGCCAGGAGGCGCTCGACTTCCTCTACCGGCAGGGGGAATTCGCGCAGGCGCCGCGGCCCGATCTGATTCTGCTCGATCTGAACCTGCCGAAATACGACGGCCGCCAAGTTCTGGAAAAGATCAAATCCGATCCCGACCTCAGCCATATTCCGGTGGTGGTGCTCACCACCTCGGCGGCCGAAGAGGACATTCTGCGCAGTTATCGGCTGCACGCCAACGCCTATGTGACCAAACCGGTCGACCTGGATCAATTCATCGCCGCGATCAAGCACATCGACGAATTCTTCGTTCAGGTCGTCCGGTTGCCACGTCAGCGATGAAGCCGACGGCGAGAAACGCGCCGGACGGGCGCCGGATCAGGCCGAGGTGGTCTGCTCCGGCGCGGCCAGCGCGTCCGCGACGGTCGGGAACAGCCGCAGCAACGCGTCCAGCGAGGTCACCTCGATCGGGCGCCGCACCGCGGGCGACGCGACCACCCGCAGGCTCCCCGTCGCGGTGGACTGGGAACTGGCGAGCAGCACACTCAGCCCGGCCGACCCGAGGAAACCGACCTCGGTCATGTCCAGCACCACGGCGGTGGGCTCGTCCTGCAACGCCTGGTCGAGGGCCGATTGCAGCTCCGGCGCGGAGTTCATGTCCACCTCACCGGCCACGGTCACGACCACGGCCGAACCTTCCGTGCGCTGCTCGACGCGCAGCAGCGGCGACACCCGTTCGCCGCTCATCGCGCCGATCCCAGCGCGAGGCGATTCGTACCGCATTTCGCCACTTCGATACCTCCGGCGTATTCCGATCTGCGCCGCTGTCCGCGGCGTGGCGACGATTCGCCGCTGACCAACATACCCGTTTCGGCGCGATCGGAACGGGGGCCTGCACCGCGATCGGCGGGCGTCGGGCGGGCGCTCGCGTACGCTGTGAAATCGTTTCGCGGCACGATATTTGGGAGCAACGAATGGGCATGGTCGAGAAAGTGTCCCCGGACGCGGGGACCACTGCGGTCGGATTCCAGGTACCGGCCGATGCGGCGCAATTGATGATGGTCCGGGCGTTGACCGAAACCGTCGCTCTGGTCGCGGATTTCGGTATCGACGAGGCCACCGATATCCGTCTGGCCGTCGACGAGGTGGTCAGCGCGCTGATCGTGGACGCGGCCGCCGAGTCGGTGATCGATTGCACATTCAGCGCGACCGATACCACCATGGACGTGCGCGTATCCGCTGTCACCACGACCGCGGGCGGCCCGGACACCAACAGCTTCGGCTGGCATATCGTCTCGACGCTGACCCAGTGGGTGAAGACCGAGAGTTCGGACTACGACGCATCCGTGGGCGGGCACCCGACCGTCGTCGAGTTCCGCTGGGCACGTGGCGGAACCGATGTCGACTGAGAACGGTTCGGGCACCACGCGCCATCCCGACGGCTACGACGACGTCGCGCCGCTGTTCGTCGAGCTCGCCGCCCTCCCCGAGGACGATCCGGAACACGACCGGCTGCGCGAACGAATCATCAACCGGTGTCTGCCGCTGGCCGAGCACATCGCGCGCAAGTTCAGCGGGCGCGGCGAGAACTTCGAGGATCTCCTGCAGATCGCCCGGGTCGGCCTGGTCGCGGCCGTCGACCGGTTCGATCCCACGCAGGGGTCGCCGTTCCTCGCCTTCGCGGTGCCGACGGTGATGGGCGAGGTGCGCCGCCACTTCCGCGATCACACCTGGGCCCTGCGCGTGCCCCGGCGGATCAAGGAGATCCAGACCGCGCTGGGACCGACCGTGGAGACGTTGTCGCAACAGCTGGGCCGGATGCCGCGGGCGCGGGAGATCGCCGAGGAGATGGACGCCGACCTGGGCGAGGTGACGCAGGCGCTGATCGCCCGCAACGCCTACCAGACCCAATCGCTGGACACGCCGACCTCGGAGGACGACAGCCGCGGGAATGCGATCCTCGACACGCTGGGCGACGTGGATCCGACTTTCGGCGCGATCGACGACACTCTGACGGTGAAGCCGCTCATCGATGCGCTGCCGGAGAAGGAGCGGTACGTGCTGACCATGCGTTTCTTCGGCGGAATGACGCAGGAACAGATCGCGCGGGAACTCGGGTGTTCGCAGATGCAGGTGTCGCGGATCCTGACCAGAACGCTCAAACAGCTGCGCGAGAAGGCGCTGCGCGACTGAGGTAGGCCGACGGCGCCGCATGGCGCGCGGGAAAGGGGGTATCGCGGATGCCGAGGAGATCATCGAGTGGAGATCATCGGTTGCGATCGGAATGAGGACATGAGCGGATTTCCAGATCCCCCGGGCGACCCCGCCCCAGGGCCCGCGCTGCGCGAGCCGCACCCGCTACGGGTGGCCCCCTTCGAGGCGAATTTCCCGTCGCAGGCCGACCGGATCGCCGAGGTGCGTCACGATCTGCGGGCCTGGCTCGAGCGCGGGGGAATCGGCTCGGAACAGATCTACGATCTGTTGCTGGCGGTGGACGAGGCGTGCACGAATGCCGTGGAGCACGGTTACCGCGAGGGTGCCGGCATGGTGGGGCTGCGTGCGGAGATCAGCGGGCCGGACCTGTACCTGACCATCGTCGACCACGGCAGCTGGGAACCCCGTCCCGAGGTTCCGGATCCTGTGCGCGGGCGGGGACTGTCGATCATGCGGGCCCTCGTGCGCGATGTCGAGATCACCACCGGCGCCGACGGCACCCGTGTGGTGATGCGGACCGAAATCGTCTCGGCGCCAACGGGTTCCGAGTCGACCGCGGGACACGACCGGGGGTAGTCCGTTAATCCGCGCGGGGAGCGGGTATGCGGTAGGCAGCAGGCGGGCGAGGCGCGTGCCGCGGCGGGATTTTTCGGGCCCCCACCGGGGTTGTACCGGTGCGAGACTTGGGGCGGGGACCCGATTCGAAGGAGGAAGCGTGACCGATACGCGCACGGCGATTCTGGCAGGCGGATGCTTCTGGGGTATGGAGGAGCTGATCCGCAAGCAGCCGGGTGTGATTTCCACGCGCGTCGGATACACCGGCGGGCGCAACGATCACCCCACCTACCGCAACCATCCCGGGCATGCCGAGGCCGTGGAGATCGTCTACGACCCCGCGCGCACCGATTACCGGGCCCTGCTCGAGTTCTTCTTCCAGATCCACGATCCGTCGACGAAGGATCGCCAGGGCAACGATGTCGGCAGCAGCTATCGGTCCGCGATCTTCTACCTCGACGACGAGCAGAAGGCGGTCGCGCTGGACACGATCGCCGATGTGGACGCCTCCGGGCTGTGGCCGGGCAAGGTGGTCACCGAGGTGACCCCGGCGTCCGATTTCTGGGAGGCCGAGCCGGAGCACCAGGACTACCTGCAGCGTTATCCGAACGGCTACACCTGCCACTTCCCCCGGCCGGGCTGGAAGCTGCCCAAGCGCGCCGCGACCCCGCAGTAGGCCGGCATGTCGGACCGCACTCGTCGCTCACGTATCGGCAATCCGCTCTCGGCCCTGGGACGCGCGATCGCGCGCATCCCGTGGGTGATGCGTACCGGCCCGGTCGTCATCGTGCTGGAACGCGTCATCCGCCGGCTCACCGGCGGCCGGCACGGCGTGCTCGACCTGGCGGGCCTGCCGTCGATGGAGTTGACGGTGCGCGGACGTAAATCCGGCTTGCCGCGGACGGTGTCGCTGTTGTACGTACCGGACGGGCCCGAGCGGTATCTGCTGATCGGGTCCAACTGGGGGCGGCCGGAACATCCGTCCTGGTCGGCGAATCTGGCCGCCGCCTCCGACGCCGAAATCCACAGTGGCGGTAGGCGAATCAAGGTGCGGGTCCGGCACCTGAGCGGATCCGAGCGCGAGGACGCCTGGGCTCGCGCGGTGGCCTATTGGCCCGGATACACCATGGAACAGCGTCTGGCGGGCACGCGCCGGTTCCGGCTGTTCGAATTGACGCCCATCTGAGCCGAGTTCGACGGTGCGCACCGGCCGGTTTCGCTCCCGCGGCGAGCCGGCCTGCTGGACAATGGGGGCCGAGCCGACGATGTGCGGCCCGGCCCCAGGCACCGCCGGAACGCACGGTGCGGACCGAGCGGCGACGGGTGAGATGCGGATGCGATCAGGACAGGACAGTGCTCTGCTGCGGCGACGTGCGGCACTGGAACGGCAATGGGCGCGCTGGGTGCCGGAGCGCGAGGCGCCCGAAACCGATGCGGCGCAGCCCCGGTCCGATGTGGCACAGTCCTGGGTGCGATCCCGAGCGTTCGTCGACCCCGCCACCGACTGCGCGCCCGCGGTAGCCGGGGACGTCGCGTCGAAATGGGCCGATTCGCCACTGCGCGCTCCCATCGCCGAACTCTCCGATCAGCTGCACAGCATCACCCACGACGCCGGATTCGTCGCCGCCGTCACCGACGAAGCGGGAACCATTCTGTGGTCCGACGGTGGTCAGGTGATGCGACGGCGTGCCGAGCGGGTCGGCTTCACCCCCGGCGGTCGCTGGGACGAGAACCACATGGGCACCAACGCGCTGTCGCTGGCATTGCACACCGGCCGCCCCAGCAGTGTGTTCTCCGCCGAACATCTGGTCGAGGCGCTGCACGGCTGGGTCTGCTACTGCGCGCCGATCCGCGCGGCCGACGGCCGGCAACTCGGCGTGCTGGATCTGTCCACCACCTGGGATCGCTCGCATCCGCTGGCCATGTCGACGGTGTTGTCGCTGACCGCGGCCGTGGAAGCGAAACTACAAGGCGGCGTGGCGAATACGGCCGCCGGGGTGCGATTGGAATGTCTCGGCGCCGCCGCACTCACCAGGGGTGGGCGGCCGCTGCGACTGCGCCGGCGGTTGCTCGAAATCCTCACTTTGCTGGCCCTCGAACCCGACGGCTACACGCCGGAACGGTTGCAGCTGGCCGTCTACGGCGACCGGCCCACCGGTTCCAGCACGCTCAAGGCCGACGTCTCGCATCTGCGCCGCGCCACCGGCGGCGATATCAGTAATCGGGTCTATCGGCTGACCACACCGGTCTCCTGCGATGCGACCGAAATGCTCGCCGCCCTGGCCGCCGGAGACACCGCCACTGCCGTGCGGCTGTATCGCGGCCCGCTGCTGCCGGGATCGCAGACACCGGGCATCGTCGAATGGCGCGAACACCTCGAGGTGGGCATCCGCACCGCGGTCCTGTCGGCCGGCGAGGCCGAATACGCCCTGGACTACGGCGCGAAAGCGCCCGGTGACATCGCGATCCACGAACACGCGCTGCGGCTGCTACCCGCCCGCGACGCGCGCCGCGCGGTGGCCGCCGCGCGTCTGCACAGCGCACTGCGGAGCTGATCGGTCACTGCGGAGCTGATCGGACACTGCGAGCTGACCGGCGCTGCGAAGCTGATCGCGACGCGCCCGCCGCATTCAACCTTGTGCCAACCCTCGCGGCTCATAGTGGTCCACATCACGGCGAGCCCTGTCGTGATGCGACCCTTCGTGACTCATCGAGGAGCACCCGTCATGATCTACGCCAAGCCCGGCGCCGAAGGCAGCATCGTCTCCTACGCCGACCGCTACGACAACTTCATCGGTGGCGAATGGACGGCACCGGTCGAGGGCAGATACTTCGAGAATCCGTCCCCGGTCGACGGGGAAACCTTTTGCGAGGTGGCCCGATCCTCGGCCGCCGACGTGGAATCGGCGTTGGATGCCGCGCACGGCGCCGCCGACGCGTGGGGTGCGACCTCGGCCGCCGACCGCGCCAACATCCTGAACAAGATCGCCGACCGGATCGAGGCGAATCTCGACCAGCTGGCCGTGGCCGAAACCTGGGACAACGGCAAGCCGGTGCGCGAAACCCTGGCCGCCGACCTGCCGCTGGCCGTGGACCACTTCCGCTACTTCGCCGGCGCCATCCGCGCCCAGGAGGGCGGCGTCAGCGAGATCGATGCCGACACCATCGCCTACCACTTCCACGAGCCGCTGGGTGTGGTCGGTCAGATCATCCCGTGGAACTTCCCGATCCTGATGGCGACCTGGAAGCTGGCGCCGGCGCTGGCCGCGGGAAACGCGGTGGTGCTCAAGCCCGCCGAGCAGACCCCGGCCTCCATCATGAAGGTGGTCGAGCTGATCGCCGATCTGCTTCCGCCGGGAGTTCTCAACGTGGTCAACGGTTTCGGCGTCGAGACCGGTAAGCCGCTGGCGTCGAGCCCGCGGGTGGCGAAGGTGGCGTTCACCGGTGAGACGACCACCGGGCGGCTGATCATGCAGTACGCCAGCGAGAACATCATCCCGGTCACCCTCGAGCTGGGCGGCAAGAGCCCCAACATCTTCCTGCCCGATGTGATGGCCGCCGACGACGCGTTCCTGGACAAGGCGGTCGAGGGCTTCGTGATGTTCGCGCTGAACCAGGGGGAGGTGTGCACCTGCCCGTCGCGCGCGCTGATCCACTCCTCCATCTACGACGAGTTCATGGCGCGCTGCCTGGAGCGGACCAAGGCGATCGTCAGCGGCAATCCGCTCGACAGCGAGACCATGATCGGCGCGCAGGCCAGCAACGACCAGTACGAAAAGATCCTGTCCTACATCGACATCGGCCGCAAAGAGGGCGCCGAGGTGCTCACCGGCGGCAGCCAGCGCAAGGTCGACGGCTTGCCGAACGGCTTCTACGTCGAGCCGACGGTGCTCAAGGGCACCAATGACATGCGGGTGTTCCAGGAGGAGATCTTCGGCCCGGTCGTCGCGGTGACCACCTTCGATTCGACCGAGGAGGCGCTCGCGATCGCCAACGACACCCTCTACGGGCTCGGCGCGGGCGTGTGGAGCCGCGACGGCAACACCGCCTACCGCCTGGGCCGCGGCATCAAGGCCGGCCGGGTGTGGACCAACTGCTACCACGCCTACCCGGCGCATGCGGCCTTCGGCGGCTACAAGAAGTCCGGTATCGGCCGCGAGAACCACCGCATGATGCTCGATCACTACCAGCAGATCAAGAACCTGCTGGTGAGTTACTCGCCGAACAAACTCGGCTTCTTCTGATGGGTACCCGCGTCGACCTGACCGAGGCCGCGCAGACGTTGCTGGACAATCTGATTCGTCAGCACGGGCCGGTGATGTTCCATCAGTCCGGCGGGTGTTGTGACGGCAGCGCGCCGATGTGCTTCCCGCGCGGGGAATTCCGGGTGGGCGCCTCGGATGTGCTGCTCGGCCGGGTCGGCGCCGATACCCCGTTCTGGATGAGCGCCGATCAGTACGAGTACTGGAAGCACACCTATCTGACCGTCGACGTGGTGCCCGGGCGGGGGAGCGGATTCTCGCTCGAAGCCCCCGAGGGGGTGCGGTTCCTGATCCGGTCTCGGCTGCTCACCGACGCCGAAGTGGCCGAACTCGAGTCCGGACCGCCGCCGCTCACCGGGGCGGACGCGGTGAGTTGACGAATGCCGCCGGCGAGGCGGATCCGTTGGGCCCACACGGCCCGCAGATCCGCCTCGCCGCGGTGCGTGCGGCGTATTCTGGCCGGGATCGTCCGCCAGTATCCGTATCGAGGTGCCGCTCCACAACAGTGCCCGGCCCGCGGCATCGGTGACGAGAGGGGCCGCATGTCGGCGCGTACGGCATTGTTCATCACCTGCGTCAACGACGTCATGTATCCGGGAACCGGCCGGGCGGCGGTGGCGTTGCTGCGCCGGCTCGGCGTCGAGGTCGACTTCCCGATGGCCCAGAGTTGTTGCGGCCAAATGCATGCCAACACCGGTTATCGGGCCGACACCGCGAAGATGGCCCGGCATTTCGTCTCGGTGTTCGGTGACTACGACCGGATCGTGGTGCCGTCGGCCTCGTGCGGCGCGGCGCCCGGCGAGTTCTACCGGGTGGTGGCCGAGCAGGTCGGCGACGCCGCGCTGGCCCGCGATGCCGAGGCGCTGCTCCCCAGAATCCGGGAGTTGACCGAATTCCTCACCGACGACCTGGGTGTCGTCGATGTGGGCTCCTATTTCCCGCATCGGGTGACCTACCATCCGACCTGCCATTCGCTGCGCGTGCAGCGCATCGGCGACCGCCCGTATCGCTTGTTGCGCGCGGTGGCCGGACTGGATCTGGTCGATCTGCCCGCGGCCGACGAATGCTGTGGATTCGGCGGCACCTTCTCGGTGAAGAATGCCGCCGCCTCCGGCGCGATGAACGCCGACAAAGCCGCGCACGTACGCGAGACGGGCGCGAGTGTGGTGACCGCCGTGGACAATTCGTGCCTGATGAACATCGGCGGGCGCCTCGCCGCCGACGCGACCCCGGTGCGCGATCTGCATCTGGTGGAAATCCTGGCGCGCACGAAGGCCGACGGGCCGATGCCCGGGCTGCCGGTGGTCGCGGGAGCCCGCTCGTGAGTACGAGTTTCGTGGGGTGGCCGCCGTTCCCGCAGGCCGCGCGGACCGCGACCGCGGACGACCAACTGCGCGCCAACGTGCACCGTGCCACCCACACCATCCGCGCCAAGCGCGACGCCCTGGTGGCCGAACGACCGGACTGGCAGGAACTGCGCACCTCCGCGGCCGCGGTCAAGGACGATGTGCTGCGCCGTCTCGACATCTATCTGGAGCGACTGGCCGATGCGGTGGAAGGTGCCGGGGGAGTGGTGCATTGGGCGACCGATGCCGCCGAGGCCAACGCCGTCGTCACCGCATTGGTCCGGGCGACCGGCGAGAAGGAGATCGTCAAGGCCAAATCCATGCTGTCGGAGGAGATCGGCCTGGACGAGGCGCTGGCGGCGGCGGGAATCGACACTCGCGAAACCGATCTCGCCGAGATCATCCTGCAACTGGGCGACGATCTGCCCTCCCATATCGTGGTGCCGTCGATGCATCTGAACCGCAGCCAGATTCGCGACATCTTCCGCCGCGAGATGGGCAAGCACGGCCGTCCCGCGCCGGATGATCTGACCGACGATCCGCGGGCACTCGCCGATGCGTCCCGGCTGCATCTGCGGGAGAAGTTCCTGCGCGCGAAGGTCGGCATCACCGGCGCGAATTTCCTTGTCGCCGAGAGCGGAACGGTGGTGATGGTGGAGTCGGAGGGCAATGGGCGGATGTGCCTGACCCTGCCGGAGACGCTGATCACGGTGGCCGGCATCGAGAAGGTGATTCCGAGCTGGCGCGATCTGGAGATCTATCTGGAGTTGCTGGCCCGCAGCGCGACCGGGGAGCGGATGTCGCCGTATGTGTCGACCTGGACCGGCGTCACCGCCCAGGACGGTCCGTCGGCCTTTCACCTGGTTCTGGTGGACAACGGCCGAACCCGCGCGCTGCGCGACGAACTCGGGCGGGAAGCGTTGCGCTGCATCCGCTGTGGCGCGTGTATGAATATCTGCCCGGTCTACGAACGCACCGGGGGACAGGCCTACGGTTCGGTGTATCCGGGGCCGATCGGCGCCATCCTCAACCCGTTGCTGAAGGGCGCCGACGATCCGCAGACCGCCTCGCTGCCGTACGCGTCGGCGCTGTGCGGGGCCTGCGACGACGTCTGCCCGGTCCGCATCGATATCACCGGGAATCTGCTGGCCCTGCGCCACCAGGTCGCCGAGGGTGAGGCGGCGGTGAAGCATCGGGTCGAGCGGGCGGCCTTCGACGCGATGGCGGGATTCATGAGCCATCCGGCGCTGTGGGGCGCGGCCGTGCGCTCGGCGGCGCGCATCGGCGTGGCGGTCCCGAAGCGGCATCTGCCCGGCCCGCTGGGCGGGTGGACCGACAGCCGGCGGGTACCCGACATCCCCGCCGAATCGTTTCGCCGCTGGTGGGCACGCACCGACGGGGGCCGCTCGTGAGTGCGCGCGAGACGATTCTGCGACGCGTCCGCGAGGCCATCGGCGAACCGGCGGACGCGGTCACCGTGCCGCGCGACTATCTGCGGACCGCGCCGGGAGTGGACCCCGACGATCGCGCCGCGATTCTGGAGCTGTTCGAACAACGACTGGAACGCTATGGCGCACAGGTGCATCGGACCACCCTGGCGGGGGTCGCCGCGGCCGTGGACCGGGAACTGCGGAACGCGTCGGCGCGGGTGGTGCTGACGCCGCCCGGACTGCCGGACATCTGGACGGCCCTGTGGGCGGACCGCTCCGAGCACCGCGTCGTGACCGACGATCCGCCGCTGACGACGCTCGAACTGGACGAGGTCGACGCGGTGGTGACCACCTGCGCCGCCGCGATCGCGCAATCGGGCACGATCGTCCTCGACGGCGACGCCGGACAGGGCCGCCGCGCGCCCACCCTCGTCCCGGACTGTCACGTGTGCGTGGTCCACGCCGATCAGGTGAAAACCGCACTGCCGGAGGTCGTTCCGCGTCTCGACCCGCGCCGGCCGACCACCTGGATCAGCGGTCCGTCGGCCACCGTGGATATCGAGATGACCCGTGTGCAGGGTGTGCACGGGCCCAGGCGGTTGATCGTGATCCTGGTCGAGTGAGAGCGGGGAAGCGAGATCGGCCGCGCGGTGAAGGAGGTGCCCGGTGAGGGCCGAGATGACGGGGACGGGTGAGCTGGCGGCGCGGATCGTGCGGGCCGCGGAGGACGCGGGCGGGCGCCGGTACCTGGTCGGGGTCACCGGACCGCCGGGAGCCGGAAAGTCCACGCTGGCACAGGGTTTGGCCGATGGGGTGCGCGGCCTCGGAGTACCCGCCGAGGTGGCGGGGATGGACGGATTTCATCGGAGCTCGGCAGAGCTGCGCGACTCCGGCGCGCTCGGCCGCAAAGGGCAGCCCGACACCTTCGATGTGGCGTCGTTCGTCGCGCGGCTTCGGAGGCTGCGCGACAGCGCGATCGGCGTGCCGGTGCCGTGGCCGGTCTACGACCGGGCCCGCCACGACCCGATCCCCGATGCGGTGACCTTCGCCGGCGAACGGGTCGCGATCGTGGAAGGAAACTACCTTCTCCTGGATCGGCCGGGATGGCAGCAGGTGCGGGAGTATCTCGACGAGGTCTGGTACCTCGATGCCGAGGAATCGGTCATCGAGCGGCGCCTGCTGCGCCGGCATCGGCGCGGCGGTAAATCACCGGATCGCGCACTGGCCATGGTCGCCGGCAGCGACCTGCCGAATGCCCGTCTCATCGCGCGGACCGCGGACCGAGCCGATCTCGTGCTGCGCGCGGTCCCCGGCGGCTACCGTATCCGTCCGGTTCGGTGAGCCTGTCCGGCGTGCGT
The DNA here is from genome assembly GCF_963869435.1 of Nocardia violaceofusca NBRC 14427. Lineage (NCBI taxonomy): Bacteria > Bacillati > Actinomycetota > Actinomycetes > Mycobacteriales > Nocardiaceae > Nocardia > Nocardia violaceofusca. The sequence goes on from NZ_CAWMPM010000012.1 coordinate 202,933, forward strand.
CTGACCGGCTGATTCGTTCGTGCGACTCGATGAGCGTGTCCAGCGCGCACCGCAGCCGGTCACCTCATTCGGCCAACTCGCCGAGCCGGTCGCCCCATGCGCGAGTGCCGAAGAACCGGCACGACAGGGTGGCGACCGCGGCGGCTCGGGTGAGCGCGTCGACGAAGTCGTGGCCGCGCGAGTGGTACGCGCAGAACGCGCCGTGCAGGACGTCCCCGGCGCCGAGCGTATCCGCGCCGTCGACGTCAGCCACCGCGATCTCGCCCCGGACACCGTTGGCGGAGTAGATGATCGGTTGCTGCCCGCGCGTGACGGCGACCGCCTGGACCCCGGTCCGGTGCAGGTGGTCGAACACGTCCTGGGAGCCCGGTGGCGCGAACGAGGCCGAGCAGATGGCGATGTCGACCAGCGGCAGCAACTGCGCATGTTCCGCCTTCCAGCGCCCCCCGTCGAGTACCACCGGAATTCCCGCGTCGCGCGCCACCCGCGCGATGCCGAGGGCCAGTCCGATGTGATGCCCGTCGACGAGCACGACCGGTGCCTGCCGGACGAGGGTCGCGAACTCGTCGTCGAACGACGCCTCGATACCCGAACCATCCAGCGAGACAACGGTTCTCGTCCCGGCACCGGCCGCGACGACGATGGACGAGATCGGCGGCGGGTCGGTACGCCGCGCCGTGGTGTCGACGAGTTCGACGCCGTGCGAGCGCAGATCGTCGCGGATCAGCGCGGTGAGCGGATGCTGCCCGACGGCGGTGAGCAGCCGGGCGCCGCCGGTCAGTATCGCGCAGGTCACCGCGGCATTGGCGGCCGGTCCACCGGCGCCCAGAAACTGTTCGCGCGCAAGGGTTTTGGTGTCCTCGGCCGGATAGGCGTCGACGGCGTAGGAGAGGTCGACGGTGGTGAGGCCGACGAACAGCGGGGCCCCTCCCGCCAGCCGATCGACGTCGGTGGTTCGCATCGCCGGATATGATCCCTTCGGCCTGTGGTGTCTCGTATCGAGACGAAACAGCGTGATTGTCTCACGAGCGCCGCCGCCTGCTGCGTCATCCGGACGCCGCGCCGACCGCGACGGTCCGTCCCACGCCGTCCACCGCCTTGCACATCCGGGATTCGGAATAGGACACCCGTCGCCCCGGGTTGTCGCGAACGAAGACCCGACTCGCGAAAGGACCATCGATGCCGACCATGACGCGTACCGAACGGGAGAAGTTCCTCGCCGAACTGCACGTGGGGGTGATCGCCGTGGAGCGGCCCGATCGGGCGCCGCTGGCGGTGCCGATCTGGTACGGCTACGAGCCGGGCGGCGACGTAGTGGTGTGGACCGACGCCGGGACGGTGAAGGAGAAGCTCATCCGGGCGGCTGGGCGGTTCTCGATCACCGCGCAGGTGGAACAGCCGCCGTACCGGTACGTCACCGCGGAGGGCTCGGTCACCTCGATCGATGCGGCGTCGCCCGAGGTCGCCCGCGCGATCGCGGTGCGCTATCTGGGACCGGAGGAAGGCGCGGAATTCGCCGAGCAGAACCTCGGTCCGGATTCGGTGGTGATTCGCATGCGCCCCGAGCGGTGGTTGAGCACCGACTACTCCAAGCAGTAGCGCGCCGAACGCAGGGAGCAGTGGGGGTCCGCACTAGCCTGGGAGTTGCCAGGCCGGTGTGAACGATCGCGACCCCAGCTGCTCGACCGAGAGGAAAAGCGCTATGAAGGCTCTGCAGTACGTCACCGTCGGTGCCGAACCGGAAGTCCGCGAGATTCCCACTCCCGAGCCCGGGCCGGGTGAGGTGCTGCTGAAGGTCACCGCGGCCGGGGTCTGCCATTCCGACGATTTCGTGATGTCGCTGCCCGCGGAAGCCTTCACCTATCCGCTGCCGCTGACGCTCGGACACGAGGGCGCCGGGACGGTGGCCGCGCTGGGCGACGGTGTGCGCGGCCTGGATCTGGGCACCAGCGTGGTGGTGTACGGACCGTGGGGCTGCGGCACCTGCTGGTTCTGCGCGCAGGGTCTGGAGAACTACTGTTCCCGCGCGGCCGAACTGGGCATCTACCCGCCCGGCCTGGGGGCGCCGGGAGCCATCGCCGACTACCTGATCGTCGATTCGTCCCGCCATCTCGTTCCGATCGGGGATCTGGATCCGGTGGCGACCGTTCCGCTCACCGATGCCGGTCTCACCCCGTATCACGCGATCAAGCGGTCGCTGTCGAAGTTGCGTCCCGGGTCCTGGGCCGTCGTCATCGGCAGCGGCGGACTGGGCCATGTGGCAATCCAATTGCTGCGCCACCTGTCCCCGGCACGCGTCGTCGCGCTGGACGTCAGCGACGAGAAACTGGAATTCGCGAAATCGGTCGGCGCCCACGAGGCGGTGCTGTCGAATGCCCAGGCCGCCGACAACGTCCGCAAGATCACCGGCGCGGCGGGAGCGAGCCTGGTGCTCGATTTCGTCGGATATCAGCCGACCATCGATATCGCGATGGCCGTCGCCGGCGTGGATTCCGATGTGACCATCGTCGGTATCGGCGACGGAAAGTCCGCGGCGCGCATCGGTTTCGGCGTCAGCCCGTACGAGGCGACGGCCACCGCCCCGTATTGGGGTGCGCGCAGTGAGCTGATCGAATTGATCGATCTGGCGCACGAGGGTGTCCTCGACATCGCCGTCGAACGGTTCACACTCGACGACGCGCCCGAGGCGTATCGTCGGCTCGCGGCGGGCACCCTGCGCGGCCGCGCCGTCATCGTGCCCTGATCAGGCTTCGGCCACACGCCGGCCGCCGGTCTCAGACGGCCAGCGCCGACTTGTTGTACTCCGCGAGCAGCCCCGCCGCGTAATCGCGCCGGTCGTTGGTCGAGAGGCCCTTGCTCTTCTCGTAGTACCTGTCGAAGGACTCGGCCACTGTCCGGGCGTCGTCGGGGTTGGCGGTGACGGCATTGTTCGCCTGCTGATAATTGCCACCGCGCAGTTCCTGAACCATGTAATCGAGATGGGTATGCCAGTCGCCGATGTTCTCACCGGGCCGTTTCGCGAAGGCCTGGAGGCCGGACAGTCGGTCGAAACGCCACTGGAACAGGCCCTTTGCTGATCCGTTGTCGCCGGTGGCGGACACGTCGAATCCCGACTCGAACTTCGCGTTGGCGACGATGCCGGCCGCCTGCGCCGGCGTGAAGTGGTAGGTGTCGATGAGGTACTTCATCATCGCCATCGCGGTGGGCTTCTCCGTGGTCGGAATGATCGCGGTGCCCATGGAACCTGACTGGCCGCTCCAGGGGGTGCTCCCGTTGTACGCCGATGGTGTGGCTCCCGCGGAGGGACCTGAACTGGGCGCCACGGCCGGTACCGGATTCCCCGTGGATGAGGGCGGGGCGTCACCCTTGATCTTCAGCGCCGCGGCCGCGGCCTTGTCCGAGACGCCGTGCACTTTGTCGTAGGTCGTACCGACGCACTCCCACACGCCTTTGAACAAGCCGTCGATGATCTCCCTGGGTAGTTCCTGGTGGGAGGTGCCGTCCTCGTCCTTCACCGTCCGCACGGATTTGAAGGAGGCGTCGATCTTCGTGTTGAGCTCTCCCACCGCGGTATCGACGGCCCCGTAGGCCTCGGTCACGGCATCGCCGATGCCCGCCGTGTGCACCACGATGCCTGCGTCCTTGCGGTGGATGCTGGACGTCGCCTCGAGCATCTGGCTCTTGCGATCGCTGTACTTGTCGATCATCGCCGACTCGTCCTCGGGGTCGGCGATTCCCTTACCGCGCAGGAGCACCCGCAGGTCGGGAGCCTTCGACGGCGTGCCCGAACCGAGCAGCCGGACCTGTTCCTGGATGACCCCTTCCGCGGCGTCGAAGAGCCCTTTCAAGCCCGCCGGCGCACAGTCCGGGAGCTCGTGCAGATCACCCAGTCGGCTGGTGCCATCGGAGCTCATCGGGGCCTCGCTCTCAACCAGGCAAAGTCGACACGCGTCGGTTACCGGACTTCCCGGAGCGGGACGGGGATCGTCGATCCTCGGCCACACATGTTTCGTGTGCGCCGCCGACACCGACCCGGTGGTGCCCGCCGACATCACTGCCGGAAGCATAAGCGTGGCGTCGGAAGGCTCTACTCCCGTTGCTGGGAAGAGAAGTGCGCCGCCCCTACTCCGTCGCGCACTTGGACCATTTGTTGAACGGTCCCGATACCCCGTAGTTGTCCTGGGCGCTGCTGACGGCCTTGGATTCGGCCTCTTCCGCGGTGGTTCCCCAGGTGGAGGCCCAGCCGTTGTTCTGGCCGACGACCACCGCGACGCACGCGTTGCGCGCCCACGCCGCCGGCTGTGCGCAACCGGGGCAACGGGTTTGGACCTGGTTGGTGGCATCGTCGGAGCTGACCGTGCTGCGCGCCCAGGTCACCTTGCCGGTGTCGACGTCGTAGCCCGCGGCGATCCAGACATCGGCCGGGGTGGCCGGGGGTGGCGGGGGAGCGTTGCGGGTGGTCTCGCGGGTCGTGGGTGCGGTCGAGGTCGAATACGTCGGCGAGGGGCGGGTGGTCGTCGACTGCTGGGCGGCAGCGTCGGTATCGCTGTTCTTGTTGTGGTTGTGCACCACGATCACCGCGACGACCGCGCCCAGCACGAGGACCGCCGCGACCACTGCCGCGACGATCGCCAGCACCTTTCCGCCACCCGAATTCTGCTGCGGCGCACCAGGATACGGGTAGGGCTGGGCTCCGTACTGCGGGTCCGGATACGGCTGCGCATACGGTTGCGCGCCCGGATATCCGCCTTCGGGATAGCCGCCCGGCGGATATGCCTGCCCGTACATCGGGGGCTGATTCGGATCGCCCGGATACGGCACTCCGGCGGGATATCCCTGTCCCGCATGGACGGTGGGCTCCTCGGACCCGGGCGGCGGGCCCGGTTGCCCGCCGGGATACGCCTGGGTCGGCGGCGCCTGCTGCCCGGGGTAGGCCTGGGTCGGCGGGGCGGGCTGTCCCGGATAGGCCTGGGTGGGCGGAGCCGGTTGCTGTGGCACGGGGCCGCCGTGCTGCGCGCCGGGATCCGGCACGCCACCGGGGTAGGCCCGGGTCGGCGGCGCCGGGGGCGGGCCCGGCTCACCGGACGGCGGCTGCTGCGGGGAATCCGGGCGATCGTCGGTGGCCATCGCCTACCGCGCCCGGCTCGTCGAAATGCGCTGTGTCGTGGTCGGTATCGACATCGACCGTGCCCCCGTCCCTGCTGTGAATCGTATCGGCGAGCCACTGTAGCGCATACCCATGACGTCGAGATTGCCCGAAATAGCATTCTCGAATTTAGAGAGCAATGTTGCCGTCGCCATTATTCTGAGAAGTCGGAGCCTGAGACCGGGGACGCCCGAGAGGACAGCATCGTGACCGTGCACGCCGACGACCACAGACAGCCGCGCTACGACTTCGATCGCCATGCGCCGCAGTACCGCGACAACTTCGACGCGATCACCACCGACATGCACCGGCAGTGCCCGCTGGCCTGGTCGCCGACCTACGGCGGGCACTGGGTGGCGGCCGGCAGCCGGGAGGTGTTCAGCCTCGCGCGGTCGGAAAACGTGTCGAGCGACCACGATCCGAACGGGGAGCGCCGTGGCTATCGCGGCATCACCATTCCGTTCCCCGAGACCGGGAACGCCATCCGCAACGGCATCCTCGAAATGGATCCGCCCGAACAGCGGCTGTGGCGCCAGGCGCTCAATCCGTATCTGTCGCCGGCCGCGGTGCAGCGCTGGGTGCCGTTCGTCGACGAGGTGGTCCGGGCGAGCCTCGACGATCGGATCGAGAGCGGACGGATCGATTTCGTCGACGATCTGGCCAATATCGTGCCCGCCGTCCTCACCCTGGCGATGCTGGGCATACCGCTGCGTAAATGGCAGCTGTACTGCGAACCCGCGCACGCCTCGGTCTACACCCCGCCCAATTCCCCCGATATCGAACGGGTTCGGCGACAGCACGAGGCGATGGGGCTGGATCTGCTGATCAACCTCACACAAGTGCGGGAGAATCCGCGTCCGGGAATCATCGAGGCGCTGACGCGGCTCGAGATCGACGGGACCGCGCCGCCGGATATCGAACTGCTGGGCATGCTGGGCCTGCTGATCGGTGGCGGCTTCGACACCACCACCGCGCTGACCGCCCATGCGCTGGAATGGCTCTCGGAGCATCCGGATCAGCGGGCGACCCTGAGCACCGAACGCGAGTTGCTGTTGAACTCGGCGACCGAGGAGTTTCTCCGCTACTTCACTCCCGCACCAGGCGACGGCCGTACCATCGCCGCGGATTGCGAATACGCGGGCATCCGGCTCGTGGAGGGGGAGCGGCTGTGGCTGTCGTGGGCGATGGCCAATCGCGATCCGGAATCGTTCCCGGATCCCGACACTCTCGATCTGGATCGGAAAGGTAACCGGCATTTCAGCTTCGGCCTGGGTGTGCACCGCTGTATCGGATCCAATGTGGCGCGCACGGTATTCAAGCGCATGCTGGTCGCGGTGCTCGATCGGCTGCCGGATTTCCGGTGTGATCCCGGCGGCGCGGTGCATTACGACACGATCGGCGTGATCCAGGGCATGCGCCACCTACCGGCGACGTTCACACCCGGCCGTCGGCTGGGACCGGGGCTCGACGAAACCTTGGAGACCTTGCAACGGCTCTGCGATGAGAATCGCCTGGCCGAACCGGTCACCGTCCGGCGCGACGGCGCCGGCCTCTGAGCGCGGAAGGCGCTGCGGCCGAGCCCGTTTCATCACCCGAACCGCTGCTGCACACACGCCCGCCCCGTAGCGGGACGGGCGTCGCTCGCGCTCGCTACCGGATGATCTGCCCGCCATCGACGTTGAGGATGTGCCCGGTGACCCACGCCGCGTCGTCGGACAGCAGATACAGGCACGCACCCACCAGATCCTGCGGGGTGCCGATCCGCTTGAGCGGCAGGCGATTCACCATGTCGTTCACGATCGAGCCGGGGGTGACGGTCTGCGTCGCCTCGGTGTTGATCGGTCCCGGCGCGATGGCGTTGATCCGGATGTTGGATCCGCCGAGTTCGACCGCCAGCTGCTGGGTGAGGCTGTTGACTCCGGCCTTGGCGAGACCGTAGAAGTTCGAATACACCCATGCGGCGGTGGAGGACTGGTTCACGATGGACCCGCCGCCGCCCTTCGACATGTGCTGCCACACCGCGCGGGTCATGTTCAGCGCGCCGTCGAGGTTCACGCTCATGAACTTCTTGTAGTAGTCCCACGGCACCGTCAGCAGCAGGTCCAGCTTCATCCCGCCGTAGATGGCGGCGTTGTTGACCAGGTGGTTGATCGCGCCGAATTCGTTCTGCGTGTAGTCGGCCAGGGCGGTGACCGATTCCGGATCGGAGACGTCGACGGGATGGAAGACCGCGGTGCCGCCGCCGCTGCCGATCTCCTCGGCGACCTGTTTTCCCTTGTCCGCGTTGAGATCCGCGACGACGACGGTGGCGCCCTCGCCGGCCAGTGCCTTCGCGTATTCGGCGCCGATGCCCTGCGCCGCGCCGGTGACGATCGCGACGCGATCGGTGAAACGAGCCATGAGTTGTCTTCTCCTGTCGATGATTCGCGACGAGGTCGCGTGCTGTCTATTTCTGCGCGGTGGCGATCAGCTTGGTCTCGAGGTACTCCTCGAATCCGGCGACACCGAGTTCGCGGCCGATGCCGGACTGCTTGTAGCCGCCGAACGGGGCGTCGGCGCTGTACCAGATGCCGCCGTTGACGCCGAGCGTTCCGGTCCGAACACCGTTGACCACGTGGTCGATTCGCGCCCGGTCGGTGCCCCACACCTCGCCCGAGAGCCCGTAGGGCGATTCGTTGGCCAGCCGGATGGCGTCGTCGTCGCCGTCGTGCGGGATCACCACGAGCACGGGGCCGAAGATCTCCTCCTGGGCCACGGTCGAGGTGTTGGACACGCCGCTGATCAGGGTGGGTTCGATGAAGTACCCGCGCTCGCGATCGGGACTGCCCCCGCCGGTGACGATCGTGCCGCCCTCGGCGCGAGCGATATCGATGTAGCGCCGCACGCGGTCGCGCTGCCGCGCCGAGATGACGGGTCCGCAGACGGTACCCGGCTCGTTCGGATCACCCGGGACGATGCCGCGCATCGACTTCGCCGCCGCCGCGACCGCGGTGTCGTACTGCTCGCGCGGGACGAGCAGGCGGGTGGTGAGCGCGCAGCCCTGGCCGGCGTGGACGCAGACGGTGAAGCCCGCGTAGCTCGCCGCGGCGGCCACATCGGTGTCGTCCAGGACGATGAAGGCCGACTTGCCGCCGAGTTCGAGGAACACCTTCTTCAGGCTCTGCGCCGCGCCGGCCATGATGGTCCGGCCCGTCTGCGTCGACCCGGTGAACGAGATCATGTCCACCCGGGGATCGGTGACCAGCTGGGCGCCCAGCTGGTGGTCGTCGGAGGTGACGATATTGATCACGCCGGCCGGAATGTCGGTCTGTTCGGCGATCACCGTGCCGACCAGCGCGGCGACCCACGGGGTGTCGGGAGCCGGTTTGAGCACCACCGTGCACCCGGCCGCCAGGGCCGGACCGAGCTTGGCGAAGTTGATCTGATGCGGGAAGTTCCACGGCGTGATGGCGCCGACCACGCCGATCGCCTCCCGGCGCAGCGTGCGCGCCGTGGGAATTCCCATCGGCTTCGCGACGCCGAGATCGCTGACCCACTCGTAACTTTCGGCCAGATCGGCGAAATAGCCCAGATCGCCGATCGGGCCCTCCAGTTGCGGGCCGCTGGTCAGCATGCGCGGGGCGCCCACCTCGGCGATGGTGATCTCGCGCAGTTCCTCGATGTTGTCGCGCAGCGCGTCGCGCAGTTGCCGCAGGCAGCGGGCCCGGAACGCGTGATCGCGCGACCATTCGGTGGTGTCGAAGGCCGCGCGGGCGGCGGCGATGGCCGCGTCCATATCGGCGGCGTCGGCATTGGCGGCCTGGCCGAGAACTTCCTCGGTCGCCGGATTGACCGTCGCGAATACCCCCGCGCCGCCGGCGACCAGTTTGCCGTCGATCAGAAGCCGGGATCCCTCGCCAGGGGGGAGCAGTTTCGTCATTCGCCTCTCCGATAGGGCTGTCTGGACACCTGTACGGAATATAGTTTGGACGGAGCTGTGAATACAAGAACGTGTTGCAGAGTGATCGAATCGTGAGAGGCGGTACCGGCGATGACCGGAGATGCGGCGGTGGCCGGCAAGGCGGCGATCGTGGTGGGCGGCGGTAGCGGTATCGGCCGGGCCGTCGCCGTCGAACTGGCGCGTCAGGGCGCGGGCGTGGTGGTCAATTCCCGGGCCGAGGCGGCGGTGGAGGCGGTGGTGGACGAGATTCGCGCGGCGGGCGGTCGCGCCGTCGCGGTCGCGGGCTCGGCCGCGGACGAAACGATCGCGGACGCGCTGGTGAGCCGGTGCGTCGAAAGTTTCGGTGCCGTCGATGTTCTCGTCAACTGTGCCGGAATCGCCGAACCGGCGCACTCCTCGATTCTCGACATCTCGACCGCGGACTGGCGCGCCCAGCTGGATTCGCACCTCACCACGGTGTTCAACACCTGTCGCGCGGTGGCGCCGCTGATGGTGGCTCGCGGCGCGGGTTCGATCGTCAACACCGGCTCGTTCGCCTATCTGGGTGACTATGGCGGCACCGGCTATCCGGCCGGAAAAGGCGCGGTCGCGAGCCTGACGCTGGCCATGGCCGCGGAGCTGAAAGAGCACGGTATCCGGGTGAACGCGATCTGTCCGGGGGCCAGGACGCGGCTGTCCACCGGACCGGAATACGAGGCGAAGATCGCCGAGTTGCGCGAGCGCGGCCTGCTCGACGAGTTCACCGCGCAGTCGTCACTGGACGCGCCGCCGCCGCATTACGCCGCTGCTCTGTATGTCTATCTCGCCTCCGGCCTCGCTACCGCGACGGGTCAGATCTTCGTTGCCGCAGGCGGTTTCGTCGGTCGCTTCGCCCGGCCGAAACTCGAGTCGATCGGTTATCGCGACCATGCCGATACTCCGCCGTGGTCGGTGGCCGAACTGCAGCCGCTCCTCGGCGACGGGGCGTGAGGAGGATGGCGGCGCTCGCCTGCCCGAGGCGGTGCGCCCACCCTGCCGAGGGCGCTCGCCCATTGTCCGGATTACGGTACGGTGGTAGCGTCCAGACACATGTCCAGTCCTGTGTCTCGGTTGGCGGTGTGCGGATGAGGCTCGATGTGAACGCGTTATATTTCGAGAGGTGGGTGTGATGACTGTGGCATCTGCGCGACCGGTCGTATTCGATCCCTACGATTACGGATTCCACGAGGATCCGTATCCGGTCTATCGGCGACTGCGCACGGAGGCGCCGCTGTACTACAACCCGGACCTGGACTTCTGGGCGCTCTCGCGCCACGCCGACGTGACCGCCGCGTTCCGCGACGCCGCCCGCCTGTCCAGCGCCAACGGCGTCTCCCTGGATCCGGCCGCGTGGGGCCCGCACGCGCACAAGACCATGTCGTTCCTCGCCATGGACGATCCGCGTCACCTGCGCATGCGCCAGCTGGTCAACAAGGGCTTCACCCCGCGCCGGATCGCCGGCATGGGGGACCGGATCCGGGAACTGACGCTGCAACACCTCGAACCGGCGCTCGAGCAGGGCAGTTTCGACTGGATCGAGGACTTCGCGGGCAAACTGCCCATGGACGTCATCTCCGACATGATGGGCGTGCCGGAACCCGATCGCGCGGAGATCCGCCGGATGGCCGATCTGGTGGTGCACCGCGAGGAGGGCGTGCTCGACGTGCCGGAGGCGGCCATCGAGGCCTCGCTGAATCTGGTCGTCTACTACTCCGACATGGTCGCCCAGCGTCGCCGCAGCCGCACCGAGGATCTGACCTCGGCGCTGCTCGACGCTGAGATCGACGGCGACAAACTCACCGACGACGAGATCATCGGCTTCATGTTCCTGATGGTCGTGGCCGGTAACGAGACCACCACCAAACTGCTCGGCAACGCGCTGTACTGGGCCGGCCGCAATCCCGAACAGTTCGCCAAGGTGGTAGCCGACGGCGATCTGGTGCCGGACTGGGTCGAAGAGACGCTGCGCTACGACAATTCGAGCCAGATGGTGGCGCGCTCCTCGGTCGTCGACGTGCCGTTCGAACACGGGGTGATCCCCGCCGGTTCGAAGGTGGTGCTACTCATCGGCTCCGCCAACCGCGACGACGCGGTCTTCACCGACGGGGATCGCTACGACATCGAACGCACCGACAAGAGCGCGCTGGCCAGTTTCGGCGGCGGTGTGCACTTCTGCCTGGGTGCGCACCTTGCCCGCTTGGAGACCGTGGTCGCGTTGCGCGAGTTCGCCTCCCGCGTCCGGGAGTACTCGATCGACGAGTCCGCCATGGAGCGGGTGCATTCGACCAATGTCCGGGGGTTCGCGAAACTCCCTGTCACCGTGGAGGTTTCGTAATATGCCGCGTTTCGATCCGCATCCGGATGTGCGACCGGTCCTCATCGCGGGGGCGTCGTCGGGAATCGGCGCCGCGACCGCGATCACGCTGGCCGAGGCCGGATTCCCGGTGGCGCTCGGTGCGCGCCGAGTGGAAACATGCCGTGAGCTCGCCGACAAGATCACCGCCAACGGCGGCACGGCCTTCGCGGGCTCGCTCGATGTCACCGCCGACGCGTCGGTCGACGCCTTCGTCACCGCCGCGGAGGAGGCGCTCGGCCCCATCGAGGTCGCGGTATCCGGCGCCGGTGACATCGAATTCGGGTTGGCCTACGAGATGGACCCGCAGACCTTCCTGAAACAGGTCGACGTCCATCTGGTGGGTGCGCAGCGGCTGGCCCACCGCATCCTGCCCGGCATGATCTCCCGGCGCCGCGGCGATTTCGTCTTCATCGGCTCCGACTGTGCCGACCAGGTCCGCCCCCGCAACGGCGCCTACAACGCCGCCAAGACCGGACTCGAGGCGATGGCCCGGCAGCTGCGAATGGAGTTGGAGGGCACCGGCGTTCGCGCCTCGATCGTCCGGCCGGGCGCGACCCAGACCGGCATGGGAATGAACGCCGCACCCGATCAGGTCGGACCGCTGCTCGACGACTGGGTGAAGTGGGGCTTCGCCCGCCACCCCTTCTTCCTGCGGGCCTCCGACCTCGCCGCCGCGATCGCCGCGGTGGTCAACACACCGCGCGGCGCGCATCTGGTGCTGGTCGAGGTCCAGCCGGAAGCCCCGCTGCGGGAACCGGACTCACCGAAGCAGGGGCAGGGCTGATGCGTATCGAGGTGGATCTGGACCTGTGTCAGGGCCACGCGATGTGTCAGGCCGAGGCGCCGGACTACTTCGACGTGCCCAAACACGGCAAGGTCGAAATCGTGCGCGCGGAGGTGGACGAGGTCGATCGCGCCGACGTCGAGAACGCGGTGCGCTACTGCCCGACTCAGGCCCTGTCGATCGTGCGGGATCAGTGATGGGCGCGATCAAGGTGATTCAGTGGGCGACCGGCGGCGTCGGGCGGGCGGCGATCGAGGGCATTCTCGATCATCCGGAGCTCGAACTCGCCGGCGCCTGGGTGCACAGCCCCGACAAGCACGGCGTCGACCTCGGCACACTCGTGGGTCGCGACCCGATCGGCGTCACGGCCACCACCGATGCCGAGGCGCTGCTGGCCCTCGACGCCGACTGTGTCGTCTACAGCCCGGTCTTCGCCGACACCTCGGTGCTGCGCGCGATCCTGCGTTCGGGCAAGAACGTGGTGACTCCGCTGGGCTGGTTCTATCCCCGGCAGCGCGACCGCGAGAAATTCGACGCGGTCTGCGCCGAGGGCGCAGTCACATTGCACGGCACCGGAATTCATCCCGGCGGACTCACCGAACGCCTGCCGCTGGTGGTCTCGGCGCTGTCGGGTTCGGTGACCGGGGTCCGTGCCGAGGAGTTCTCCGATATCCGCACCTACGGCGCCCCGGATGTGGTGCGGCACTGGATGATGTTCGGCGCCGATCCGGAGAAGGCCAGGGAAAGTACCGTCGCGGCGATGCTGGCCGGCGGCTACAGCCAGTCGGTGTGGATGCTCGCCGACGAACTGGGCTTCGACCTGGATCCCGATATCCGCACCACTCACGACATCGCGGTCGCCACCGCGCCGATCGACTCACCGATCGGCATCATCGAGCCGGGACAGGTTGCGGCCCAGCACTTCCGGTGGGAGGGCACGGTCGACGGCGAACCGGTGATCACGGCGGCGGTCAACTGGTTCATGGGTGAGCGGGACTTCGACCCGGCGTGGAGCTTCGGGCCGAACGGGCAGCGGTTCGAGGTCGAGGTGCGCGGTGACCCCGGGTGTGTCCTGACCCTGTCCGGGCTGCACGCCCACGACCCGGCCGAAGGGGCCCGGCGCAATCCTTCGATCGTCGCCACGGCGCTGAACTGTGTAAATGCGATCCCCGATGTCGTCTCGGCCGCTCCGGGTGTGCGGACCTATCTCGATCTGCCACTGCCGGCGGGGCGGGCCGCGCCGCATTTGCATCGCGACCGGAGAACCGAGGTGAGCGGATGAACGAACACCGCCGTTGAATTCCCGGGTGCCACTTGGGTTTTCACCGACCGAACAGTGCGACACAGACGAATAGCGTTGGGCGATGCGCGGCCGGACGATCGGGAAATCCCGTCGATCGGGCTGTATTTCGCATGCTCGAAATAGTTTTGTCATAACTTCTGTTTTTCCGGAATGCGCGCGTCCGCAGCCCTTTTCCGCTGCAGTGCAACGTGTTCTAATCAAGGAAGAACACGTTTCGAAAAAATCCATGATTCGCAGTGCAGCGGACACGAGGAGGAACTGTGGCTGCTCCGTCGATACCGGCCGGATTCGATTTCACCGACCCGGAACTGTGGGCCGCGAGAAGTCCGGTCGCCGAATTCGCGGAATTGCGGCGTACCGCGCCGGTCTGGTGGAACGCCCAGAGCGAGGAGCAGGCCTACCCGTTCGAGGACGGCGGCTACTGGGTGGTGAGCCGCCACGAGGACATCAAGGAGATCTCCCGCCGCTCGGACGTCTTCTCCTCGGAGAGGAAAGGATCCATCATCCGGTTGCCCGGATTCGCGACGCCGGAGCAGTTGTCGGTCACCAGTGCGCTGCTGGTGAACATGGATCCGCCCAAGCACACCAAGATCCGCCGCATCATCTCGAAGGGCTTCACCCCGCGCGCGGTCGAGAGCCTGCGCGCGGCATTGACCGAGCGGGCCGAGCGAATCGTGCGCGCGGCCAAGGAATCCGGCGGCGGCGATTTCGTCGAACAGGTGGCATGTGAGTTGCCGCTGCAGGCCATCGCCGAACTACTGGGTGTCCCCCAGGACGATCGGCACAAGCTGTTCGACTGGTCGAATCAGATGCTCAATTACGACGACCCGGAGTACGGCAATTCCGCGGTCGCCTCGGCCGAAATTCTGGGCTACGCGTGGAATATGGCCGAGGCGCGCCGGACGGAACCGGCGGGCGATATCGTCAGCCAACTGGTCAGCGCCGATATCGACGGCGAGGCATTGGGTTCGGACGAATTCGGATTCTTCGTGATTCTGCTGGCGGTCGCCGGAAACGAGACCACCCGCAATGCGATCACGCACGGGATGAAGGCTTTCGTCGATCATCCGGAACAGTGGGAGCTGTACCGGCAGCAGCGCCCGCGCACCGCGGTCGACGAAATCGTGCGCTGGGCGACTCCGGTCACCGCGTTCCAGCGCACCGCGACCGAGGATGTGGAACTCGGCGGGCAGCTCATCAAGGCCGGCGAGCGGGTCGGATTGTTCTACAGCTCGGCCAATTTCGACGAGGCGGCCTTCGACAAGCCCTTCGACTTCGACGTGCTGCGCGACCCCAACCCGCATCTGGCCTTCGGTGGCACCGGCGCCCACTTCTGCGTCGGCGCCAACCTGGCCCGCCTGGAAATCGACCTGATGTTCAACGCCATCGCCGACGTCATGCCCGATCTGCACCAGATCGCCGACCCGCAGCGCCTGCGCTCGGGCTGGATCAACGGCATCAAACACTGGCAGGTCGAATACTCCTAGACCCGGGGAAAGGGTAGGGGACAACCGAGGGCTGCACGATCATTCGTGCGGCCCTCGGTCGTGTCATTGGCTCGCTCGACCCAACCGGCGATCCGAGCCAGGTCCGACCGGTGGTTCAGCCGTAGTGGCACACGTAGTGCAGCGTCTGCCCGACCTCGATGTCGAACGAGCTGTCGCCGGGTACGGAGAACGATTCGCCGCCGCGGTAGGTCGTCGGCTCGGTCTCGCCGGGCAGGGTCACGGCGCACTCACCCTCCACCAGCTCCATGATCTCCGGGGCGCCGGTGTTGAAGGTCAGGGTCGCGGGCTGGATCACGCCGACCGACTTCTTGGTGCCGTCGGGCAGCGTGAGGCTGTAGCTCACGCACTTGCCGTCGAAGTACACATTGGCCTTGGTGGCCAGGCTGACGTTCTCGAACTGCGACATGGTCTCTTTCCCGGAGATGAGGTGGAGCAGTAAGCCTACTGTCGCCACCTCCGCGCTCCGTTCGGGAGGTTCGGGACGCGGGTCTCGTGATCTGAACGTGATCCGCGATACAGAATCCCCAACTGTGTGCCAACACACAGTTTAGCGAGGATCTCCCGGTCGTCCGCGGGAAAGTGCGGTGCTCCTCCCCTGCATTCGAATGTGTGTTCGTTGCACCCATGATGCATGAGCGTTATCGTCTTGAGATATAACCGGCTCGCCCGAGTCGGTTATGTAATGCGAATCGCGCATTCGTGTCTCCCAATTGAAACCGTCGTCAGACACGGCCGCGCCTTCGGAGTGAAATCCGTCGGCGGACCGAACGCGGCAGGACGTACGCCTGACATATGTCGAGGCGCGGCACATCGCGGCGCCTGCGGTAGTTCGGCCGATCCATATCAAGTCATCCCCACAGCGCCTCGTGCAGAGGCGAATGCGTCGCGATCCCTTCGGGTCGCGCGCTGCCCGCCGCATGCCCGAGCCCGGCCGAACGGTCAAGAACAAGGAATCAGATCGCATGTCTTCGAAATCCGTGCGCCGCACGTCGGTGACCTCACTCGTTCGTACCGCCGGTGCTGTGGCAGCGGCCGCCGCCGCGGTCGCGGCCATCACCACCGCCGCGGGCGTCAGCGAGTCGGCCAAACCAGACGCGGTCGCGCTGCACGCGTTGTCGACCCCCGTCGTCCCGGCGGCACCGGCCGGAGCAGCTCCAGCGCCCGCTGCGGCGCCCGCTCCGGCACCCGCTCCGGCGCCCCAGCCCATCGCCGCACCGGCGGCGTTGCCCGGTGCCGATCAGGCGCATGTCAGCGCCTGGCTCCCGCAGATCAACAATGCGATGGCGGCGGCGGGTATCGACGACACACCGCAGCGTGCTGCCGCTTTCCTCGCTCAGATCGGTCAGGAAACGGATGGTTTCGCCACCTTGACCGAATACAGCGACGGCAGCGACTACGACGGGCGCGCGGATCTCGGCAACACCCAGCCCGGTGACGGGCCCCGATACAAGGGGCGCGGTGCCCTCCAGCTCACCGGCCGGCACAATTACGAACTCGCCAGCCAGGCGCTGGGCGTCGACTTCGTCAACCACCCGGAGTTGGTCGCCGATCCGCAGTACGCGTTCGCCACGGCCGCGTGGTACTGGACCACCCACAACCTCAATGCCGTGGCGGACAACGCCCACCCCCGGGACCCGGCGAGCATCGATCCGGTTTCGCGGATCATCAACGGTGGTTCGAACGGCCGGGACGTCCGTCGCGATCACTTCATCCAGGTCTGCCAGGTACTGAAGTGCCCGTAGGCCCCCGGGTGGCGCCTTCATCATCAGTGTCCGCGTTTGATCCACTCCGGCAGGTGGGGCGCCTCGGCGCCGATGGTCGTGGAGTCGCCGTGGCCCGTCAGGACCGTGGTGTCCGCGGGCAGGTGCAGCAGTCGGGTGCGGATGGATTCGATGATCGTCGGGAAGCTCGAGAACGAGCGGCCGGTGGCGCCGGGACCGCCCTGGAAGAGGGTGTCGCCGGTGAAGACCGTCTTCTCCGAGGCGAGGTACAGGCTCACCGCGCCGGGGGAGTGGCCCGGTGTGTGCAGGACCTCGATCTCGCTGTCCGCCACCGGGATTCGCTCCCGATCGTGCAGCGGTTCATAGCGGGTGTCGGGGTAGAGCGCACTCCACAGCACCTCGTCGGCCGGATGCAGCCGGATCGGGGCCTTCAGCGCCGCGGCCAGTTCAGTGGCCACGTTGATGTGGTCGTTGTGGGCGTGGGTGCAGATGATGGCGCGCACCGTGCGATCGCCGACGGCCGTGATGATCGGCTCGGCCCGGTGGGCGGCGTCGATGACAACGGCCTCACGGTCGTCGCCGACGACCCAGACGTTGTTGTCGACATCCCAACTGCCGCCGTCCAATTCGAACTTTCCGGAGGTGACGACGCGGTCGATCCTCACAGCGTCACCACCGATCGCAGGACGTCGCCGTGGTGCATGGTGGTGAAGGCTTGTTCGACCTGGTCGAGGGCCACGCGCTCGCTGACGAATCGCTCCAGCGGCAACCGCCCCTGACGGTAGAGGTCGAGCAGCATCGGGAAGTCGCGTTCCGGCAGGCAGTCGCCGTACCAGGAGGATTTCAGCGAGCCGCCGTGTGAGAAGAAGTCGATGAGCGGCATCTCCAGCTTCATGTCCGGCGTCGGCACGCCGACCAGCACCACCGTGCCGGCCAGATCGCGCGCGTAGAAGGCCTGCTTCCAGGTTTCCGGCCGCCCGACCGCGTCGATCACCACGTCGGCGCCGAAACCGCCGGTCAATTCCTGCACCCGCTCGACCACGTCGTCCCCGGCCTCGAGGGTGTGCGTGGCACCGAGTTCCTTGGCCCACTCCAGCTTTCGCGGATCGCGGTCGATCGCGATGATGGTGGTGGCGCCCGCCAGCCGCGCCCCCGCGATGGCCGCGTCACCGACGCCGCCGCAGCCGATGACCGCGACCGAATCGCCGTAGCTCACGCCGCCGGTGTTGATCGCCGCCCCCAGCCCGGCCATCACCCCGCAGCCGAGCAGCCCGGCCACCGCGGGATCGGTCTCCGGGTCGATGACGGTGCACTGCCCCTCGTGCACCAGGGTCTTGTCGGCGAAGGCGCCGATGCCGAGGGCCGGGGTCAGTTCGGTGCCGTCGGCCAGCGTCATGGGCTTGCTCGCGTTGTGGGTGTCGAAGCAGTACCACGGCTTGCCGCGCTTGCAGGCGCGGCACTGGCCGCACACCGCGCGCCAGTTCAGCACCACGTGATCGCCGGGCTGGACGTGGGTGACGGCGTCACCGACGGTTTCCACCACGCCGGCCGCCTCGTGGCCGAGCAGGAAGGGGAATTCGTCGTTGATGCCGCCCTCGCGGTAGGTCAGATCGGTATGGCACACCCCGCAGGCCCGCACCCGCACCACCACGTCGTGCGGACCCGGATCGGGGATGACGATATCGACGATCTCGACCGGGGCGCCCACACTGCGGGCGATGACGCCGCGAACCTTCTGGGACATGGAATCTCCTTTACGCGTCGGGGGTGCCGGTTCACCTTACGGGTCAGTGTATGCCCGCACCGACCGCCTCGGACAGGTGTCCAGACGATAGTTCGGTTTCCGGGTCCCACGCTGGTGTGGTGCTGCCCGGGGCTGCGGCGGGGCACCCGGCGGTCATGAGGCGAACCGGCGGCGGAACTCCTCGCTCACCGCGCACCACAGTGCGTGGTAGTGCGGAAGAAGGGAATGTGCTTGCGCCAAACTCGGCGTGTCGATGAACACCACGCCGTGGCACGAGTACCGCACCACCCGGAAATTCGCGAAACATACGGTGCCGAGGCTTGTTTCGTAATCGGTGAAGTGCGTGATCTCCACCCGTTCGCGGTCGCAGACACGCCACCATGCGGAGGATGCCCCCAGTTTCGTCCGGAAGTGGCCGCTATTCGCGGTATCGGTCACGGTATTTCGCCTCTCCGGCGCGGTTTTCGCGCGCGATCCGGTCGATGATCGCGCGCACGGAATCGCGCGATTCGGGTTTGGAGATCTGCTCGGGCCAGAACACCGCGAGCACGATCACAGCGAGCGGAATACTGATGAGCAGAACGAATTCCCAGAACATCGACCTCACTCCCGACCCGAGTCCGGCACCAGGTGTTTCGCCTCGATCAGCCGCTGCTTCGCCTGCTGTTTCACCGGGCACACGCACAAAGCGCAGTCGATGTGCAATTGCATGATGATATGCGCGTAGGAGACGGTCATGATCGGCATTCGATCGTGGTTGAGCAGTCCCATGGTGGATACTTCCCCTGCGATGTGAAAGTGGTTGTCGGCGTTGAGGTTGCATCGACTCGGCCACGAGTTGTAGTCGAATGGTGGGGATTTCGGGTATCCGTTGCCGTACCGATTGTTTGAACTCGTCTACCAGCAACCTGTCCAGTGGGGACCTGTCCAGAAAACCGGGACACAATCGATAGGGGAGCTAACAACATGGGGTCAGGGAGCACACTCGCGCAACGAGCATTGGGGCGCGAACTGCGTCGGCTGCGAAACCTGAAGGGAATGGGACAATCCCAGGCCGCGCGTATCGCGGAAACGTCACATCAGACCATCGGCCGCATCGAAGAGGGGCAGACGACGAGAATCACGAGCCTCCAGGTGAACGCACTGTGCGACAGCTACGGGGCGAGCGACGAGGAGCGGCGCATCTGCCTGGATCTGGTGAAGGAGATACGGGCCTCGCGGGAGGGGAAGGTGACGGCCAGTTGGTGGAGGGCGTATGCGGACCAGATATCGACCGGGTTCAACCACTACTTGGCGCTGGAGGATGCGGCGGACCGGCTGACGATCTGGAAGACGACCATCGTGCCGGGATTGCTGCAGACGCCGGATTATCGCCGGGCTTTGGCGTGGGCTGAACATCCCGATCTTCCGGGGGAGCAACTGGAACGCCGGATCGAGTGGCAGACGCATCGGCAGGAGCGATTGGGCGATGCGAACGTGCGTATCACGGCCCTTCTGCACGAGGCCGTGCTGGCTGACCAGGTGGGAGGTGAGGCGGTGATCCGCGAACAGTTGAAGTTCTTCGTATCGCTGTCCGAGCGGCCGAATATCAGCATCCGTGTCGTCCCATTCACCGCATCGAGCGCTCTCGGTTCGTACGTCGGTTCGTTCACCTTGTTGGAGTTTCCAGACCTGATATCCGGGCTGGCTCAGCCTCCGATCGTGTACGTGGAGGGTTGGGCGGGTGACCTCTACCTGGAACGGGAGGCTGAGCTGCAGCGATATTTGCCAGCGCTTAGGGAGATTCGTCGTGTAGCGTTGACCGAAGGTGATTCCATAGCACTGATCAAGGAGCGCATGCCGTGAGCAACGACCTGTCCGGGGCTAAGTGGTTCAAGTCAAGCTTCTCGGGATCGACCAAGGACTGTGTCGAGGTGGCGTTCCTCGATGCTGGTGTCGGCGTTCGTGATTCGAAGAACCCGACCGGTCCCGCCCTGATCTTCACCCCCTCGGAGTGGTCCACGTTCACCGCGAGCGTAGAGCAGGGTGACTTCGACCAGGCATAGGAGCGTGCCATGAGCAACGATCTGTCCACGGCGAAGTGGTTCAAATCAAGCCGCTCGGGGGCGAGCAAGGAGTGCGTCGAGGTGGCGTTTCTCAATGACGGTGTGGGCGTTCGTGATTCGAAGAACCCGACCGGTCCCGCCCTGATCTTCACTCCTTCCGAATGGTCCGCGTTCACCGCAGGCGTTCGGCACGGCGACTTCGACCACGCCTGAGGTATCGCGTAACAGCCCCGAGAACCCCCGAAGGTCGATCCTTCGGGGGTTCTGCCGTCCGAAGCCTCTCTTGGCAGGAGGTATGACGCCGAGGGGTGCCCCGGCCGTCGATCTCAAGGGAACACTAATTGTTCAGCCTCCCAGCCTGTTTCGGCATCATCGACCAAGGAGCGTCTGTCATGAGCAACGACTTGTCCGGGGCGAAGTGGTTCAAGTCGAGCTTCTCGGGCGCGAGCAAGGACTGCGTCGAGGTTGCGTTCCTCAACGAGGGTGTGGGCGTTCGCGATTCGAAGAACCCCACCGGCCCGGCTCTGATCTTCACTCCCGCCGAATGGTCCTCCTTCACCACCAGCGTCCAGCGCGGCCGGTTCGATCGGGCGTAGCCACCTCCGCTCACTACGGTTCGGGAACCCCCGAAGTCCTTCTCTCCCTTGGGCTTCGGGAGTGCTTGCGTATTCGTCCGGCGGTGAGGGCGCACCGGGTGAGTGACGTTCGGTGGGGGGCCCGGACGTTGGTTTGCCTGAACTTTTCGTGCAAACCTCGCCCACATTGACGGAAACCCGCATATTTCCCCGAGGTTTGCACGAAAAGTTCACCCCCAACTGACACAACGCAATTCGAGTCGGGTCCGGTTCTCAGCGGAGGTGCCGGTCGGCGAGGGCCCGAGCGGCGGCATCGGGCACGTAGGTCGCACACGCGGTGATGAGAGCCCGGATCCCGTCAACGGTTTCGGCGGTCAGCGCGGCATGGCGCACCACGTCGAGTTCGTTGGCGACGGTGAGAAGTGCGAAGTCCGCGAGATCGGTGCCGGCTACGGCGACCACCTCGCCGGTGAAGCGGTCGGTGATCGGAAGTGGGGTGGCGCCGAGGTGGGGATAGGTCTCGGCTCGGTCGCACGCGCCGTAGCGGTAGACCAGCGCTTCCGCGTCGTGACCGATCGCCGCGCGCAGGCGTGATCGCCGGTCGAGTGGCAGCAGCGAGTGCGGGAAACCGTCCGTGCCGTAGGTGGCGTGGGTGAGTGCGGCCAGCCGAAGCCGGGTACCTCCGCCCAGGTCGGCGACCAGCTGCCGCACCCGCTCGAGATGATCGAGGAGATCCCCACCGGGATGCTCCACCCGGGCCGCGCCGAGTTCGCGCAGCAGCGCCAGCGCCGGCCACGGTGTCGTGAGATCCGCGATCGTCCGCGCCAACGCCTCCGGCTGATCGCGGGCGACCAGATGCCCGGCGCCCGGAATCCGGGTCACCATGGCATGCGGAGCCAGCTGGAGCAACCCGTCCGCCTCGACGTCGGTGAGCGATGAGACCCGATCGGCACGGATCAGAAGGATGGGGATATCCAGTTGTGCGGTGATCTGCCGCAGTCCCGGGACGTGGACCAGGACATCGTCGATGAAGTCCGGGTAGACATCCGACAGGCCACCGGCATCGAGAAAGCGCCGCACCCGGCCCGCATCGAGATTGGGCACCACATCCACCAGAACCAGCCCGGTGACCTTCGCCCGGGTACGCGGATCACCCAGTGCCGCAACGGCGGCGAGCCCACCCAGTGAGGCACCGACGAGCACGCATCCGGGTTCCGCATCGACTATCGCGGCAATATCGCCCGCGCACTCGTCCAGCCTCCTGAGTGACCCGCCGCTGTCGCCGTGGCCGCGCTGATCGAAAGCGACACACCGTAATCCGTCCTCGACAAGTCGCTCCACGACGGGATCCCACACCTGCCGCCGCTCACCCCCGGCATGCAGCAAGACCACCGTCGGCCCATCGCCGACCTCGTCCCCGTACAGGTCTACATCGGGACGCGCAATATGCCGCGCTCGCACCACATCCATGGTCTACCCCCGTGCGATAGTCAGGCCGTTCACGATAGTGCCACGCTGTGAGCCCCGCCGATCCCGCGTCCGGCTGAACTTTTCGTGCAAACCTCGCCGCCGATGACGGAAATCGCCACATTTCGCCGCGGTTTGCACGATCAGTTCACCTCCGCACCTGTCCACAGGCGCCGACACGTTTACCCGCCACATCGGGGGTAGGACCTGGACATGACGACTACACCGCTGCTGACCCTGAACAATGGCGTCCGGATGCCCGCGATCGGGCTGGGGGTCTTCCAGACGCCGCCCGACGAGACGGCCGCGGCGGTCGATGCCGCGCTGGCGACCGGGTATCGGCATATCGACACCGCGGCGGCCTACGGGAACGAACGCGAGGTGGGGGAGGCGATCCGGGGCTCGGGCGTGGACCGTTCCGAGGTCTTCATCGAGACCAAGATCTGGATCAGCGACTTCGGTTACGACGCGACGTTGCACGCGTTCGACAAGAGTGCCGGCAAACTCGGTGTCGACCGGATCGATCTGCTGATCCTGCATCAGGCCCTGCCCTCGCGATTCGATCTCACCGTCGACGCCTACCGTGCGCTGGAGCAGTTGCTCGCCGACGGTCGCGTCCGTGCGATCGGGGTCAGCAACTTCATGCGCGAGCACCTCGAGAATCTGCTGAAGCAGACCTCCGTGGTCCCGGCGGTGAATCAGATCGAGGTGCATCCGTATTTCCGCCAGCCCGACGTCCTCGCCGCCGACGACGAGTACGGAATTCTCACCCAGGCCTGGTCGCCGATCGGTGGCATCACCTTCTACCGCGACAGCGGACACACCAGCACCCTCGACGACCCGGTCATCACCGCGATAGCCGAGGCGCACGCGAAGACGCCGGCCCAGGTGATGTTGCGCTGGGGCCTGCAACAGGGCCGCTCGGTCATCCCCAAATCGACACGGCCGCAACGCATCGCCGAGAACTTCGACGTCTTCGACTTCGACCTCACCGGTGCCGAGCTCGCGGCGATCGATGCCCTCGACACCGGACAGCGCGGCGGCCCCGAACCCGCCGACGTCACCCTGGAAACCTTCGGCATCGACATCCCGGAACCCTGACCGGCGGTCGCTCAGGCGCCGTAGCCGTCCGCGGCGACCTGGACGAACTCCGGATCAGCGGGCTGCGCGCGGCCGGAGCGCAACCGCTGGGAGATCGACTGTTCTCGGCGAACGTCCCGCAGTGCCTGCTCGACGGATCGCCGAATGTCGCGCGCCTGTTTCCTGACTTCGAGCCGCCGGCACGCGACTATCACCGGCGCACCGGAATCTTTCCGATGATGCACACGATCGTCGTCCGCAGGGACCTGCTGTGCGAACGTCCGCGTCTCGCGCGCGAGGTATTTCGGCTCTTCTCCGCGGCGAGGGAATCGGCCGCCGAATATTACCGCCGCGAGCGCCGGGTCCATCAGGTCCGGACGATGGTTCCGTGGGCGAACGCAGTGGTCGAACAAAACATCGCGCAGTTCGGCGACGACCCGTGGCCCTCTGGCATCGCGGCCAACCGCACCGCGCGCGACATTTCCTGCGCTATCACTTCGAGCGCGGGCTCTCCTCGCGGCGTCGGAAGGTCGAGGACGTCTTCGCGCCGGACCTGCAAGACAGCTGACGGTGGCGCAATGTGAGTAGCCGTTTCCGTCACGGTGTAGCGAATTGTTGCCGCGAAGGCTTGACGAACGGGTAGTTAGCGGAGCTAAGTTAACCGTGATGCGCGCTACAGTGGCGCGTGGGCGACGACTCGTCCGCCGGTTGACGACCCAGGGAGACCCACCCATGCCCGATGACGTGCAGAAGGCCGAGCGTAAACGGCGCCTCGCGGCGGCGATGGCCGACGACGAGGTGCGCGCGGCCTGGCCGGATGCGGACGTCAGCGCCGCACTCGCGCGTCCCGGGCTGCGGCTGGCCGAACTGATCGACACGGTCATGACCGCGTACGCCGACCGCCCCGCCGTCGGGCAGCGGTCCGGTGAAATCGTCGTCGATGCCGAGGGGCGCCGGGTGTGGCGGCTGCTGCCGCGATTCGAGACGCTGAGCTATCGGCAGCTGTGGTCGCGCGCCGGTGCGCTGGCGAGTGCCTGGCAGGCGGCGGGGCTGCGGGCCGGGGATTTCGTGTGCACCGTCGGATTCGTCAGCAGCGATTACGTCACCGTCGACCTCGCGGGCGTGCGGCTCGGCACCGTGGCGGTGCCGCTGCAGGCCACTGCCGCTGTCGCGCAATGGCATTCGATCATCGCGGAGACCGAGGCGCGGGTGCTGGCCTGCAGCGCCGAACTGCTCGACGCCGCCGTCGAGGCCGCGCTCGCGAGTGTGACGATCGGGCAGCTGGTCGTCTTCGACAGCGCCGACGACGATGCCGAACGCGCGGCGGTCGCGGCGGCTCGCGCCCGGCTGGCCGAATCCGGTCGCGAGATCACGCTCGAATCGCTGCACGACCTCGTCGAGCACGGTCTCGCCCTCCCGGCCGTACCGCTCGCGGGCGTGCCCGGCGACGACCCGTTGTCGCTGCTCGTCTACACCTCCGGCAGCACCGGAACGCCCAAGGGCGCCATGTACACCGACCGTCTGGCCGCCGCCATGTGGTTGTACACCGGAAAGGCGCCGGTGCCCGCGATCACCCTCAACTATCTGCCGCTCAGCCATGTGGCCGGGCGCCTGCAACTGGGCGGCACGCTCGCCCGCGGGGGCACCGCCTACTTCACCGCACGCAGCGATATGTCGACGCTGTTCGAGGATCTGGAGCTGACCCGCCCCACCGAACTGGTTTTCGTGCCGCGCGTCTGCGAGATGCTGCTGCAACACCATCAGGGCGAGGTGGAGGCCCGGGTCGCGGCCGGCCGTGAGCGCGTCGTCGTCGAGGACGAGGTGAAAACCGCACTGCGCGAACGGCTTCTGGGTGGCCGCTTCCTCGGCGCGATGTGTGCCAGTGCGCCGCTGGCGCCGGAGATGCGCGCCTTCATGGAATCCGTCCTCGGCATCGGCCTGCACGACGGATACGGTTCCACCGAGGCCGGCGGCAGCGTCATCGTCGACAACGTGGTCCGGCGCCCACCGGTCCTGGACTACAAACTGGTCGACGTGCCCGAACTCGGCTACTTCGGCACCGACCGGCCGCATCCGCGCGGGGAACTGCTGCTCAAGACCACCACCATGTTCCCGGGCTACTTCAAACGGCCCGAGATCACGGCGGAGATGTTCGACGAGGACGGCTTCTACCGCACCGGTGACGTGGTCGCCGAACTCGGCCCCGACCATCTGGTCTACGTCGATCGCCGCAACAACGTGCTCAAGCTGTCGCAGGGCGAGTTCGTCACCGTGGCGAAGCTGGAATCGGTGTTCTCCACCAGTGCGCTGATCCGCCAGATCTTCGTCTACGGCAGCAGCGAACGCGCCTATCTGCTCGCGGTGATCGTGCCGTCCGAGGAGGCACTGACGCTCCCCGATCCCCGTGCGGCACTGGCCGAATCGCTGCAGCAGCTGGCGAAGGAGGCCGGGCTCGACAGTTACGAGATTCCGCGCGACTTCCTGCTCGAGACCGAACCGTTCACCCAGGACGACGGCCTGCTGTCGGGAATCGGAAAGTTGTTGCGGCCCAAGCTGAAGCAGCGCTACGGCGAGCGCCTGGAGCAGCTCTACGCCGAACTGTCGCGGGAACAGGCCGACGAACTGGCCGCACTGCGTCACGGCGCCGCGGACCGCCCCGTGCTGGAGACGGTCGGCCGGGCCGCGCGGGCCCTGCTGGGCTGCGCGAGCACCGATATCCGGCCCGAGGCGCATTTCACCGACCTCGGTGGCGATTCGCTGTCGGCGCTGTCGCTGTCGAATCTGCTGACCGAACTGTTCGGCGTGGAGGTGCCGGTGGGCACCATCGTCCATCCGGCGAATACGTTGCGGCGCTTGGCCGAATACATCGACGACGAACGGCACGAGGGCGGCCGCCGCCCCACGCTCGCCACCGTGCACGGGCCCGGCACCCGCGTACGGGCCGCGGATCTAACCCTCGGCGCGTTCATCGACCACGAAACCCTCACCGCCGCCAAGTCTCTGCCGCCCGCGTCGAGCCCGCCGCGCACGGTGCTGCTGACCGGGGCCAACGGCTACCTCGGCCGGTTCCTGTGCCTGGAATGGCTGGACCGGCTCGACGCCTGCGACGGCACGCTGATCTGTGTGATCCGCGGCCGTGACGCCGAAGCCGCGCGGGCGCGCCTGGACGAGGCGTTCGACAGCGGGGATCCCGTTCTGCTGCAACGATATCGGGAGCTCGCGCAACGGCGGCTGACCGTCCTGCCGGGCGACATCGCCGAACCGAACTTCGGACTGGACGATGACCGGTGGCGCGAACTCACCGAAACCGTCGACCTGGTGGTGCACTCGGCGGCGCTGGTCAATCACGTCCTGCCCTACGACCAGCTGTTCGGGCCGAACGTGGTCGGTACGGCCGAGGTCGTCCGCCTGGCGATCACCGCGCGCCGCAAACCGGTGACCTATCTGTCCACCGTCGCGGTGGCCTCCCAGGTCGACCACTTCACCGAGGACGGCGATATTCGCGGGACCAGCCCCGAGCGGGTCATCGACGGCGGCTACGCCAACGGGTACGGCAACAGCAAATGGGCCGGTGAGGTGTTGCTGCGCGAGGCGCACGACCTGTGCGGGCTGCCGGTCGCGGTCTTCCGGTCGGACATGATCCTCGCGCACAGCGACTTCGCCGGGCAGTTCAATCTGCCCGATATGTTCACGCGGTTGCTGCTCAGCGTGCTCGCCACCGGTCTCGCGCCGGAATCGTTCTACCGCCCCGCCGCCGACGGGAGTCGCGCCCGCGCTCACTACGATGGCCTGCCCGCGGACTTCACCGCCGCCGCGATCACCGCGCTCGGTCCCGGCGCCGACGGCGGATTCGAGACCTTCGATGTGCTCAACCCGCACGACGACGGCATCGGCCTGGACACCTTCGTCGACTGGCTGGTCGACGACGGTCACCGCATCACGCGCATCACCGACTACGCCGACTGGCTGGGGCGGTTCGAGACCGCACTGCGCGCCCTGCCCGAACGGCAGCGGCGGCATTCGGTACTGCCGTTGCTGCACGCCTTCCGCCGCCCGGCCCCGGCCATCGCGGGATCGGCGCTGCCGGCCGAGCGGTTCCGAGCCGCGGTGCGTGCGGCGGGAACCGGCCCGGACGGCGACATCCCGCATCTGAGCCGGGAATTGATCGGCAAATACGTCCGGGATCTGACCGCGGCGGGTCTGCTGTGAAGATTGCCGAAACCGGACACGCCCGGGGCCTGCCGGGCGTACCGTTTTGCCCCACAGCGTTGGTCGGCGAAGGCGCCGAGGGCGACCGCGTCGCCCCGGAGCGCTCGCCGAGTGCGACAAGGAGGTCGATTCCGGTGCACCGACTCGAGAAGTCCGCTCTGTGGCGCTGTGTGCTGGACGGATTGTCCGCACTGGGTGCGGGATTCGGCGCGATGGTTCCGGTCTACCTGAACGAATGCCACGTCGACGACTACCACGACGCCGAAGCAGCGGAGGCCGAATGGGATTGGTCGATCCCGTACCAGTGGTTCGACCACGCCAACGGGTGAGCGTCCGCGCACGGTGGTCGCTTCGCAGCGAGGGGTCGGAGCGTGGCCGTGGCGGTTCCGCCGACTTCGCGTCCGGCGATCAGGTAGCCGGATCGGGCGCGGTGGCCAGGTAGTCGGCCCCGCCGACATAGACGGTGTGCCCGGGCTCGGTGTCGGCCGTGGTGGCATCGGCGATCGCGGTCGCGAACTCGTCGATCGTCGGCAGCGCGCCGTGCTCGGTCCGCGCCGCCACCGCGTCCGGATCGCGGCGTTCGAGGAGGCGCACGATGATGGTGCCCTCGATCATGTCGCCCGATACGACCGTGAAACCGATACCGCGCGAGTGGAATTCGCCGATCATCGCGCGCAGCGCGTCCTCACCCGCCCGCTTGCTCAGCGCGATGGGCTCGTAGTCCGGCGGGGTGGGTTTGCGGCCGTGGAAGTGCGCCTGGTGGCTGGTGACGAACACGATCCGTGATCCCGGGGCCAGCAGCGGTAGCGCCAGGCGGACCAGCCGCACTTGGGCGTCCCGGTTGATCGACATCGCGTAATCGGGCGCCGCGCCGTGTTCCAGCCCGCCGGAGGCGTTGAGGATCAGCACGTCCAGCCGCCCGAACCGGGTGCGGATCTCCTCGATCATGGCCGCCGCCGCCTCGGGATCGGACAGGTCGGCGCCCACCGGCGTGGCCACACCACCGTCCGCCGCGATCGCCTCGGCGAGATTGCTTGCCCGCCTGCGCTTCTCGCGATAGTTCAGGACGACGTGATCGCCGCGCCCCGCGAGAATCCGGGCGGTCTGCGCCCCGATACCGCGGGAAGCGCCGGTGATCAACACGATGCGTTGTGAATCCACCCGGTACTCCCACTCGTTGCTTCTATTTCAGAATCACTATGGTGGTTCGAAATGAGAAGTGCAAGAGAGCGCGAGGGTGGCCCGCAGGCGGCGATGGCGCTGCTGGGGCAGCGCTGGATGCTGCGCATCGTCTGGGAACTGGCGCCGGGACCGCTCGGTTTCCTCGAACTGCGCCGGCGCATGGACAACTGCTCCTCGAGCATGCTCTCGGTGCGGCTGCAGACCCTGCAAGGCGCCGGTGTGATCGTCAAACGCGCCGACAAGGCCTACGAATTGTCCACGGCCGGAAGTGAACTCGTGCGGGCGCTGGAACCGCTGTGGGCGTGGGCGGCGGACCACCTGGATCCGGACGCGACGGTGGGCGAGTAGTCGGCCCGGTGAATCCGGCCGGGCGGTCGCGATCCGGCATCGGTGGGGACGCCCGGCGGAACCGTGGCGGTGGGAGCGCGTGGCAAGGGGTGCGGATTGCGCGTTTGCGCCGGTGCTGCGAGCGCCCGCCCGCCGAAGCGATCCACTAGGTTTGTGAGACACGCCCACGGGCGGCGGGTGGAGTTCGACGAGATCTGGGGACTGACATGAACGGTGACACGATTCGGCGCGGTAGCCGTCCGCTGTTCGGCGCGGCCGCGGCTGCCGCCCTGCTGATACTGGCCGGCTGCGGCTCGTCCGACTCCGGCAACGCACGCCCGGCCGACTCGGTCGCGCCGAAGGCGACCACCACCAGCACGGTCCCGGAAGTTATCGACTGTTCCTTCAGTAAGCCGGCGGTCCGGCCGGAGAACATGATCCTCGCCTGCGCAGATCTGGGCGCCCAGGTGGAACAGATCGTGTGGCAGAGCTGGGGGCCGGATCAGGCCCAGGGCGACGGGATCGAACGGGACAACACCTGTGAGCCCAACTGCGCCGCCGGTAAGTACGTCACCAAAAAGGTGCATCTCACGCTGACCGACGTCGCGCGGCCGGGCAATGTCTTCACCAAGGTGACCACCCTGGATGCCGACGGTCACACCTACACCTGGCCGAGAACCCCGCGGTGATTCGCTCCGGCGGCTAGAATTTATGTGGTACTCAGGGTGTCGCTTACCGCCGAATAATTGCTACGCTGCTGTAGCAACGGTGCCGGTGCGGCCGGAACCGATGGCCGAGATGACGACCAGGAGTACCGATGAAGTTACTTCCCATGCGCAATCGTGGCGTGGGCGATCCCGGTGAGGTGGCGCTGCACGCGCGCAACGTGCAGTTCGACTGGCGAGCCACGCCGCTGCACTGGCTGGCCGCCGAACCCATCGCCTCGCATGTGTTCAACTCGCTCAACCTGCTGCTGCCCGAGGGCGAGCGGATGTTCATCCAGACCTTCTCCGAGGCGCTGCCGCTGATCAAGGACGAGAAGCTGCGGGAACAGGTCATCGGCTTCATGGGGCAGGAGGCCATGCACGCCGAAACCCACAACGATTCGCTGCAACAGGTGTTCCGCGCCCACGGCGTCGACGTCGACAGCTACGCGCGGCAGATGGAATACATCTTCCGCAAGGCGCTGGGCCCGCGGGACGGGCAGTCACCGCGCGAGGAGTTCCAGACCCTGGTCGAACGGCTGGGCTTCATCGCCACCCTCGAGCATTTCTTCGCCTTCCTCGGCGATTGGATCATCGACGCCGATCTGGAGCGGTTCGACGCCGCGCCCAACATGCTCGACCTCTATCGCTGGCACGGCGCCGAAGAGGTCGAACACCGCTTCGTCGCCCACGATGTCGCCACCTACTTCGAGGTCGGCTACATGCGCCGCTGCGCGCTGATGGCGATCACCTTCCCGATCTTCGTGGCGCTGCTGCTGCGCGGCACCAAATATCTGGTGCACCAGGACACCGAGCTGCCGGACATGGGGTATCCACGCATCGTGGGCAAGGCGCTCGGCGCGATGTGGCGGGGTGCGCTGCCCGGAATTCCCTCGCTGCTGTGGTCGGCGCTGTCGGTGGCCAAACCCGGATACACCCCGGCCTCGGTCGGATCGACCGCGCAGGCCGTCGCGTATCTGGCGAAATCGCCTGCGGCACAGGCACTCGCGTCGTGACGACGCGCAGGCCCGTCCCCGCCGAACTACCGCCCGACCTCTACGGCGGGCGCGGTTGCGACCGGCCGATCCGCATCATCGGCGCGGTCGCGGAGGCGCGGATGCGGTGGGCGTCGCTGATCCACCGGCGTCCGGTGACCGGCGCCGTCGACAGCGGCCGCGTGCGGGTGCGGGTGGTCGAGCGGCGGATCGAGGCCCACGACGCGGACGTGGTGAGCCTGGTGCTGCGCGCCACCGACGGCAGCGCGCTGCCGACCTGGCGTCCGGGCGCCCATCTGGACCTGGAACTGCCCTCGGGCCGGTTGCGGCAGTACTCGCTGTGCGGTGACCCCGCCGATCGGTATCACTATCGGGTCGCGGTGCGCCGGATACCGGGCGGGCTCGGTGGTTCGGTCGAGGTGCACGACGACCTCGGGGTCGGCGCCGAACTCACGATCCGCGGGCCTCGCAACGCCTTCCCGTTCGTCCTGCCCGGCCACGGATCCTCCGCTGCCCGTGTACATTTCGTCGCAGGCGGCATCGGGATCACGCCGATTCTGCCGATGGTGCGGATGGCGCATCGGCTGGGCGTGGACTGGACCATGGTGTACACCGGCCGCAGCCGCGACACCATCCCGTTCCTCGCCGAGATCGAATCCTTCGGCAGCCGGGTCACGGTGCGCACCGACGACGACGGCGGTCTGCCGACGGCGGCGGATCTGCTGCCCGGCGTCGGCGTCGACACCTCGGTCTACTGCTGCGGACCGGTCCCGATGACCTCGGCGATCGCTGCGGCGGTGCGCGAAATGCCCGGCGTGGAACTGTATTCCGAGCGCTTCTCCGCCGCGCCGGTGGTCGACGGAAAGCCGTTCCGCGTCGAACTCGCCCGCACCGGTGAGGTGCTCGACATTCCCGCCGACCGCACGGTACTCGACGAAGTGCTGCGTGTCCGGCCCGATATCGCCTACTCCTGCCGGCAGGGTTTCTGCCGCACCTGCAAGGTCCGGGTACTCGACGGGCAGCCCGATCATCGCGACACCGTCCTCACCCCCGCCGAGCGCACCGAGGGCGAACTGCTCATCTGCGTATCACGGTGTGCGGGTGAACGTTTGGTGCTCGACCTCTGACATCCACTGGCCCCCTCCTCGAGGAGATTCTCGTGACCGACACCGCGCCCGTCCCGGACACCGAACATTTCGTCCGCAACGGTGAATTCGATATCGCCGTCTACGAATACGGCGATCCCGCCGCCCCGACCATGCTGCTCGTGCACGGCTGGCCCGACGACCATCACCTGTGGGATCGCGTGATTCCCCTGCTGGCCGGGCGTTTTCACGTCGTCGCCTACGACACCCGCGGCCACGGCCGCTCCACCCGCACCGATCGCACCGAGGATTACGGCCTGGACCGCTTCGCCTCCGACTTCTACGCGGTCGCCGACGCGGTGAGCCCGGACCGGCCGGTGCACGTGCTCGCCCACGACTGGGGTTCGGTCCAGGTGTGGGAGGCGGTGTGCGAGCCGCAGGCCGCCACCCGGGTGGCCTCGTTCACCTCCGTGTCCGGCCCGAATCTCGACCACCTGGCGAAGTGGACCCGGAATCGGATGGGCCGCGGCGCGGTGTGGGGGCCGGCCACGCAGTTGCTGTCGTCCGCCTACACCTTCCTGTTCATGACGCCGGGGCTGAACAAGGCGGTGATGCGGCCGCTGTCGTCGGAGAAGGTGTGGAAGCGGTTCATCGGCGTGATGAACGAAACCTCGCCGGAGAACGTCAAACTCGGCCCGGCGTTCCGCCAGGACTTCTTCGACGGGATGCGGATCTACCGCGCCAACATCGTGCCGCGCATGCTCGGCCCGCGCGAGCGGCACACCGAGGTTCCGGTGCAGCTGGTCATCGCCCGCCGCGACATCGCCGTGCGTCCGGCCGGGTACGACGACACATCGAAGTGGACCGATCGGCTGTTCCGGCGCGAGATCGCGGGCGGGCACTGGCTGCCGTTCTCCCATCCGGAGCTGCTGGCCACCTCGGCCACCGAACTCGCCACGGCCGTCGACACCGGTGACTATCCGCGCACGCTGCGCCGCGCCGAGGTCGGTGCGCAGGCCGGGCCGTTCACCGATCGGCTGGTCGTGATCACCGGCGGCGGCAGCGGCATCGGCCGGGAAACGGCGCTGGCCTTCGCTCGCCGCGGCGCCGAGGTCGTCCTGTCGGATCTGAACCTGGATGCCGCCAAGGAGACCGTCGAACTGATCACAGCGGCCGGTGGCAGTGCCCACGCCTACGCCGTCGACGTCTCCGACGAAGCGGCGATGAGCGAACACGCGAGCACGGTGATCGCCGCCCACGGCGTGCCCGACATCCTGATCAACAACGCCGGCATCGGCCAGGCCGGAGACTTCTTCGACACCTCCGCCGCCGAATTCGACCGGGTGCTGCGGGTGAACCTCGGCGGTGTGGTCAACGGCTGCCGCACCTTCGGCGCCGCCATGGCCGAGCGGGGACTCGGCGGACATATCGTCAACCTGTCCAGCATGGCCGCCTACAGCCCACAGCAGGGTTTCAGCGCCTACTCGACCAGCAAGTCCGCGGTCTTCATGTTCTCCGACTGCCTGCGCGCCGAACTGGCCGGCAAGGGTATCGAGGTGCACACCATCTGCCCCGGCATCGTGCACACGAATATCGTTGCGACAACGAAGTTCTCGGGCCTGTCCGACGACGCCGAGGCCGCGAAGCAGGCCCGCTACGACGCGCTGTACCGCAAGCGCGGCTACGGCCCCGAGAAGGTCGCCGACCGGATCGTGCGCGCGGTGGAACGTCATCGCGACATCGTGCCGGTCACCCCGGAAGCCCACCTGCAGTACCACTTCAGCCGACTGGCCCCGGCCCTGCACCGCTTCGTCGCGGCACGGGTGAAGCTGACGTAGGGGGGCTTTCGCCGGGGCCGCGCGGGTGCGGTTCGACCGCCAACCGTCGAGGAACGAGCGCAGCCGACCGGTGCGAAACGTCCGCGATCAGCCTCGCGCGACCGCACCCGACCACATGCCGCGGCGGCGGGAGACTGCATTCACTCCGGATGGGCCGGGTGCTGCTGCGGTGTGCGTTCCGCTTGCGTCCAGGGCGGTTGGACCCGTAGTGGTCTCGGGTCCGGGGTTGAATCGGCGGTGTTCTCGGTCTCGGTGGACGTGTCGGCCGGTGGTGCGCTCGCTTCCGCGGGGGTCGATCGTTCCAGGAACCGCAGCAGCTCCACCGGGAACGGGAGCACCAGGGTCGAATTCTTCTCTGCGGCAACCTCGACGACGGTTTGGAGCAGTCGCAGCTGCAATGCCGCCGGGGCGGTCGCCATCCGTTCGGCGGCGTCGGTCAGCTTGCGCGAGGCCTGGAGCTCGCCTTCGGCGGTGATGACGCGGGCGCGGCGTTCGCGTTCGGCCTCCGCCTGCCGCGACATCGACCGTTTCAGCGATTCCGGCAGCGCCACATCCTTGATCTCCACCCGGTCGATATGCACGCCCCAGGCGAGGGCCGGGCTGTCGATCATCAACTCCAGACCCTTGTTCAACTGCTCGCGGTTGGACAGCAGATCGTCGAGTTCGCTCTTGCCGATGATCGACCGCAGCGACGTCTGCGCCACCTGCTCGACGGCGAACAGATAGTCCTGGACCTCGACCACCGCCTGCGCCGGGTCGATCACCCGGAAGTACACCACCGCGTCGACCCGCACGGTCACGTTGTCGCGGGTGATGCCCTCCTGGCCGGGCACCGGCATCGTCACGACCTGCATCGGCACCTTGCGCATCTTGTCGACGAACGGAATGAGCACCCGCAACCCCGGTTTACGCACCGCCCGCACCCGCCCGAACCGGAACACCAGCCCGCGCTCGTACTGCTGAACCACCCGCAATCCGGTGCTGAAGGCGATGCCGGCGCACACCGCCCCCGCCCCCACGATGAATGCGGCAAACGTCGCAACGTCCATAGCGTCACCACCATGCGAAACGCCCGGCACGCCCGCGACCGGGCTCCTGCCATCGATCATGGCACCGTTGCGCCGAGCGGGCTATTGCCCTCTCGTGTGGGGCACGGCCGGCTCACCGGGCGGAGGACGGGTCGCGCGGTTATCGTCCGCTCATGCTGTTCGTCGTCATCGCCGCCGTGGTCGGCATACTCGTCTGGATCTCGGTCGCGGCCGTCCGCCGCGAAATATCGCCCTCGGCGCGCCGCCGTCGATGGCAGGCCGGTGATACGAGTGGTGGCGGCCGCAGATCCAGCGGAAGCGATTGCGGCGGAGGCGGTTGCAGTACGGCCGGTTGTAGTGGGGGCAGTGGTTGCAGCGGGGGCAGTAGTTGCTCAGGAGGCAGTAGTTGTGGCGGGGGCAGCAGTTGTGGCGGTGGGAGTAGCAGTTGCGGTGGGGGAAGCAGCAGTTGTGGTGGCGGAAGTAGTTGCGGTGGGGGGAGTAGCTGTGGCGGTGGCAGCAGCAACTAGGTCGAGACACACATCGGGGGTTTGCTCTCGGGCGACCCGGCCGAAAGTTGGAAATCGTGGCCGAAGCCGGCCGGGAACGCACGAGGCCGACCCGCAGGTCGCCGATTGCCCTAATCTCTTCGCGCTGGCCCGAGTAAATGCGGCCGGAGTATGTATGGGGGAAATGTCCGTGCCGAGGCATGTTCGCTGTCGCCGCCACCGCGAGCGCGCGGGCTCGGAGGCTCCGACTGAACCCGGCAGCCGACAGTGCACACGCGGGTTTCCGGCAGATCCGGCCCGTCGTCACGCAGGGGAGCGGTGCGGTGAGCCGGCGGTGATCTCACCCAGGGCGGTTTCCACCTCGGCGACCCGCTCCGGCGACACTCCCCACGGATTATTCACTCCCACAACGGTATCCAGATCCCACAGCACACACTCCTCGCCCGGATCGGCGACGATGGACCAGGCGACGACGGTGCGGCCGAGTTGAGTAGCCATCGGCACACCGCTGCCGCCGCCGTAGCCGTCTCCCTCGGGGAAATGGTGCAGGAACCGGCCGTACGCGGCATCGCAGAAGTCGCGATATCGCTTGGTGCACAGGATCAAACCGTGCCATGCCTCGTCCACGGCATGGGACGGCATTCCGATCACCTGATCGTCGGCCATTGCCGCACCGCAGCACCGCAACCATTGCCGCAGACCGGTTTCCACCACGTCTCGCGGCTGCCAGGGACAGGTCTTGAAGACGGCCTCCGGCAATCGCAGCGCATCGACGGCACGCCGGGTGCGGACCGGATCGATACGCCGGAAACGGGACAGCACCGGCCCACGGTACGGCGGAATTTCGGTGCGGGACAACTCCGGTGCCCGCGGGCCGCGTGCTTCTCATCGAGCGGGAGTGTCGACGGTGGCGGAGTCGCCGTCCTTCTCGCCCCGGGTGGCCAGCAGGCTGGTCACGGTCACCGCGCCGAGCACCACCACGATCACCAGCAGCGAGGCGGCGGTGGGGATCTCCGGTAGCCAGTCCCAGTAACCGTGTGCCCAGTGCAGCACCAGTTTGACGCCGATGAAGCCGAGGATCACCGCCAGGCCGTAGGCGAGGTGGACGAGCCGGGCCAGGACCGCCTGCAGGACGAAGTAGAGGGCGCGCAGACCCAGCAGGGCGAAGGCGTTGGTGGCGAACACCAGGTACGGGTCGCCGGTGACGCCGTAGACCGCGGGCACCGAGTCGATGGCGAATACCAGGTCGGTCGCCATGACGGCGGTGACCACCAGGGCGAGCGGGGTCAGGGCGCGGCGGCCGGCCTCCCGCACGGTCATCTTCGTGCCGCGGTAGTCGTCGGTGACGGGCATCAGTCTGCGCATCAGGCGCACCGACCGCATCCGGGAGATGTCCACGTCCTGTTCGTGCCCGGTGACCGCGTCGCGGATCAGCTTGAGCGCGGTGAGCAGCAGAATCGCGCCGAACAGCAGGAACGCCCAATCCAGCGAGGCGAGCGCGGCCGCGCCGACGGCGATGAAGATGCCGCGCAGCACCAGCGCGCCCACGATGCCGAACAACAGCACCCGTTGCGCCAGCACCGCCGGGACCGCGAAGGCCGCCAGCAGCAGCATGAAGACGAACAGGTTGTCCACCGAGAGCGACTTCTCCAGCAGATAACCGGTGATGAACTCCGTGGCCGGCTTCGACCCGAATCCGGCCCACAGAATGCCGAAGAACGCGACCGGCAGCGCCAGGTAGAACACGGTCCAGCCGACCGCCTCCCGCATCGACACCTCGTGCGGTTTGCGGGTGACGACGAAGTCCAGCGCGAGCAGCACCAGCACACCGGCGATGGTGGCGACCCACAGCCACGGACTGCCGATGGTGTGCAGCTGTTCGGCTGCGAGAACGGACGAATTCACAGGTCTCCTCGGGTATGCGAAAGCACCCGAGGTCTCCTTCACCCGATATCCGGGTGGCCATCCGGGGATCCCGACGGCGGAATCCGTACTGACCGGTGTGGCGCTTGGGAAGTACTCCCCTCGGAAGCGAGGATAGCGAAACCTTTGCCCGAAAACCAAGCGATCCGGACGAATGTGACCGGTCCGACCGCCGCCCGCGTCACCTCCGCGGGCTGAGCACCACGACCGATATGGGCCGATCGGTCATCTTCTGATACTGCGTGTACCGGCCCTTGTTGACCTTGTCGACCAGCGTCCACCGCCGCGCGTACTCGGTGTCCTCCGGATATGTCGGCCGCGCGGTCACCGGAATCCGCCGATGCCCGACCTGGATCTCACACTCCGGCGCCGCCTTCACATTCGCCAGCCACCCCGGCGGCCGCGGCGACCCGCCGTTGGACGCCGTCACCAGATAGTCGTCACCGTCTCGCGCGTAGGTCAGCGCACTGGTCCGCTGCTGCCCCGTCTTACGCCCCACCGTTCGTAACAACAGGGTGGGATTTCCGAACAGCAGCCGGTGCCCCACATACCCGTCCGACTTCTCGTAGATCCACTGATGAGCCCGCAGCGCAGTGGAAAACAAATCAGCCATCCCACACCTCCGATCAGGCAAACCCTTTGCCCAACCCTAACCGGCGCGGAGCGCGAAAGCCCGCAACGAGATTCAGCCGCACCCCGTGCATGAGCGATCCGGGATGCGGCTGTCGACCGCTCAGATCTTGAAGCGTCCCGCGAAGCTGCGCAGCGGCAGGTCCGCGCTGGTGATGATGCCGGGGGGAGCGGCGACTACGGATCGGATGGCGTTCAGGGCCGGCAGGCCGGTGACGGTCATGCCGATCGAGGCGAAGTTCTCCGGGTTCGACAGGTCGAATCCCTTGCGCGGGAAGATCATGTGCTTGCTGTAGATGTTGGGGTCGCCGGTCACCTGAGTGATGTAGCAGCCCTTGATCTCCCACGACGGATCGGTGTGCGGCGTCATCTGCCATTCGAGATGGGTCTCCACGCGCGCGACGCCGTCGACCATGCCCTGATACTTGATGTAGTTGGCGCCGAGCGAGCCCTTCGGCATGAAGTACCAGCCGAGGTCGACGTCCTTGGTGCAAGCGCCGAGTTCGTAACTGAACTTCACCTCGTCGAGTTCGAGGCCGAAGGCGTCGGCCATGAGGTAGACCGAGTCGGCGAACACCGCGGTGTACCGGTAGAGCGAGTCCGGGATAGTCGGGTCGTCGATCGGGCGGCCGTAGCCCACCGCCTTCCAGGTGTCGACGGAATGGTGGCAGGAGACGTCGACCGATTCGGTGACGGTGACGTTCTCGATGTCGGCGACGTCCGCGGTGTGCACGATGCCCAGGATCTGGCACAGGCCCGGGTTCATGCCGGTGCCGTAGAAGGTGGCGTTACCGCGCTCACAGGCGGCCTGGATCACCTCGCTGACCTTGCGGCCCGAGGGATGGGCGTGGTTGGTGTCGCGGTGGAAGCCGGTGATCCAGTCCGCGGTGGTGACCACGTTGATGCCCGCTTCGAGCACCTTCTCGTAGAGGTCTTCGTCGGGGAACACGCCGTGGAAGGTGAGCACGTCGGGTCGCGCGGCGATGATCTCCTCGACGGTGCCGGTCGCGGTGACCCCGATGGGGTCGAGGCCGACGATCTCACCGGCGTCGCGGCCGATCTTCTCGGGCGTGTAGCAGTGGAGTCCG
Source organism: Nocardia violaceofusca NBRC 14427 (assembly GCF_963869435.1). Classification (NCBI taxonomy): domain Bacteria; kingdom Bacillati; phylum Actinomycetota; class Actinomycetes; order Mycobacteriales; family Nocardiaceae; genus Nocardia; species Nocardia violaceofusca. Next base: position 242,135 of record NZ_CAWMPM010000012.1, read on the forward strand.
ACGAGTTCGAGATCCGGATGGTTCCGGATCCGCCCGATCATCTCGGTGCCGAGATTGCCGGTGGCGACCTGGAATACCCGGATCGTGTCGGAGGTGCTCATCGCATGCCTTTCGGTGTGTTCGGTGACGGTACTCGAGCGGTCGCGTCGGCCGCGGGATGAACAGCCCCGCTGTGGGGTGGGCGCGGGTCGGGACCCGCGGGGCCGCCGTCGGGATAGAACTGCCGCGCCCATTCGCGCAGCGCGGTGAATCCTTGAAATTCCTTGCGGCTCAACGCGGGTGGGTCGGAGTAACGCTGGTGCGCCCAGATGTCGATGTCGGCCTGGAACTGTTCGATGACGAAATCGGCCATCGTCTTGCCGTATCGGGTGATCTCCGGGCTGTCGTCGCCCGGCTTGCGGCCGATCCACACGGTGAACCGGACGTCGGAGGTGTATTCGTCCACCGGGGTGACCGCGGGCATGGTGCGGTTGTCGACCATGCCCCAGCTCTTGGTGATCGAACAGCCCAGTCCCGCGTTGATCGACTCGACGCCGCTGTTGACGTCCGATTCGCTGACGCCCTCGTCGAAGGCGATGGTGAAGTCCACGTAGGAGACCGGACCGGAGAAGTCGTGGCGGGTGAACTCCGGCACGAACGGCGTCTTGTGCACGACCTTGAAATGCGCGAAGTCGACGCCGTTCTCCATGATGTACTGCGGATGCAGTTCCAGCCCCGGCCGGAACAACGTGGCCGCGGGCACCGGCGGATAGTAGTCGGCGGCGGTCCTGTCGTCGCCGAACGCCTCGAAAATATCCGGCACCTCGAAATACGGTGCGCGACCGTCGATGTCGTACCAGATCCACACCGCCTCGTTGCGTTCGACGACCGGATAGCTGCGGATGCGGCGGCCCTTGTTGGGATGTGACTCGTAGGGGATGCAGACGTTGCGCCCCTGCCGATTCCACTCCCAGCCGTGGAACGGGCACACCAGGTTCTCGCCGTCGACGCGCCCGCCGTAGCCCAGGTGCGCGCCGAGATGTTCGCAGTAGGCGTCGAACACCGCCAGCTGCCCCGACGCCGAACGCCACGCGACCATCTCGCGGCCGAAGTACTTCATCTTGTGGACGGCGCCGACCGCGATTTCCGCACACCAGGCGACTTGGAACCAGCCCGTCGGCTCCATCGACAGGGGTGGCTTTGCCATCTCGATCCTCCACGTTCGGCGAGGGGCCGCACATCGCGGCGCGGACCGCTGAACTCGGGCCCGGCGACACGAGCGTAGAACCCTCTATGAAAGAAAACAAGAGGGTTCGTTGAAACTTGATGCCGCAGATCAGGCACGGTATTATCGACCGTCGTGACGGATGTAGCGGTCAGCGGGAGGCGTGCGAACAAGCGCGGTATCCAATCGCGGGAGGCCATGCTCGAGGCCGCGATCACCTCGCTGGCCACCGGCGACCCGGCAGCCGTATCCGGCAACCGGATCGCCCGCGACATCGGCGCCACCTGGGGAGTCGTGAAATATCAGTTCGGCGATATCGACGGCCTGTGGGCGGCGGTACTCCGGTACACCGCCGACAAACGCGGCGACCTGCCCGCCGGCATCGCCACGGAAGGCACCCTGGCCGAACGGGTCAGCGCCCTGATCAACACGATGGCGATCGGCTTGCGCCGCCCCGAATCCCTCGCCATCGAAACCCTGCGCGCCGCCCTGCCTCGCGACCACGCCGAACTCGAACGCGACTATCCCCTGACCGCTGCCGAACTCGCCTCCTGGAAACCCAACTGGGACAAGGCATGTGAACGCGCCTTCGCCGACCTAGGTGTGGACCCGGTGAAAATCCGCCGCGTCGCCGCCCTCATCCCCGCCGCCATGCGTGGCATCACCTCCGAACGCACCCTCGGCACCTACGGCAACCTCGACGACGCCATCCAGGGACTCATCGACGGAATGATCGCGTATCTGGAGAAGTGAGGGCGAGGCTCCGGCTCGCCGCTACGACCGGCTCAGCGCCCGGTACAGCCAGTCCTGTGCCGCACCGGTGGTGGTCGTGCCGGTGATCTCGGTGGTGAGCGTCCAGTAGCGGCGAATGCGCGGATCGTAATCGTCGGCGCCGTAGAGAAGCCGGCGCCGGAACTCGGCCGTGGGACGGACGCCCCGGGCCGCGGCGTGAGCGGCGAGAAACCGGTCGAGTTCGGCGCCGGGCCGCGGTTCGACGTGTGCGGCCACCAGCGGGTCCACGATCGCGCAGGCCTCGGCGACACCGGCAAGCAGTGCGCGTTTGTCGCGAACATGTCCGGGATCGTGACGCCAGAGCTGTTTCGTCAGCGCGGCGGTCAACACCGGATCGGTTGCGGCGGTGGCGAGTTCGGCGTAGGCGACGACCTGCCGGGATGTGGGATCGGCGGGCGGGGCCGGAATGTTCATGGCGGCGAAAGCGTCGAACAATTCCGGTGCGATCGGGGTGAGCAGGCGGCGCCAGAACGCGATGAGATCGTCGTAGGCGCGTCGGCCGTCACCGACTGCGGCCAGTAGTTCCAGCCGGGCGGCGTGCCGGCCGGGCGGTGCGTCGGCGACCGCCGCCAGCGCTGCCCTCCGCCAGGTCAATGCCGCCAATTCGGTGTCCAGCGAGGCCTTTTCGATGGCGACGGCGTCGGTTGTCGACGTGGTTCCGGTGAGTACGCCCATGATCGCGGGCAGCCCGAGGCCGAGCGTGCGCAGCCGACGCACCAGCTGCAGTCGATCGACCGCGGTCGCCGGATCGAACAGGCGATGCCCGGCCGCGCTGCGGCGCGCTTCCAGCACCCCTTCGTCACAGTAGAAGCGGATGGTGCGGACCGGGACGCCGGTGCGCACCGACAGTTCCCCGATGGTCATCAGACCGTCTCGATGTGTGTTGTGAGTCACAATCGCTGGAACCTCCACCCGACTGGAACTCCTACGGTACTGCAACACCGATCAGGCGAGGAGTTCCGACAATGACCGGAAAGACACCCATCGACACCGAGCAGATCTGGCAGGCCGTCGCCGCCGAGCGCAGGAGTCTCGTCCAACTGCTGCGGTCCCTTCCCGAGAATGGTTGGGAGCAGCTCTCTTTGTGTGCGGGCTGGCGGGTTCGCGATGTCGTCGCGCACCTGATCCTGTCGGCCGATTCCGGTCTGGGGGCGATCCTGACCAATCTGATCCGAGCCCGAGGCGACTTCGACCGCATGGTCCGCGACACCGCCATCCGGCACGCCGGCCGCCGGACCAGCACACAACTGCTCGCCGAGCTGCACGACAGCATCGGCGCCCGGGTCACACCCGTCGGCACGACCCCTGTCGACCGGCTGATGGATCTGCTGGTGCACGGCCAGGACATCGCGGTCCCACTCGGTATCCGGCGCGAAATGCCGATAGCGGCAGCGGAATTGGCGCTCGACCGGGTATGGAACGGCGGCTTCCCGTTTCACGCCCGCAAGAAGTTCGGTCGCTACCACCTTGTCGCTTCCGACGGCGAGTGGACCGCCGGCACCGGACCGGTGATCGAAGGCTCGGTCACCACCCTGCTCCTGCTCATCACCGGCCGCCGGCCCGCCCCGGACCAGCTCACCGGTGAGGGCGCGGCCCAGCTGATGGCCGAGCGAGCAGCGCGGCGATAGCTCCCGGCGGCGGCATTGCCCCTCGTTTCTGGTGAGAATGCTTGTACCGCTGTGGAATTCGCTCCCCGTACGGCAGTGGACAGCTAGGGTATGCCGGGCGAAGCAGACGAGTCGCTCTCGCTGCGGTGCTGCGCGCCCGAAACCGAAAATCGGTAGCCGCTGACTCCGGCGCCTGCCGGAGCGCGGCCGGCCGGGCACGCGCCGGGCGCACCGATGAATTTCGGGCGGGCCCGCCGTCCCTGTCTCTGAACGTAGTGAGCGATAGGAGTCCAGTTATGACGCGACCGTTTCGATTCGGGGTTGTCGCCCCGCTCATGACCGACGTGCCGACGTGGCGGGATCGCGTGCGCCGCATCGCCGACAGTGGTTACTCCACGTTGCTGGTGGCCGATTTCCCGCTCACGCAACCGGCGCCGGGGCCCATGCTGGCCACCGCCGCGGCCCTGACCGACCTGCGGGTGGGCACCTGGGTCTACGCCTCTCCGCTGCGCCCGCCGTGGCAGACGGCGTGGGAAGCGCACTCGCTGTCGCTGCTGACGGAGGGGCGCTTCGAGATGGGCATCGGCACCGGCAGGCCGGGCATCGAGGACGAGCTGCGCGACAAAGGGCTGCCCGTCGTCTCGCCGAGCGAGCGGCTGGCCGAGGTGCGTAAGACGGTGGCGGCGCTGCGAGATCTCGACGGCTCCGACCTGCACACGCCGGTGGCGATGGCCGTCCTCGGTCCGAAGGCTCGAGCATTGGCGGACGAGGTCGCGGACATAGTCACCTTCGCACTGGGGGACCAGCCCCGCAGTGAGGTCGAACGGCTCGCCCGCGACTTCCGCGCCACCGCGGACCAGGAGCTCGCCCTCGCCGTGCCGGTCGTCGGCGACACCGTCGCCCCACACATGGCACCGCCCGATACGGACCCCGCCGCCCTCCGCGCCGCGGACGCCCTGACCGTACTCCCGGACGACCCCGCAGCCGCCGTCGAGGAAATCCAGCGCCGCCGCGAGGAGATCGGCTTCTCCTACTTCATCTTCGGCGCCGACGTTGCCGAGCGACTGGCTCCGGTGGTCACCGAACTCGCGGGGCGATAGGGCGGGGCCGTCACGACCGGATCGCCACGGCGGCCTTCTCGACGGAAATGACGTCAGGAATGCAAGTCGTGCGGCCCTTCAGCCGGGTTGGTCGTCGGCCCGCCGGCATTGCGCGCTTCGACAGCGTGAATCGTCTTGACGAGCTCTTTGTCCAGGACACGTTTGCCGACCGTGCCGAGCACTGCCTCCAGGACATGTCCCGTCAAGTTCTTACCTTCGCGCACCACGACGGCATCGACTTCGGTGGTCCCGTCGGGCATCGGTGTGAGGGTGTAGGTGTGGCCGGATGCGCCGCCCCACATGTTGGAGTCGGTGGTCGTCATGACGACGTGGTGCGGGTCGGACCAGTCGTAGCGCAGGCGTTCCCAGATGCGGTGCGAGCCCTCGGTGACGTCGGCGTGGGTGGCGTCCTGGGCATGGACATGGAGGTATTCGTCGGTGCTGTTGCCGAAGAGTTTCGACCGTCCCGGACCGAAGTCGGTGAGGGCGGCGACGAACTGCTCCGGTGTCGACGTGGTGGTGTGCGTGAGGTGAATGGTGGACATCGTGTGCTCCCTGAAACGAGTAGTCGATGTGGTGATTCGACAGCAGCAGGCAGCTACCTCCCTGCTCGGCGACCATGTCGTGTGGAGGCGGGCGGACCGGAGCGGCGCCGGCGTGCGGCGGTGATATCGGTGCAGGACCGGAACGCGGCGCTGTCGGGTTCGCCGCGGGCAGTGGTGCCCATGACTGCTCCTCGGATCGCATCGCTGTCGGATCCAGCCTTGCACCATGGCCACGCGGATGCACCCGAAACGGACGCCCCGATCAGCGTGGTTACCGTCTCGTCCAGCCGCGTCGCCGGTACGGGAACGCGGTCCCGGTGTCATCGGTGAGCATCGGTACGTTCAGCCGGCCGGCTCAGCAGCGTTCATATTGACGCGCGTAGGGCTGCGACTCCGGTGGAACATCGCGCGTGGATGGCTGGCAACCGCCGATGAAGACCGCGAGAACGGGGACGTAGGGGCCTCCGATCGTGTAGTCGACCACGGCACCGGGCTGGGCCAGGTAGGGAAGATGCTTGTCGGCGAGTTGTGTCGCCTGCGCGGCGGTGAATTGCGTTCCGGCAGGAGGGTATATCGCGACGTCCAGGGTGCGGCCGGCTTTGCCGGGCGGGTCGTATACGGAAATCTCGACGAAGAACGGGGTGGGTTGATCGGTCAGGAACCACTCCCACATCTCGAGTTCACCATTGGACGGGAAGCGGGGTCGGCCGGGCGGGAAACCGGAGAGGTCCGTGTTGAGCCACCCGTGTTCGAGTTTCGAGTGATTGTGGAACCCGCTCTCCTCAGGAATGGTCGACACCGTCCAGTAGCTGGATGCCAGTTCGGGAAAGTCCTGGATGATCCGGCGCATCGCCGCGGTGGCACGGTGGGGTTCGGCCCCGGAGCCCGATGCCACGCCGATGGCGTCGCTCATCTTGTCTACGACGAAGCCGCGTGACAGCCAGCCCACCTGTGTGCCCGGGGCCGAGACTCGCACCCAGGTATGTGCCGAGTTCGCTTCCCTGCTCACGTCCCGGCCGAACCCCCAATCCGCAGAATAAGAATCCGCCATCCGGTCGAGATCGACCTGCGTGTAGTCGCCTCGGTACCGCGGCGGAAGCGGCTGGGCGCCCATGGCACGCACCACGGACGCGGCCTCGTCCGGTGTGGCGCCATCCTCCATATGCACATCGAGTCGGGAGGCGTACGTGCGGGACTTGCCCTCGTAATCGAACCAATGTGAGGCATCGACCACCCCGGGAAGAGCCTGGATGGCAGTCTCGATCACGCGTGACCAGCTGTCACGCTCGGCCTGGTCGGGCCCTCGTGTCGGAAGGGTACATCCTGCCAGCAGGACTGCCGCCATCATCACTATGACGGCCGGGGCGGTTGAGCGCATAACGTTTCATTCTGGCGTCCGGAGCGCCAGGCGCTGCTAGCGAATTCCGGTCATGCCGTCGCTCCCGGTCACCCTCACCGCCGCAGAAATGGCCGGCGCGTAGTCGGGCGCCTCGGCCCGCGGGCTTGATCCGAGCCGGACGCGTCCGGGGATGAGTCAGGGGGTTTGTGGGGCGGGTGGGGCTCGAACCCACGACCAGCGGATTATGAGTCCGCGGCTCTAACCGACTGAGCTACCGCCCCTCGCCGCGCTGCACGCGCGTGGGGGATGCTACCGGGTCGGGGGTGCAACGGCCTAGCTGGGCTCGGGCGGGCAGCGCCTCGCGGTGAAAGGGAATGGCGCGAAGGTGTTTCGCCGTTCCGCGTCAGTAGCCGGGCACGAGGCTGCTCGCCGATGACGTAGCACGTCTGTCACTCCACCGCCACAGTCCGATAGCGAACGGGCTGCAGGATCGGCTGATGACAGCCATCTACGCGAGTGAGCAGGTAATCGAACAGGCGGGTCCGTGCATTGCGCCCGCGCAGTCGCGGTATCGGGAGATGTTCGGTGACACCTGGTACGAGGAACGGATCGGCGCGCTGGTCATGCGGTCGGGTCGGCTGTGCGCGGTGATGACACCGGCCGGGCTGGGCGCCTCGGTGCTCGGCCTACTCGGCGATCTGCAGGTGCCGGTGATGGAGGTCGGGGTGGGGGATCGGTGCGTGTGGTCGTTTCTCGCCGAGAATCCCCGCTGCGGCGAGGGAGCGGGCTGGTGGTCGGTGGACCTGTTCCGCTGCTTCGTAACCCAGACCAGACCCGGCGCATTGATCGCCCTCCCGACACCCGGCAATCCGCGCCGCACGTGGGTGCGCGAACCACAGGGCATCGTGCCGGATCTCCGCCTGGTCGCCGATACGATCGTCGCCGCCTAGTGCGGGGATCGCGACGATCGGTTCGGCGCGGGCGACCGCGGTGCGGCGGCACCCACCGCGCACCCGGTGAACTTTCCGTGCAAACCTCGGCGGAATTGGCGGAAAACGCGAAAAGGCGACGAGGTTTGCACGAATAGTTCACCGCAATCGCGTCGATGCAGGCAGAAGGCGCTTTCGGAAATCGGCAGGGGATCGTGATGGCCGGGCTGCTCGGCGGCCACATCTGGAATCTGCTGACCTGGCTGCTGGGTCTGCCGAGTTCGAGTTCGCCCGCGCTGTTCGGCGGATTGATCGGCGCCGCACTGGCTTCCGGCGCGGGCGTGGTGTGGATCGGGCACGGCAAGATCGACGGCGTGGTGGGCAAGGTGATCATGCCCGCGCTGTTCTCGCCGGTGATCGCGGGCATCGTGGCCGCGGTCGGCGGCTGGCGCATCATCCGCACGCTCGGCAAGGGGCTGGTCGAGATCAGCTCGCCGCAGGGCATGGCGGCCGAAGCATCTTCGGCCACAATTATTCTCGCCTCCAGCCACCTCGGCTTCGCGCTCTCGACCACCCATGTGGCCACCGGCTCGATCCTCGGCTCCGGCGTCGGTAAGCCAGGTGCGCGGGTGCGTTGGAACATCGCGCTGCGCATGGTGGCGGCGTGGGTCAGCTGCAGAAGGTCGACCACCCCAACGTCAACGCCGGATGGGACGAGCCGGTCGCTCCCGCGGACACGATCGCGAAGGTCTGAGAACCATTTCTCGGCCTGCTGCTGGCCGGGCGGCCCGATGTCGTCGATCGCGAGCAGGTGGAGGCGGCGATCGTGGAGGTCACCCGCTGCGATCCGAGCGAGGACGATCTGCGCCAGGTGGCGGCGAAACTGGCCGCCGGCGGCTGGCCGCTCAACCCGATTCAGGGCGTCCGGTCCAGCACGAGGTCCGACAGCCGGACCGCGTACATCGAAACCAGTACGGCCTCTTCGTGACCCGGCGCCCCGGGCGGCACGTACGCGCGCACGGTTTCGGTTTCGCGCACCAGATCCAGCAGCGCCGCCCGCAGTACCTCGGGGCGGGGAGAGGTGGTCAGCGTATGAAAGCTGTAGCGCCAGCGGTAATCGTCGATCAGGCGGTGCAGTCGCTCGGCCTCGACCACATGGTGATACCGCACTCCTTGCGAATGGGAGTCCATGGCGATCAGCAGCTGCTCCACTTCGGCCAGCCGCTCCTCGGTGCCGACCGGTGGCGCGCTGTAGGCGATCTCGCCCGAATCGCGGACGGCGTGCGCGCAGGCCTGCGGCAGATTCCACGGCAGGGACAGCTGCGCCTGCGCGCCGTACTCCGGTCCCGGCCAATGCGGGCCCGGACCGGTGTCGACGGCGAACAACACCGCATAGGGATACCCCGCGCGGTGCAGCGGTTCGTTGTCCTGCCACGCCGGTCGCTGCGCCGCGTAGTCCAGCATTCGCCGGCGCAGCCGGACCATCGTGCGCAACGCCCGGTAACGGTCGGGCCGGGCCCAGCCGAAACCGTTGGCGATCAACTCGTGACGCACCGTCGCGTTGAGCCGATCCCAGCCCGGCCCGTCGGTGCAGGCGGCGATGCGCACGGAGTATCCGTTGCCGAACAGGTGGCGCAACAGCTGCCGCTCCTCCGTGGCCACCGAGTCGGGCGGTCCGGGCAGCAGGACCGCGCGCAGCGAATCCGCCCCGTCGAATCCGTCGCTACCGATATGCACATCGACATGTCCACGGATCGCGAGTGCCGCCAGCTGCGCGGCGACGATGCGGCCGTAGCGGGCGGCGCCTTGTTCGTGCATCGTCGGCGCGAGCAGCATTCCGGCCTGCAGCACCGTCATTCGGGTCGATAATCGTTCGAACGCCGCCGTCATCTGGCCGGGATCCGGAGGCATGCACACCACTCACTCTGTGACACAGGGCAATCAGGTCCGCACCAGTGTAGAGCCCGGCGTGGCGTACATTCGGCAATATCGGGAGGGAGCCCCTGTCAGATCGTGATCCCGGCCCGGATCAGCTTGCCGGTGATGTTGCGCGGCAACGGCTCCGAGGTGATCCGCCACCGTTCGGGCACCTTGAAATAGGCCAGCCGCGCACGGGCGAATTCGCGGAGATCCGCCTCCGACGCCGTGGACCCCTCGGCGAGGACCACGACGGCCGCCACCTGCTGTCCGAGATCGGGGTGCGGCTCACCGACGACGGCACATTCCACCACGTCGGGGTGTTCGTCGAGGCACTGCTCGATTTCGACCGGGTAGATGTTCTCGCCGCCGCGCAGGATCAGATCCGATCGGCGGCCGGTCAAGCGCAGCCGGCCCTGTTCGACGACGCCGAAATCGCCGGTGCGCAACCAGCGCTCGGCATCGATCGCCGCCGCGGTGGCTTCCGGATTGCGCCAGTAACCCAGCATGACGAAGGGGCTGCGGACGTAGACCTCGCCCTCGACGCCCTCGGGAACCGGAGCCCCGTCGGCATCGCGGATCTCGAGTGCCACGCTGATGATCGGCCGGCCCAGCGTGCCGGGGGATTCGGCGAGGTCGGCCGGGGTCGCGACGGCGACGGCGGTACTGCATTCGGTGAGGCCGTAACTGTCCACCAGGGCGTCGGCGGCGAACGGAACCTCCTCGCGCAGACGCTGTTTGAACGCCGGTGAGGACGGCGCCGACGCCAAGGCGAACGCGGTGAGCGAGGAGGTGTCGTAGCGGCCGATATCGCCGTGTTCGAGCAGCCGGGAGGCCATCGTCGGCACCGCACCCCAGTTGGTCACCCGTTCCTTCTCGATCAGGCGCAGAATCCGGTCGGCGTCGAACCCGCCCTGCGGCATGATCACGGCACTGCCGGTGGCCAGCCGCGGCACCACCAGGTTGTGCAGACTGGCGATGTGGAACAGGGGAGAGGTCAGCAGACAGCGCAGATCCAGCGGTGCACCGGGCTCCGGCGTCTTCCCGGTGAACGCGGCGGCGAGTGCGTCGGTGTATTCGAAATAGCCGGTGACGGCCAGCAGATTGCGCTGGGAATGCAAGGCCGCCTTGGGTTTTCCGCTGGTCCCGCTGGTGAACAGGATGACGGCGGGATCGTCCTCCACCACATCGGGGACCGTGGGTTCGGCGCCGGCGTGGGCGGCGATCAGACGCGGCAGATCCTCGTCCATGGTCACCACCGCGGCGGAGGTGTCGATATCGGCGAGCAGTTTCGCCCGCTTCGCGTCCACGACCACCACGGCAGGTTCGGTCAACGCCAGTCCGTACTCGATCTCGCGCGGCACCCACCAACCGTTGAGCCCCACCGCGATCGCGCCGAGGCTCTGCGTCGCCCAGAAGGTGATCACCCATTCGACGGTGTTCGCGGCGAGGATCGCGACCCGATCACCGCGCCCCACCCCGTACTCGTCGTGCAGCGCGGCCGCGAGAGCGGCTGCGGCAGCGGCATGTTCGCGATAGCTGAGCCGCCGGTCCTCGGTGACGAGATAGTCCCGGTCACCGAAGGCGACCGATGCGGCGAGTAGTTCCGCGACCGCGCGGCGGCGATGCCGCAGCACCGGCATGCGCGCGCCGAGAACCTCCTCCTCGACGAGCTCGAACCGGCCGCCCGGACCGGTCAGCTCCCGCATGACGGCGGCGATATCGGGCATGGACGTGGTGGTCATGGGCGGTCCTTCTGTGTGGAGCATCACAACCACCGCACTGTGTCACGCCCACCGGCCGCAGATGCCGGCGTTTCCGCTCAGCGAGACTCCCGCGCGGTTACGCGCGACTCGGCGAGGAGGCGAGTGGGCGACCGCCCGTCCGGACCGCCTGACCGCGCCGCGCGGCCGGTACCTGCCGTCGCCCGCGGGGCTCGGCGGACAGCGCGCGCGAGGTGCGGGCGGCCGCCTCGGCGACCAGCGGGGCGAGTCGCTCCATGGTGGCGAAGTTCGTTTCCCCGCACAGACAGATCGCGGCCAGCGGGCCCTGCGGACCCCGGACGGCGGCGGCCACGCTCGGAAGTACCCGGCCCACCATCGCATTGGCGTACTCGCCGCGGTCGAACGACAGTCCGCGATTGCGGCGGATCCGGTTCAATTCGCGATGCAGGCTCGGCACATCCCATCCCCGGCCCTGCACTGGATTCGACAGCTGCTTGCCGAGCAGCGCCTCCACCTCCTCCGGTGGCAACCAGGCCAGCATCGCGCGGCCGCCGGTGGTGAGGTGGGCGAAACTGCGGCGCCCCACATGCGATTCGAGTGTGCGCGCGAACGGCCCGCCGAGTTTGTCCAGGAACACCTCGTCGGCGCCCTCCAGCGCCGCCAGGTGCACCACCAGTCCGGTCCGCAGCTGCAGCTCGTGCAGGTGCTCGGCCGCCGCCTCGCGGATCTCGCCGTGCCGGCCGTCGTACCCGCCGAGCCCGAGCGAGCGCCGGCCCAGGCAGTAGCCCGAGGGGGTGTGCTCGAGCCAGTGCAGTTTCACCAACTGGTCGAGGATGCGATGCGCGGTGGAGCGCGGGAGCCCGCTGTGTGTGCAGATCTCCACGAGGCTCAGCCGCGTCGACCGGTGCTCGAACATGTCGAGAATGAGCGTCATCCGCTCCACCATCGATGGCGGCAGGGGCCCGGGTGCCGAAGTGGCCAGTGGCATCGATGCCTCCGATCGTGAGTCGCTTCCATCCTGCCCGTCGAATCTGGGCGAGAACCGGAATTGAAGCCCGAGTGTAGTGACGCCAGACACACCGCGCGATGGCGGTCTGTTCCGTTCGTCCGGTATCCCGCTGACCGGAACGGCGTCCGAACCGGTCTCGCGGAACTGACAGCGTGGGGCTTTTCGGAGCGAGAGGAGTGGGCGTGCGGCTCGAGGGAAAGGTTGCGATCGTCACCGGCGGCGCGGGCGGCATCGGCCGGGGGATCGTGCGGGCCTTCGCGAAGGAGGGCGCCGAGATCCTGTTCGTCGACATCAACGACGAGGCCGGCCGCGAGCTGGAACAGCAGCTGGCCGGCGCCGCGGCGTATCTGCACGCCGACATCACGCGCGAGGAGAGCGCCGAGCTGATCGTTACGGCGGCGGTCGAGCGGTTCGGTTCGGTGCACGTGCTGGTCGACAACGCCCACGTGTCCCGGCAGGCGCCGCTGCTCGAGACCACGCAGGAGATGTTCGATCTGTCCTTCGGCACCGGCTTCTATCCGACCTTCCGATTGATGCGCGCCTGCTATCCGCATCTGAAACGCAATCGCGGTTCGGTGATCAACTTCGCGTCCGGGGCGGGGCTCGAGGGGCAGGTCCGGCAGGGCTCCTATGCGGCGGCGAAGGAGGCGATCCGGGCGATCAGCCGGGTCGCCGCCAACGAATGGGCCGCCGACGACATCAATGTCAACGTCATCTCGCCGCTGGCGCTGACCGAGGGCGTCGCGGCCTATATCGAGGCCAATCCTGGTGTCGAGGAGGCGTTGCTCGCGCGCACCCCGCTGCATCGCTTCGGTGATCCGGAAACCGATATCGGCCGGGTCGCGGTATTCCTGGCCAGCGCGGACGCGAAATACATGACCGGTCAGACCCTGATGGTCGACGGCGGTTCCATCAAACTCCGCTGAGGCCGTTTCCGTCCCCGCCTGCGGGCGGACAGGCGGCTATCGTGGGGTTATGGGCGTGTTCGGTGAGATGTTCCCCGGCAAGAAGCTGACCGACGAGAGCAGCGGCGACAGCGACGGGCAGCAGCATCGGCCGCGGCTGGATCTCGACTTGGACGCGGGCGTGATCCGGCTGTCCGGGACGCCGCGGTCGGATGAGGAGTCGTCCGAGTAATCGGTCCGGGCTGTCATTTCGTGGAGTTCGTGCGGAACTGGATCTAGCAATCTAGGTTGCTAGCATGTTAGCGTTCTCTCGTGGGTGCCGAGGAAGTCAAGCAGTTCAACGTGTATCTCCCGGTGGAGCTGATCAAGCAGGTCAAATACCGGGCGGTCGAATCGGAGATGTCGCTGTCGGCGCTGGTGGCCGAGGCGCTGCGGGCGTACCTCGGCGCCGAACCGCCGACGCGTGAGAAGGAGAAGTGATATGGCCGCCAGAGGTGTCGAGGCGATTTTTCTGGAGACCCACAACTGGGGGAAATCGGCGAAGTTCTTCCAGCAGTTGGGCTTCGAACTGGAATTCGCCACCGACCACAATTCCGGACAGCTCCGCAACGGGGACGGTCCGTACCTGTTCATCGCCGAGGTGCCGGCGGACCGCGAACCCGGAATGCAGGTCGTGCTGAAAGTGCAAGCGGAGCAGGAGTTTCCGGCGCCGGTGGAGGTGGTATCGCCGTTCGCCGACACCCATTACGGAACCCGCGAGATGACCGTGCGCGACCCGGACGGGCGGATGTGGACGCTGCAGGCTCCCGGTGGTGACCGATGAGCGAGACCCGGACCGGTGCGGTGCCCGAGCGCGCCGTGGTACCCGACCAGACCGCCGTGCGGGTTGCGCTGTGGCGCGCGCTGCACGTCCAGCTCGATCCGCCGCCGCATGTGCTCGACGACGAGATCGGCCTGCGCTTGGCCGATCCGCCGGCCGGCTGGCGGGAGCGCGGCGATATGGATCCGGTGGGCACCAGCCGCTTCCGGGTGAGCATCGTGGTGCGGTCGCGATTCGTGGAGGATCTGCTCACCGAACAGGCCGGGCGAGTGGACCAGTACGTGTTGCTGGGCGCGGGACTGGAGACGTTCGCGCAGCGCAGACCCGAGATCGCTTCTCGCTTCCGGATTTTCGAGGTCGATCAACCGCGGACGCAGGAGTGGAAGCGCCGGCGCCTGGTCGAGACCGGCTACGAGCTCCCGGATCGGTTGCGTTCGGTCCCGGTCGATTTCGAGAAGGATTCGTGGTGGGAGCGGCTGACCGCGGCCGGGTTCGATCCGGCCCGGCCCGCGATCGTCGCCTCGCTGGGGGTGAGCATGTATCTCACCGCCGAGGCAAACCGTGAGACGCTGTCGCTGCTGGCGGCCTCGGCGCCCGGTTCCACGGTCGTCGTGTCTTTCATGCCGCCATCGGAACTGCTCGACGAACAGGACCGACAGAGCCGGGAGTTCGCGGAATCGGGCGCGGCCGCCTCCGGCACGCCGTTCCGCAGCTTCTACGCCCCGGCGCAGATCGTCGCCATGGCGCGGGAGGCCGGTTTCGCTCAGGCGCACCACATTTCGGCGGAGGAGCTCAACAATCGGTACTTCGCCGGGCGTCCGGACGGGCTGCGCACGTCGAACGGCGAGGAGTTGCTGGTGGCGACGACCTGAGTCCCGCCTACGATGAGCCGATGGCGAAATCCCAGCGCTTGCACATCGTGCCCTCCCGATTCAGCGTCGACCACATCCCGGCCGCTACCTTCCCCGAGGACGACGAATGGGTGGCGCTGGTGCGAGCGCCGGAGGGGCTGACGGTCGTCCGCGAGGCTCCGCCGTGGGAGCGGGAGTCGTGCTGGCTCGGCCTGTACGCCGCCACGCCGCGCGAGCTGGACACCTCCGGCGCGCTCACCGCGATCCTGGAACCGTTGGCGCAGCACGGAATTCCGGTGTTCGTCGCCTCGACCTACCATGCGGACCTGGTGCTGGTCCCCGAATCGCGCAGCGCCGCCGCGACCGATGCGCTGACCGAGGCCGGATTCGAGATCGCCGGGGACGCGAGCTGACGACGGTTCAGATGTGGTCGCCCTTGTCGCGGTTGCAGCCGCGGCACAGGATCTGCAGATTCGCCGCACTGGTCGCCCCGCCGCGGCTCAGCGGAATGATGTGGTCGAATTCGAGGTAGTGGGTGGCGCCGCATTCCACACACCGGCCGCCGTCGCGATGCCACACCTCGGCCTTGATATCGGGCGCGATGGACCGGCTGTCACGTCTGCCCGGTGCGACGGTGAGCCGTTTCGCCACACGCAGTGCGCCTTCCACGACCGCGGCCACCAATTCCGGCTCGTCGACATCGAATTCGGCGCCGCCGCGCGCCGAGGTCGCCGCCACCGTCACCCCGGTCTCGGTGGCCGATACGGAAACCGCTCGGGTCCACGGTATTTCGATACCGGCGTCCGGCCCGATGAAGCGCAGCTTCCGGTTCGAGCAGATCAACCGTCCCGGGGACGCGTGCGTGCCGCGCCCCGTCCGTCGGAGGCGGGTGGCGGCGGTGTCGAGGTGGATGCGTTCCTGCGGGTCCAGATGCAGATCGGGCACCGCGATCACCGGAAGCTCGCCCGCCCGCAGCCGGGACAGGATGCGCAGCCGGCGCAGACTGCGGCGCAACTCGTCCACCGCCCCGTCGCGCACCCCGAGCGCGGCGACCGTCGCGTCGAATCGTTCCAGTTCGGCGCCGGTGATCGTGCCGTCGGCCAGGGCGAAGGCCGCCGTGCGCTCGAGCTGCGCGACGGCGGGTCCGCGCAGGGCCGCGCGGGCGGTATCGGGGTCGATGCGCTGATGGCGGATCCGGGTCCACAGCTCGTCCCAGTCGGGTCCGCCCGGACCGGTGGTGGTCAGGACGCGAAGCGCTCGGATGCGCCAATCGGACAGATAGTCCTCGACCTCGGTCGCACACGCGCGGCAGAGCGCGGCGCCGAGCAGTCGCCAGCCCCGCCGCCGGCCGCAGCGAGGACAGCCGCGCGGGTCGGCGGACGGGCGCGCCACCGTCTGTTCGGTCCACCGGGAACCGTCCCACCAGCGCAGTGACCCCGCATCCGCGGGATCGGGATGCCAATCCGGGCGGTCGTCCTGAGGCGGCGGCATCGGTGCGGCGAACCTGGTGCGGTGCAACGACAGTCGCTGCGAGCGGTGCTGCGGCGAATCCGCCAGGGGTGCGCCGAAGGTCGTGAACAACTCCTCCGCGTCGGCGTGTTGCGGTCCGCCGCGCACGAACCACCAGCGGTCCTCGGCGCGGCGGAACTCTCCGAACACCGCGGCCCGCGCACCCGGTTCCGCGGCGACGTCGGCGCGCGCCACCAGGCCCTCCG
This sequence comes from Nocardia violaceofusca NBRC 14427, assembly GCF_963869435.1. NCBI lineage: Bacteria > Bacillati > Actinomycetota > Actinomycetes > Mycobacteriales > Nocardiaceae > Nocardia > Nocardia violaceofusca. The sequence continues at coordinate 258,592 of NZ_CAWMPM010000012.1, forward strand.
CATCCTCGACCGACATCGCGAGGCCCGGCAGTGCGGTCAAGGGCTCGTCGGGAGCGGACCCGGTGATCAGGATGCGGACGATCTCCGCCTCGGTGCGGGGCAGCGAGACCGACAGCCGTGCGGTGCCGGGCTGCGGATCCTGATCGACGGTCACCGCCTGGGAGGGATGGCGCGGTGCGTTGAAATACACCACGTCGCGAGCGGAGCGGACCCGCCCGCCGACGGTCAGCAGGACCGCATGCGCATCCAGCAGCGACGTCGAACGCCACGAAACCAGTACCGACAGAAGCGAAGTCGGCACCGGCGTGGCGTCGCCGTCGACGGTGGGGCGCATGGTTGTCATCGCCACGAACTATGCCAGGCCGTCCCGACACGAATCGCGCGGTCGGCGCGGAGCTTTTCGTGACCGTCCGGGTGCGGCACAGTGGAACCATGACGAACCCGAAGGGTGACTCCGGGCGCAAGCCCGGCGGCGCGCGGGTGCCCGGTGCGACGGAGATCCTCGCCGCCGCCCAGGCCGCCGCGCAGGCCGCACAGACCGCCGCGGGCCAGGCCATCGATGCCGCGCAGGTCACCGCCGGTACCGCCTTCGGCACCGCGGTGCGGCTCCCGCCCGCGTCCGTACAGCTGGCCGCGCAACTTCCGGATCTGATCGAGAATCTGGCGACCGCCATCGACCGGCTCAATTCCACCATCGACCGCCTGGACCGGACCCTGGCTCTGGCCGATCCGGCCTTCGCGGCCTACGACCGGCTGCTGCCGCGGCTCGAGGCCGTGATCGCGCTGGGTGAGGACGTGCTCAGCCGGCTGTCGAAACTTCCGGGCATCTCGATGCTGGGCCGCCTCACCGGCGGCCGCGAGGCGGAACCACCGCAACCGGCGCCGAAGTCACGTCGACGCGGAAAATAGACCCGCCCCGCCCGCCGGCCGCGGCATATCCGCCGTGGCGATCACCGCACGAGCCGCGGCGGCGGCCTTGAGCACCATCTCGTGGAATTCCGCATCGGCATCGGAGTCCAGCACCACCGCGCCGCCCGCGCCGACCCGCCAGCCGCGCTCGTCGCGGACCGCGGTGCGGATGACGATATTGAGATCCGCCGTTCCACCCAGGCCCAGAAATCCGATCGTGCCCGAGTAGATGCCGCGCGCCTCGGTTTCCAGCCCGTCGATGATCTCCATGGTCCGCAGCTTCGGGGCGCCGGTCATCGAGCCGCCCGGGAAACACGCTCGCAGGCAATCGATCACGTCCACCTCGGGACGCAGCCGGCCGCGCACGGTGCTCACCAGCTGATGCATGGTCGTGTAGGTCTCCGCGACCATCAACTCGGGGACGTGCACACTGCCCAGCTCGCACACCCGGCCCAGATCGTTGCGCAGCAGATCGACGATCATCAGATTCTCGGCACGCGTCTTGGGATCCAATTCCAATGCGCGACAGAGGTTTTCATCGGCTTCCGGGGTAGCGCCGCGGGGGGCGGTGCCCTTGATCGGTTTGGTCTCCACCGTGCGGGTGCGGTCGACCTTGAGGAAGCGCTCCGGTGAGGAACAGGCGATATGGAGTTCGCCGAATCTCAGGTACGCCGCGTACGGGGCGGGATTGCTGCGCCGCAGCACCCGGTAGACGTCGAGTCCCGGGGCGTCGGAATCGATGCCGGCGCTGTCGGTGAGGTTCACCTCGTAGGTTTCCCCGGCGCGTAGTTCGGCATCGATCGCCGCGATATCGGCCAGATAGCGGTCCCGGCCACGGCTCAGGCGCGAGACGACGGCCTCTTCGTCGGCGGGCAGGGTGAGCGGTTCCGGATTCCGCCGATCCGGCAGTGTCGCGACGATCGCGCGGGTATCGGCCAGCCAGCGGTGACTCGCCTCGGCCGACTCCGCGTCGGTGACGGCGAGCAGATGGGTGCGGCCCGCGACGTGATCGACCACGACCAGCCGATCGGCGAAGATCCACTGCGCATCCGGATAGGGCGATCGATGTCCGGCCCGCGCACCGCAGTCGGCCTTCATCTCGTAGCCGAGGTAACCGACGTAGCCGCCCACGAAATCGAAAGGCACATCGGGGAATCGGATGTTCAGCTCACTCAGCCGCGCCGACAGATAGTCGAGCACCGGCCGCGGGTCGGTGCGGGTCCCGCATCGATCCTCGATCACACATCCCGCGCCGACCCGGTACCGCACCACCTCCGCCAGTGGCCCGGACGCATCACCGGCGAAACTGAACCGATCCAGGCCTGGCTCCACATGCGAGCTGTCGAGCCAGAACGCCGTGGGCGAATCCGAATAAATGTGCAGTACAACGGATTCCGTGTCCACTGCGCGGTCGATCACCTCGTGCAGAACGGTGAGGGACCGGATGGTGGAACGTCCGGCTGTGGCCTTCCCCGCACACCCGGCCGCACCGGAATCCGGTTCGGACACATCAGGCGACGATGCCGACGCGGGGACGTGGGCTCGCGCTTCCGAGTCGCCAGGCGCGCCGGCCGCACCGCGGTCGGGATCGAGCCCCGAACCGGTGTTCACCAGCACGGTCCTCGTATCGGATGCCGACGGCCCCGCGGTCCGCGCGGAAGCGGACGCCTCGGTCGTGGTCTCGGCCGGAGGGGTCGGACGCGCCCCTGCGGCCGGTGCGGCAACCACGACCGACAATCGCCGCATCTCCCGGCGCGCCCACCACTCGCGCGTCAGCCGCGCGAAATTCCCCAGCAATGCGGCGCCGAATTCGCTGGACACCGATTCCGGATGAAACTGCACACCCCACTGCGGGCGACGGCGATGCCGAACGCCCATCACGACCCCGTCGGGCGCGGTCGCGGTGATAGCCAGCGCGTCCGGTAGCGGCTGGGCGGCGCACAGCGAGTGGTAGCGCACGGCCAGGAAGTCGGCGGGAATGCCGGCGAAGAGGTCGTGACCGTCGTGGCTGATGCGGTCCGGATAACCGTGCCGGGGTGCGGGCGCCGGAATCACCTGCCCACCGGCCGCCAGGACGATGCCCTGATGGCCGAGGCAGACGCCCAGCAGCGGGAGCTCCGCCCGCTCGATCAGCGCCTGGGAGATCCCGAAATCCCTCGGCACATCGGGGCGTCCGGGCCCGGGGGAGACGACGATGTTGTCGAATCGGCCGAGGTCCAGCTCGGCGGGGGTGTCGATCTCGTCGTTGCGCAGCACGGTCGGTTCGGCCCCGTTCACCGTGCCGATCAATTGGAAGAGGTTGTAGGTGAACGAGTCGTAGTTGTCGACCAGCAGCGTGCGCACGGGGGTCCGGGCCTGCACCCCGTGGTCGACAGTGGTCTCGCTCGAATGCCGAGACCAGGACGTGCTCATGTGCATCACCGTATCGGGCATCTCGGACCATGCAGTGAGGGCATATGCCTTCAGTTGACCGGTCGTGGTGGTGCACAATGTGGGGCATGTCTGTGGTGCAACCGGCCGAGGTCGAGCGCGAGGTCGTCGATTTCGCGGCCGTCGGCGAGTGGATGGATGAACAGGGCCTGCCCGGCGGTGACTTCGAGGATGTGACCTCGCTCGGTGGCGGCACCCAGAACATCATGCTGCGGTTCCGCCGGGGTGGTCGTGATTTCGTGCTGCGCCGCGGGCCGAAACATCTGCGTCCCAAGAGCAACGACGTCATCCGCCGCGAATCCCGCCTGCTCGGCGCGCTGGCCGGCACCGGCGTGCGCGCCCCGCGAGTGATCGCCGCGGGCGCCGACGAATCGGTGATCGGCGCGGTCTTCTATCTCATGGAGCCGATCACCGGCTTCAACCCGCAGAACGAACTGCCCGTCCTGCATGCCGGTGATCCGGAGGTGCGGCGGCAGATGGGGCTGTCGGCGGTCGAGGCCATCGCCCGGCTCGGATCGCTCGACTACGAGGCGCTCGGCCTGTCCGATTACGGCAAGCCGGACGGTTTCCTGGAACGTCAGGTGCCGCGCTGGCTCGGCGAACTCGAGTCCTACAACAGCAACGACGGCTACCCCGGCCCGCAGATTCCGGGTGTGGACCGCGTCGGGGACTGGCTCGATCGCAACCGGCCCGCGCAGTGGCGGCCGGGCATCCTGCACGGCGACTGCCACCTCGCCAACATGATGTTCTCCTACGACGGGCCCGAGGTCGCCGCCATGGTCGACTGGGAGATGTCGACCATCGGTGATCCGCTGCTGGATCTGGGCTGGCAGATCGCCACCCGGCCCGAACCCGGAACCACCGGCGCCGCCCTGGTCGGCAAGCTCGGCGCCGCGGGCGGCCTGCCCACCGCCGAGGACATGATCGCCCACTACGCGCACTTCTCCGACCGCGACCTCGGCCACGCCACCTGGTACACGGTGCTGGCCTGCTTCAAACTCGGCATCGTGCTCGAGGGCACGCACGCCCGGGCCTTCGCCGGCAAGGCGCCCAAGCAGACCGGCGATTTCCTGCACGCCATCACGCTGGAACTGTTCGAGAAGGCCGCCCGGCTCTGCGAATGAGCCGATGTGGCACGGCCTCAGCCGGCGTCGAGCAGATCGGCGACGATGGCCAGATCCTTGTCGCCACGGCCGGACAGGCACAGCAGGATCAGCGCGTCCTCGGCGATCCCGCCCTGCTCGGCCGACTCCAGCAGATATCCCACGGCGTGCGCGGACTCGAGCGCGGTGATGATGCCTTCCGTCCGGCACAGCGTATCCAGTCCGCGCAGCGCCACCGTATCGGTCGCGACGGCGTGGTCGAGGCGGCCGATGTCCTTGAGATGGCTCAGTTCCGGGCCCACCCCCGGATAATCCAGTCCGGCCGCGATGCTGTGGGTTCGCGCGATCTGACCCTCGTGATCCTGCAGGACGTAGCTGAACGAGCCGTCCATCTCACCCGGTGTGCCCGCGCTGAGGGTGGCCGCGTGCTCGCCCGTGTGTAAGCCGTGGCCCCCGGCTTCCACGCCGGTCAGCCGCACCTGCGCATCGCCGGTGAACGCGTGGAACATGCCGATCGCGTTACTGCCGCCGCCTACGCAGGCGATGACGTGGTCGGGCAGCCGCCCTGTCGCCGCCAGCAGCTGTGCCCGGGATTCGATGCCGATCCGGCTCTGATGGTCGCGCACCATGCGCGGATAGGGTGCGGGCCCGGTGGCGGTGCCGAACAGGAAATGCGTGGTTTCGGTGTGCGCCACCCAATCTCGCACGGCCTCGGTCACCGCGGCCTTCAGGCGGCGATCACCGGCACGAACGGCGCGCACGTCCGCCCCGAGCAGGCGCATCCGCACGACGTTGCTCTGCTGCCGGGCCATATCGTCGGCGCCCATGTAGATCACACACGACAGTCCGAGCATCGCGCAGACGGTAGCCACCGCGACGCCGTGCTGCCCCGCCCCGGTTTCGGCGATGATGCGGGTCTTGCCCATCCGCACAGCCAGCAGTGCCTGCCCGAGCGCATTGTTGATCTTGTGGGCGCCGGTGTGCGTCATATCCTCGCGCTTGAGGAATACCCGCACCCCGGGCACTCCCAGCGCCCGCGCGAGCCGCGGCGCCGCATGCAGCAACGTCGGCCGGCCGACGCGCTCGCGCAGCAACCGGTCGAGTTCACCGTGATATTCCGGATCCGCCCAGGCCGCTCGATGGGCGTTCTCCACGTCGGTGAGCGCCGCCATCAGTCCTTCGGGAACGTATCGCCCGCCGAAGGCACCGAATCTACCGGGGTCTCGGATGCCGTCCCGAGTGGTGGCGTGGGTTGGCCTGTGTCCGATCACCATTCGCATCCGCGCTTTCTTCTCGCCGTCCGGCTCGGACAGTGTGTGCGATCCGCTCGCACACCCGGTCACCTGCCGGCAACGAGTGAGTTAACAGCACGGAAGAGGTCATCGTCAGTGGTGGTAAGTCGGCGCGGGTGGCGAGATCAGCCGCAGCGGAGTAATGCCTCCCGGACGGCACGGGCCCGCGCATCGTCGAGGACTGCGGTGCCGAGGCGGTTCATCACATAGCCGAAACCCAAACCCGTTGCCGGATCGGCGAATCCGAACGAGCCCCCGTAACCGGTGGTGCCGTAGGCGCGCTTGTCGCTGCCGAAACGGAAGCTGCCACAGGATTTGCGGAACCCCAGGTGGTAGCGGCTGCGGGTGAGCAGCACCAGATCGTCGGCGGGTACATCGTCGACGGTGTCGGCGGTGGCCAGCCGGTCGAGAATGCCCGGTGCGATGGGCAATTCACCGGTGCGTCCGGCCGCCGCGCCGTAGACCCGCGCCAGGGACCGTGCCGTGCCCACGCCGCCCGCGGCCGGGCTCTCGACGCCGAGGAATTCACGGCGGGTGGCACGTGCGGGCGCGCCCGTGCGGGGGCTGCTCAAGGCGCGGTAGGTCAGGCCGCGCCGCAGGAACATCTGAATCGCGATGCGCAGCGGCACGTCTCGCTCGTACCTCAGCACGTCCAGCCCGGAGGTGGACGCGAGCGTGGCGATGCGATCGAGGGATTGCTCCTGCGGCAGTCCGATGAAGAAGTCCAGCTCGAGCGGGCCGGCGAAGTCCTCGGCGAAGATGCGGCCCAGGGTGCGGTGCCGCGGATCGACGCGGCGGAGCAGTTCGCCCTGATACAGCCCGGCGGTGATCGGGTGATAACCCTGCCGGGTGCCCGGGCTCCACAGTGGTTTCTGGTCGGCCAGAATTCCCGCGAGCCGATCCCGGTCGGCCATATCCGACAGCCGCACCACCCGATCCAGCACCGGCAGACCCGCGCGATGGTCGAGCAGCTGCCGCACGGTGATCGATTCCTTGCCGTGCGCGGCGAATTCCGGCCAGTACTGCGCGACCGGCGCCTGGTAGTCGAGCACCCCACGCGAGACGGCACTCGCCACGGCGAATGCCGTCATCCCCTTCGTCGAGGAGAACACCGGAACCATGGTGTCGCGCTCCCACGGCAGCTGTCCGCGGCGATCGCGGAACCCCGCCCACAGATCCACCACCGGCCGGTCCCCGTCGTACACGGCCACGGCCGCGCCGATTTCGCCGAACCGGGCGAAGTTGCGCCGAAACGCGTCCGCGACCGGCTCGAAACCGCTCGCCACCTCACCGTGTACCTCAGCAACCTCGCCCATAGTGCAACCGATGGTAACGGTCATCGCTGCGGCGTCGTACGGTGTCCACCCGGATCGGAAACCGATCAGGCGGCGTGGATCCGGGAGCTGTCCGCGAAGTAGTCGAGGACGGCGCGATGCCACGCCTGCGGCGCCTCGTGCATCAGCACGTGTCCCGCCGCCACCTCGACATGATCGGCGCCCGGAATCGCCGTCGCCAGCTCGCGCGAATTCGCGGGATCGACCAACAGGTCCGCCGTGGCGGCGATGACCCGGGTCGGCACCGCGACCCGCGGCAGATCGGCACGGGTGTCCACCCGGGCCACCAGATCCGCCTGCGCCGCCGCCCCACCCGGTACCTGGGACGCGATCTGCGCCAGATACTGCGAAAACACCTCGTCCGGTAGCGAATTGGTGAACGCGGCACTGTATCCGGACAGCAGCACCACGCGCGCGAACGCGTCGTGATCGCGGGCGGCGAGCGCGCCGCGCCACAGATCCAGCACGAGCCGGGCCCGATGGTCGGCTCGCGCCAGCCCGGCCGCGAGCACCAACCCGCTGACCCGATCGGGATGACGCACGGCGGCGCGCACCGCCACCGCCGTGCCGAGCGAGAACCCGATGATCGGGAACCGCTCGGCGCCCGCCGCCACGGCCTCCCCGACCAGTGCGTCGGCCAACCCGTCGAGAGTCAGGACGGTGTCGTCGGCCGGATAGTCGGAGCCGATCACGGTGTGCCGCTCGGCGAGCAACGGGATCAGAGAACCGAAGTTGGCCTCGATCCCGCCGCCCGCGCCGTGCGCGAGCACGACCGCGGGACCGCTGCCGGTGACCGAGGTGGACAGTGAAATGTTCGTCATGGCCGCGACGTTAGGGATTGACATGAGTGTGAAGGTCAAGCCCGGGAGGGTGCGGTGCTGATCGGCGAGCTGGCGAACACCACCGGCGTCAGCACCCGCTTGCTGCGCTACTACGAGGAACAGGGTCTGCTGAGCGCCCGCCGCGACGGCAACGGCTACCGCGTCTACACCGACGACGCACCGCAGCGGGTGCATCGCATTCGCGAACTACTCGCTGCCGGACTGCCGACCAGCGCCATCCGCGAACTGCTGCCGTGTGCGACCGCCACGGGCTTGCAGCACTGCGATCACACCCGAAAGATCATGCGGGAGGGCCTTTCTCACCTCGACGCGCAGATCGCCGAGCTGTCCCGGCGCCGCACGCTGCTGGCTCGTCAGGACGAGCAACTGGTGGCCGCGCCCTATCGCAGCGACGGCCCGGCGTAACCGGCCTCCCCGCGGCGGTGGGGTCGGGCCCTTCTCGTAGGCTCGGTGCCGTGCGAGCACTGGAACAGATTCGCGACTGGCCCGTCCGGCACGCCGCCGCGGGCGTCGTCGATACCCATGGCGTGGTCGGCACCGAGGGAGACCTCGATCGGGTGTTCTCCCTCGCGTCGGTCACGAAACCCCTTGCCGCCTACGCCGTTCTGGTGGCGGTCGAAGAAGGTGCGATCGAACTCGACCAGCCCGCCGGCCCGCCCGGCTCCACGGTGCGGCACCTGCTGGCGCATACGGCCGGACTGGCGTTCGACACCACCGTGATCATGGCCGAGCCCGGGCAGCGCCGCATCTATTCCAGCGCCGGATTCGAGGTACTCGCCGAGTTCCTCACGCGCGAGACCGGAATCGAATTCCCGGAATATCTGCGGCAAGCGGTGTTCGAGCCACTCGGAATGAAATCCTCGGTACTGGCCGGATCCGCCGGGCACGCCGCCCGCTCCACGGTGAACGATCTGCTGCGTTTCGCTGGAGAATTGCTGAACCCGATCTTGATATCCGGTGACATGCTCACCGCGGCGACTTCCGTGCAATTCCCGGGCGTCGGCGGAGTCCTTCCCGGATACGGATCGCAGCGCCCCAATGATTGGGGTCTGGGATTCGAGATCCGCGACCACAAGACTCCGCATTGGACGGGGGGAGCCAACTCGCCGCGAAGCTACGGGCATTTCGGGCAGTCCGGCACCTTCCTGTGGGTGGATCCGGAGATCGAGGTGGCGTGTGTGGCGTTGAGCGACGAGAATTTCGGCGATTGGGCCCGAGCGGTGTGGCCGACGCTCAGCGATGCCGTCATCGCCGATATCCAGCGGATTCGCGACACGGCCGAAAAGTAACAGCCGTAACATCGGGCACTCCAGTAAACTCGGGCAACGCCTGCGCTCGACGGGATGTTGGGGAAGACGTCCGACGTCGAGGCTGGAGGTGTACAGGTGCGCGCATCTGATCAGTTCGCGGATGTGACGTGTGGTGTGGTGTACATCCACGCGTCACCGGCCGCGCTGTGCCCGCACATCGAATGGACGCTTTCCTCCACTCTGAAATCGCCTGCGTCGCTGCGCTGGACCGCCCAGCCGGCCGCCGCGGGACAACTGCGCGCAACCACCGACTGGGTGGGCCCGGTCGGCACCGCGGGGCGAATTGCCAAGGCGTTGCGGGATTGGCCGGTGCTGCGCTTCGAGGTCACCGAGGATCCCTCCGAAGGGGTCGACGGCGAACGCTACAGTTTCGTTCCCGGCCTCGGATTGTGGACCGGTGCGATGAGCGCCAACGGCGACGTCATGGTCGGCGAGATGCGCCTGCGGGAAATCGTGCGCGCGGCCCGGGCTCGTGGCCGCAACGGCGACATCTCCGCCGATATCGATCGCGCCCTGGGCACCGCCTGGGACGACGAACTCGAACCCTTCCGCACCGGCGGCGAAGGCGCCGAGGTCACCTGGCTCCGCCGCGACGTCGGCTGAGTTCCGCATCGGTCCCGGGAAACACGACGGGTGGCCTCCGCGCGGGAGACCACCCGTAATGTGTTGCCGCCGAGAGCTTTACAGCGGAATGTTCTTGTTGTGGCTGGCCTTGGCCGGCGCCGAGGCCAGCGCGGCGGCAATGGTGGACCGGGTCTTGGCGGGGTCGATGACCTCGTCCACGACGCCGATGGACAGGGCGCGCCCGACACCGCCGGCGATGGTCTCGTGTTCGGCGGTGAGGCGCTCGATCAGAGCCTCGCGCTCCTCCTCGGGGGCCTTCGCGATGGCCTTCTTGTGCAGAATGCCGACCGCGGCCTTGGCGCCCATCACGGCGACCTCGGACTCCGGCCAGGCGTACACCGCGGTCGCGCCCAGAGAGCGGGCGTTCATCGCGATGTAGGCGCCGCCGTAGATCTTCCGGGTCACCAGCGTGACGCGCGGAACGCGGGCCTCGGCGAAGGCGTGCAGCAGCTTCGCGCCGCGGCGCACCACGCCCTCCCATTCCATGCCGACACCGGGCAGGTAGCCGGGCACGTCGGTGATCACGACCAGCGGAATGCCGAAGGAATTGCACAGGCGCACGAAACGCGCTGCCTTCTCGGCGGATTCGCTGGTGAGGCAGCCGCCCATGCGCAGCGGGTTGTTGGCGAGCACACCGACCGTGCGCCCACCGAGGCGGCCCAGGCCGGTGACGATGCTGCGGGCGTAACCGCCCTGCAGCTCCTCGAAGGAGGATTCGTCGTTACCGTCCGGCGAGGGGATCTTGTCGAGCAGCTCGCGCACGACCGGCTTGACGTCGTAGGCGCGCTTGGCCGACTCCGGCAGCATCGCCTTGAGGTCCACATCGCCGTGGGCGGCGGCGGACAGGTCGAATTCGCCCTGTTCGGCGAACATCGAGACCAGGCGGCGGCCGCGGTGCATCGCGTCGTTCTCGTCGTCGGCGACGATATGGCACACACCGGACTTCTTGCCGTGGGTCTCGGGACCACCGAGGGTGGCCATGTCGACGTTCTCACCGGTGACCGACTTGACGACATCCGGACCGGTGACGAAGACGCGGCCCTCGGGCGCCATGATCACGACGTCGGTCAGCGCGGGACCGTACGCGGCGCCGCCGGCGGCGAAGCCGACCACGATCGAAATCTGGGGGACCAGGCCCGACGCGCGAACCATCGCCTCGAAGACGGTGCCCACCGCGTGCAGTGCCTCGACGCCCTCGGCCAGGCGCGCACCACCCGAATGCCAGATGCCGACGACGGGAATCCGGGAGTCGATGGCGGTATCGATCGCGTCCACGATGTGCTTGCACCCGTCGACACCCATGGCCCCGCCCATCACGGTGGCGTCGGAGCAGTACGCGACGGTGCGCACGCCGTCGACCTCGCCGATGGCGGCCAGCACGCCGGACTTGTCGCGGGGGTGGAGCGGGAGGACCGTTCCGGGATCGAAGAAGCGCTGCAACCGACCCAGCGGATCCCGGGGATCGGTCGTGGCGTCCGCCTGCGCGGGGGCCATGATGGTCATCGCGGTCTCTCCTCGAGGGAATGTGGAGTCGCTGACGCGGCTGCGAAGATGAAAATCCCGGTGGGGCTTTTCGACGAGGGGATCTGCCTTGGCCGAAAAGCCCCACCGGGTTCGCTGAAGTTGTCGACAGACGTTGTCGACGAGTCGGATCAGTACCGTCCGAAGGCGAGCGCCACGTTGTGGCCGCCGAAACCGAACGAGTTGTTGATCGCGTACTCGATGTCCTGGCGACGGGCCTCACCGTGCACGACATCCAGGTCGATCTCCGGGTCCTGGTTCTCCAGGTTCAGCGTGGGCGGAACGATGCCGTCGCGAATGCTGAGCACTGTGAGTACCGACTCGAGGGCGCCCACAGCGCCGATCGAGTGGCCCAGGGCGGACTTGGGCGCGTAGACCGAGGCGTGCGTGCCCACGGCCTTGTGGATCGCGTTCGCTTCCGCGGTGTCCCCGATCGGGGTGGCGGTCGCGTGCGCATTGATGTGCGTGATGTCGGACTTCGTCAGTCCGGCGGTCTGCATGGCGCGCTCCATGGCGCGCGCCGCACCGGCACCCGTGGGATCCGGGGCGACCAGATGGAAGCCGTCGGAGGTGATGCCGGCACCCAGCAGGCGAGCGTGGATGGTGGCCCCGCGCGCCTTGGCGTGCTCTTCGGTCTCCACGACCATCAGTGCACCGGCCTCGCCGAAGACGAAGCCGTCACGATCCTTGTCGAACGGCCGCGACGCGCCCTTGGGGTCGTCGTTGCGGGTGCTCATCGCGCGCATCATGGAGAACGCGGCGATCGGCACGTCGGAGATGTATCCCTCGACACCGCCGGTGACGACCATGTCGGCGTCGCCCATGACGATCATCCGCCACGCGTTGGCGATGCCCTCGGATCCCGACGAACATGCCGAGACCGGGGTGACCACTCCCGCCTTGGCGCCCAGTTCGAGGCCCACGACAGCGGACGGCCCGTTCGGCATGACCATCTGAACGGCCAGCGGCGAGATCTTGCGGTAGCCGCCGTTCTTCAGCTTGTCCACCGAGTCGATGAGCGCGTCGCCGCCGCCGAGACCGGTGCCGATCGCCACGGCCAGGCGCTCGGGGTCGACCTCGGGGCTGCCGGCGTTCTTCCACACCTCACGCCCCAGCACCATCGCCAGCCGCTCGACATAGGCCATGCGGCGGATCTCGACTCGGCTGAGCAAGGTGTCCGGCGAAACCTTCAGGTGGCCGCCGATGCGAACCGGCAGGTCGTATTCCTCGATGAAGGAATCCTCGAGAACGTCGATGCCGCTCTCGCCGTTGAGGAGTCCCTTCCACGTCGCATCGACGTCACCCGCGATCGACGTGGTCGCCGCCATGCTGGTGACGACGACGTTCGGGAAGTTCCCGTTCAAAGTGGAAGGAGTGGTCACGGTGTCGGCCTTACTGGGCGTCGAACTTGGCCTTGAGCTCGGCGGCCGCGTCGGAGTTCTCGGCCTCGAGCTTCTGGATGTAGGAGACGGCGTCACCCACGGTCTTGAGGCTGGCGAGATCCTCGTCGGGGATCTTCACGCCGTACTTGTCCTCGGTCTGCACGGCGATCTCGACCATCGACAGCGAGTCGATGTCCAGGTCATCGACGAAAGACTTCTCGATCGTCACCTCGGAGGGCTCGATGCCGGTCACCTCTTCGATGATCTTGCCGAGCTCTTCGACGATCTGTTCCTGGGTCAGAGCGGCCACTTGGTGGCTCCCTTCTTGTTCTTTCGTTGGTCCGACGTGAATCGGAGGTCCGATTATTTCTTCGGTACGAGGTGGACGAATGTTTCGTCCTGCTCGCTCACGGTCGCGTCACTGCGAGCCGCGAGGAAAGCTAGCCGGTTGCCGAGAGCTCGACAAACGCGGGGATGTTCTCGGGGGTCTTCAGCGCCAGATTCGGGGTGCCCTTGAGCTCCCGCTTGGCGATGCCGACCAGGGTTCCGGCCGGTGGCAATTCGGCCACCGCGGAAACCCCTGCCGCGCGAACGGTTTCTGTGCACAGATCCCACCGGACGGGCCGGGTCACCTGTGCCGCCAGCTTCTCGATGGCGTCGGAGCCCGAGTCGACCGGCTTGCCGTCGTAGTTCGACAGCAGGGTACGGGTCGGCTCACCGGGGACCATCTGGGAGATGGCTTCGGCCACGGCGTCCTGGGCGGGTGCCATGAACGCGGTGTGGAAGGCCCCGGCGACGGGCAGCGCGCGAATCCGCGCCTTCTCCGGCGGGTTCGCGGCCAGTTCCGCCAGCGCATCCAGCCGGCCTGCCGCCACGATCTGGCCGACCGCGTTGCGGTTGGCCGGGACCAGGTCGAGCTCGGCGAGCCGGTCGAGCACGGCGGCTTCGTCGCCACCGAGCACGGCGGACATGCCGGTCGGAACCAGCGCACACGCCTTCGCCATCTCCGCACCGCGGATCGCGGCCAGTTTCACCGCGTCATCGGGGGAGACGACTCCGGCGACGGCTGCGGCGGCGAGCTCGCCGACCGAATGTCCGGCGACGATGGTATCCGCCGGAACCGCTTCGTGCGGAATCTCGGCGAAAGCCAGCAGCGCGGCGGCGACGACCAGCGGCTGGGTCACCGCGGTATCGGTGATCTCCTCCGCGGTGGCCGTGGTGCCGAGGCGGAGCAGATCCAGGCCGGAGGCCTTGGACCACAGTTCGAGGCGGTCACGCGCGCCGGGAAGATCGAGCCATGGCGCGAGCATGCCGGGTGTCTGGGAGCCCTGTCCAGGGGCGAACAACGCGATCACGCCTCTAACAAAACACTGTGAGGGGGCTCCGTGGAGATGTCGGCGCCGATGATGTTTGAGCGACGCTTTTGTGTGGACCCCACAAAACGGCACGTGGGTTGTGGCGATCGACCGCGCCCCGATGTCCGTTACAGGCGATCTTCGTAGAAAGTTGCCGGCGAGTCTTCTGGGGCAGGTGTTGACGATTCGTTACGGGTTCGTGTCAAACGACCTACTGTTGCCGCGATTCGGAGCACATAGGCGTCACGAGGATTCATCGGATCCCGGCCCGTGACCTCGGCGATGCGCTTGAGCCGGTAGCGGACCGTATTTGGATGAACGAACAGCTGACGGGCACATGTCTCGACGGCTCCACCGCAATCGAGGTAGGCGTCGAGGGTGTCCGACAAGGCCGACCCGGCGGCGGCCAACGGTAGCACAAGATACTCGTTCAGAGCGTCGACCGCAGCCCGATCGCCGAGCAGTGCTCGCTCGGGCAGAAGTTCGGAGGCGTGCACCGGTCGCGGCGCCGCCCGCCAGCCCACCACGGCCTCCATTCCGGCCATCGCCTCCACCGCGCTGACGTGGGCCGCGGACAGCGTGCGCATGGTCGGGCCGATCACCACGGGACCGTCGGAAAACGCTTCGGCGAGCAGGTCCATCAGGAACGGCGAGGGGTAGCCGGTGTCACCGAGATTGCCGCTGACCACCATCACCAACCGCGAACCCTGCACCACCGCCAGTGCCGCCCGGCCGTGCCGGGCGGCGATGACGTGTACCGAACTCACCACGGCCACTTGATCTTTCGGCGGCGTACCGACCAGCACCGTCGCCGCGGCGGTGGCGTCCCAGTTCAATGTGGCCGCGCGCGAGAGCATTTCGGCGCCGGTGTCGCCGCGCACCACGGCGTCGACGACCAGCGCCTCCAGGCGGGTGTCCCAGGCGCCGCGGGATTCGGCCGCCGAGGCGTAGACCGAGGCCGCGGCGAAACCGAGTTCGCGGCCGTAGCGCAGCACCGCCTCGGTGAGCGCCACCAGCTGGCGGTCGTTGCGGGCCAGCGCCGGCAGCCACTGCTCGAAGAACTCCATCGCGACGCGGACCATGTCGACGGTCTGGCGAAGGGTCAGGCGCCGGGCCAAATCCTGCGGGATGACCTGGAACGCGTCGAGGCTGAAGCGGATATCGCTTTCCGGATCCTGCAACCACTCCAGGAAATTGACCACCGCGGTCTGCACCAGCATCTGCACGCCCGCCCGCTGGGCGGCGTCCAGGTCGCCGAAGAACGGTAGCCGGTCCTCCATCGAGGCGATGGCCTCGGTGGACAGCCGCCCGGAGAACTGCTTCACCCGTTTCAGCAGGGTGTCCGGCAGCGGATCGCGGGTTTGCCGATTGGGTGACAGTGCCCCGGTCGGCAGATAGACCTCGTGCTCGGACGACCCCTCGGAAACCCGGCGAGGCCGCGGCGGTTTACGTTCCACTGTTCAATATTCCGTCATCGCGCTGGTCGGTCTCCGCAACCCCCCGGTAGGGGCGCGATTCGCGCCCCTACCGGACCGGTCACGCGAGCTGTTCTTCGCTGCTCATCGATTTCGGTGCGGCGTCGACGTCGTCGATGCGGTAGCGGGCCGCGGCCTGCGCGACCACCGCCGGATCGATACCGCCGGTGCGTCCCAGGGCCTCCAGCGCCGCCAGGGCGATGGATTCGGCGTCGACGTTGAATACCCGTCGCGCCGCCTGCCGGGTGTCGGAGAATCCGAATCCGTCGGTGCCCAGCGTGGTGTAGTCGCCGGGGACCCACTTGCGGATCTGGTCCGGCACCGCGCGCATCCAGTCGGAGGCCGCCACGAACGGCCCCTGCGCCTGCGACAGCACCCGCGTCACGTACGGCGCATCGGTTCCGGCGTCCGGATGGCGCAGCGTGTGGATCTCCTTGGCCAGCGCCTCCCGGCGCAGCTCGCTCCACGAGGTCACCGACCACACGTCCGCCTGCACACCCCAGTCCTGCGCCAGCAGCTCCTGAGCGCGCAGGCCGTCGGGCAGCGTCACACCCGCGACCAGGATCTGGGCGCGTACGTCACCCTCGCCGCCCCGGCGGTACAGGTAGATACCCTTCAGCAGGCCCTCGACGTCGAGGTCGTCCGGCTCGGCCGGCTGCTGATACGGCTCGTTGTAGAGGGTGATGTAGTAGAAGACGTTCTCGCCGCCGAAGACGTCGTCCTTCATGACCGGATGGGTACCGGGTACCTCCGAGGCCGGCGTTCCGCCCGGCCCGAGCTGCGGTCGCCCGCCCCCGTACATCCGGCGCAGGCCGTCGCGCACGATGTGAGCGATCTCGAAGGCGAACGCCGGATCGTAGGAGACCACCGCCGGATTGGTCGAGGCCAGCAGCAGCGAATGGCCGTCGTTGTGCTGCAAACCCTCACCGGTCAGCGTGGTGCGCCCGGCGGTCGCGCCGAGGACGAAGCCGCGGGCCAGCTGGTCGGCGGCCGCCCACAGGCCGTCGCCGGTGCGCTGGAACCCGAACATCGAATAGAAGATGTAGAGCGGGATCATCGGCTCGCCGTGGGTGGCGTAGGACGTACCGGCCGCGGTGAACGATGCGGTCGAGCCGGCCTCGTTGATGCCCTCGTGCAGAATCTGGCCGACTTGGCTTTCCTTGTAGGCCAGCATCAATTCCGCGTCGACGGAGGTGTACAACTGCCCGTTGCGGTTGTAGATCTTCAGCGACGGGAACCACGAGTCCATACCGAAGGTGCGGGCCTCGTCCGGAATGATCGGCACGATGCGCTTGCCGATCTCCTTGTCGCGCAACAGTTCCTTCATCAGCCGCACGAACGCCATGGTGGTCGCCACGTTCTGCTTGCCCGACCCCTTGCGCACCGAGGCGTAGGGCGCGTCGCCGGGCAGCTGCAAAGGCTTTGCGACCGAACGCCGTTCGGGCAGGTAGCCGCCCAGGGCACGGCGCCGGTCCAGCATGTAGCCGATCTCGTGCGAATCCATGCCCGGGTGGTAGTACGGGGGCAGATACGGATCGGCCTCGAGCTGGGCGTCGGTGATCGGAATGCGCTGCACGTCGCGGAACGCCTTCAGATCGTCGAGCGTCATCTTCTTCATCTGGTGCGTCGCGTTGCGCGCCTCGAAGTGCTTGCCGAGGCCGTAACCCTTGATGGTCTTGGCCAGGATCACCGTCGGCTTGCCTTGATGCGCGAGCGCCGCCGCGTAGGCCGCGTAGATCTTGCGGTAGTCGTGGCCACCGCGCTTGAGGTTCCAGACCTGCTGATCGGTCAGGTCCTTCACCAGATCCTTGGTGCGCGGATCGCGGCCGAAGAAGTGCTCACGCACGTAGGCGCCGTCGTTGGCCTTGTAGGTCTGGTAGTCGCCGTCCGGGGTCGAGTTCATCAGGTTGACCAGCGCCCCGTCGCGGTCGGCGCCCAGCAGCGCATCCCACTCCCGGCCCCAGATCACCTTGATGACGTTCCAGCCGGCGCCGCGGAAGAACGACTCCAGCTCCTGGATGATCTTGCCGTTACCGCGGACGGGGCCGTCGAGCCGCTGCAGGTTGCAGTTGATGACGAAGGTCAGGTTGTCCAGACCCTCCAGCGCCGCCACATGGGCCAGACCGCGCGATTCCGCCTCGTCCATCTCACCGTCGCCGAGGAAGGCCCACACGTGCTGATCGGAGGTGTCCTTGATCCCGCGATCGTGCAGGTAGTGGTTGAAGCGCGCCTGGTAGATGGCGTTCATCGGACCCAAGCCCATGGAGACCGTGGGGAATTCCCAGAAATCGGGCATCAGTCGCGGGTGCGGATAGGACGACAATCCGTGGCCCGGACCGCCGTGGCTGTATTCCTGGCGGAACCCGTCGAGCTGATCCTCGGTCAGGCGGCCCTCGAGGAAGGCGCGGGCGTAGATGCCGGGGGAGGCGTGGCCCTGGATGAAGATCTGGTCGCCGCCGCCGGGGTGGTCCTTACCGCGGAAGAAGTGGTTGAAGCCGACCTCGTACAGCGCCGCGGACGACGCGTAGGTCGAAATATGGCCGCCCACACCGATTCCCGGCCGCTGCGCGCGATGCACCATGACCGCGGCGTTCCAGCGGATCCAGGCGCGGTAGCGGCGCTCGACCTCCTCGTCGCCGGGGAACCAGGGCTCGTTCTCGGTGGGGATGGTGTTGACGTAATCGGTCGAGGTCAACGAAGGAATGGTGACGTGACGTTCACCGGCGCGCTCGAGCAGGCGCAGCATCAGATAGCGAGCGCGGCCGGGGCCTTCGCGCTCGAGCATCTCGTCGAAGGAATCGAGCCACTCGCTCGTCTCCTCCGGGTCGATGTCCGGTAGATATGACGCCACCCCCTCGCGGATCACACGCACCCGCGCACCGGCCGGGCGGGCGGGCGCCGACTGGTGATCGGCGGAACCGTTGCTGCTCGTCGGCTCGGGGTCGGATGCAGAACTTGACGAAATCGGGTGCATCAGGTCGGTCAAAATCAATGCTCCTCGTACAGGGGTGGACAAGCTGATGGCTCTAACCCCGGGCAGCACCGCTGGTGTGCGGGCCGTCCGTCGCTCACGGTTTGGGGCGCACCTCACATCCTTGTCGATGATGCGTCCCAGGTCATCATGTCAGCCGTAAATCCAGTACCGTTCGCTAGGCTGTGACGCTCGTTGCAGCGAAGCTCGCCACAGAACATTCTTTCGACTGCTCGAGAAGCGGGGAGGACGATGAAACTGCTGAACCCACGTGGGTTCGGACTGATGTGCGCGACCTTGGCGGTCGGCACCGGACTGGTGGTGGCAGGATGCTCTACCGCTGTCCACGGTACCGCGACGGTGAACCAGGCGGACGCGGCCGCGTTCCGCACCGAGATGGCCTCGTCCTCGGCCGCGGCCACCTCGTCGAAAAAGGCTGCCGCACAGACGAAAGCCGTCGCCGACAACTGCACACCGTTCCGTGAGACCACCGGCGCCGCGGTGACGAAGTACAACGACTTCGTCGACGCGCACGATGCGAACGCCCCCGACCAGGACGCCAAGCGCGATGCCGCCGCCCAGACCCTCGAGGACGCCGCGCGGACCGTGGAGGGACGGGTCACCGCCGCCGGCGACGCGTTACCCGCGGATCTCGCGCAGAAGTTCACCGATTATGTGAACGCCGCCCGCGGACTGGCCGGCGAATCCCGCAAGATGACCTACACCGCGCCCGTCGGCACGCTCAACGACGCCAGCAAGCGAGTCAACGACGCGCTGAACGCGGTGCGTACCGCATGCCCGGCGCGATAGCCGGGAAACGGATGTCCCGGGGCCGCTCAGGGCGTTGCGAACCGCCTCTGCACGCTTCGTCCCGGGGCATGCATCCGCGACATTTCGGAGGTTATTTGAGCGGATCGGCTTGCGTTGCGGCCGATAACCATGTTCGCTTGCAACTATCTGTTGTCGGGAGTTGAGGAGGACACCACCGTGGTCGCCGCGGCGGACGCGCAGAACTACGCTCAGAAGCTTGGCATTGCCCACGGCATGGCGGTTCAGGAGTTGGGCTGGGACGAGGACACCGCAGACGAGTTGAGGGCGTCTGTCGAGGACGCGATCGGCTCCGAACTACTCGACGAGGACACCGACGAGGTGATCGACGTCGTACTGCTGTGGTGGCGCGACGGAGACGGCGACCTGGTCGACGAACTGATGGATGCCATCGGTCCGCTCGCCGAGGACGGTGTCGTGTGGGTACTCACCCCCAAGACCGGCCAGCCCGGGCATGTCGATCCCAGCGAGATCGCCGAATCCGCCCCCACCGCGGGGTTGACGTCGACCACACCGGTAAGCCTCGGCACCTGGACCGGTACCAAGCTGATGCAGCCCAAGACGCCCTCGAAGCAGCGCTGATCCACCGCGTGACTATTGTTTCGCACGGGCGGCCGCCGAGTACCGGAACAGCCCGCCGTCGAAGACAGGAGGACTGCGCATGCCGCTCGAAGTGGGTACGGCCGCACCGGATTTCACGCTGAAGGATCAGAACAACCAGGATGTGAGTCTCGCCGATTACCGGGGCGACAAGAACGTCCTGATCGTGTTCTACCCGTTGGCGTTCACCGGCATCTGCCAGGGTGAGCTGTGCAAGGTGCGCGACGAACTGCCCAAGTTCCAGAACGACAACGCCGAGATCCTCGCCATCTCCGTCGGACCCCCGCCCACCCACAAGATCTGGGCGGCCGAGCAGGGCTACACCTTCCCGCTGCTGTCGGACTTCTGGCCGCACGGCGCTGTCACCCAGGCCTACGGTGTCTTCAACGACAAAACCGGCTTCCCCAACCGCGGCACCTTCGTCGTGGACAAGGACGGAATCATCCGTTTCGCCGAAATGAACGGCCCCGGAGAGCCCCGTGACCAGGCGGCTTGGGAGAAAGCGCTCACTGCACTAGATTCATGAACCGCCGCGCACGGACCCGGACACCCGGCCCGCGCAGCACACCATCTTCACCGCCGCCCGGCCGGTGAAGTCCGGGCGTATAGCTCAGTGGTAGAGCACTGGTTTTACACACCAGCGGTCGGGGGTTCGAACCCCTCTGCGCCCACTTCATTTTCCCAGCTAGAAGACCTTTTCTTCCGTGATCCCGCGCCCCATGCCGGGTGGCCTGAGTCGTGAAGTGGCCGATAACGGGCCATCGCACGATGGAATCACTTGACTGCCGGCGAGGCTGTTCGACGCGCGCGGTGTCGCTCGGCAAGCCGACTGCCGAGAAATAGGTATACGCACGGGTAGTTCTACCGTCGCGGTGGTGCTCGTCGGTGACGAGGCTGGAGTGCGTTCTATCGGTCACGTTGCGGAGGATTCGATGTCTGCGCCCACGCTTCAGCACAGGTCTCCTATCGGTACGACGGCCTCGGAAGAGGTCTTGATGATTCGGCGATGCGCGAAATGTGACAAGTTGTTCGCGCCGCTGACGGCGGGGTGTTCCTCGTGTGCGTCGGATGTGCTGGAACGGGTGCCGTCGTCGGGTGCGGGTTCGATCGTGTCGTGGCGGGTGGTGGAACGTGCCGGTGCGGGTGGTGTGCTGGCTCAGTCGACGGTCGCGATCGTCGAGCTCGACGAGGGTCCGTGGGTCTACACCTCGCTGGAGGGCGAGGTGCCGTTGCTCGCGGATCGGCCGGTGCGTGTGCATTTCCAACCGCGTCCGCGAGACGACAGGTTCCCGGTCTTCGTCGTCTGTGCTGATCGCCGGCACAGCGAATCGGTGACTTCCTTCGGCTCCGACGGACGAGACCATGCGCCGCGCTGAACCTGGTGTCGCACGGTGCTACAGCCAGGCATGGGTCCGGACCTCGCTGCAGCAAAGTCGACTTCTCGAGAGAGACGGCTTTCTCGATCCGCATGCGCGGTCGATAGTCGTATTCGCCATTCATTGGGCGCCGTTCGGCGGTGCCGACTCCAGCGAGTTGCTGGTGCGCTTCGGTGTCGCCAGACGACGGTTCCTGCAGATGTTGCAGGCGGCGCTGGCTCCGGGCCGGACGGACAACAGGGAGACGAGAGGGCTGAAGCAGCATCTGCTGGCAGCACTGGACTACGCATGGAATCCCAGTCGTGACCCGGCCCTCATGGTGGACTTTGCGAATGGCGATCGAGCTTCTTGAAGCCGGCAGTCCAACGGTTGATGTCGCGCCTCCGCGCGTCCACGAACACCCCGCGCCTCCCACGTAGGGTTCGGGGGTACGCGCCCATGTGCCGGCGGCGGAGGCGACTGCCCCGGCCACCCCGACAGTGAAGGAGTGTCAGCTGTGCACATCGACTTGACGGGTAAGACCGCGCTGGTGACCGGGTCGACGCAGGGGATCGGGTTGGCGATCGCCGGTGGGCTGGCGCGCAGTGGTGCTCGGGTCGCGGTGAACGGCCGAAGCGCTGACCGGGTCGAGGGCGCGGTGTCCGCGCTGCGCGAGGCGGGTGGTGACGTGATCGGTGTCGCCGCCGATGTCACGACGATCGCGGGGGTGGAACAGTTGCTGACGGAACTTCCCGAGGTCGATGTCCTGGTGAACAATCTGGGGATTTTCGGTGCGGTGCCGGCCCGGGAGATCTCGGATGACCAGTGGCGCACCATCTTCGAGGTCAATGTGCTGTCAGCCGCTCGATTGATCCGTGCCTATCTGCCCGGGATGATCGCGGCGGGTTGGGGGCGTGCGATTCAGATCGCCAGTGATTCGGCTGTGGTCATTCCCGAGGAGATGATCCATTACGGCGTGTCCAAGACGGCGATCCTGGCGTTGTCGCGCGGGTTCGCCAAGGATGCGGCCGGTACCGGTGTCACGGTCAACTCCGTCATCGCCGGTCCGACGCACACCGGTGGGGTGGAGGACTTCGTCTATCAGCTCGTGGACCGCGACCTGCCGTGGGACGAGGCGCAGCGGGAGTTCATGCGCAAGCATCGTCCGCAATCATTGATCCAACGGCTGATCGAGCCGGAGGAGATCGCCAACATGGTCGTCTACCTCAGTTCGCCCTTCGCCTCGGCGACCACCGGCGGCGCCCTGCGCGTCGACGGCGGCTACGTCGATTCAATCCTCCCGTAGCGCAAGGTCTCGCTCAGCGGTGACGACTGCGGACCGGATATCAGGTTGCCGCGTTCGGAACCAGGCCCACCAGGCCTCCGTCGACGAGCAGGTCCTGGCCGGTGATGTACGACGCCTCGTGCGAGGCGAGGAATGCCACCGCGGCCGCGACGTCCTCGGCTGAGCCGATCCTCCCCGCGACGATTTCGCCGGCCACAGCGCTCTGCGCGGCCGCGGGCAGTTCGGACCGCAGGGCAGGGGTGTCGATATATCCCGGGCTCACCGAGTTGACCCGAATCCCCTTGCCGCCCAATTCCGCCGCGAGCGTGCGCGCGAGATTGTGTGCGGCGGCCTTGGTCGCGGAGTACAGCGAGCCGAACGGCATGCCGCGGTGCAGTGCCCACGAGGCGTTGATCACGACAGCCGCGCCGGACGACAGCAGCGGAATCGCCTTCTGAATCGTGAAGAACGCTCCTTTGAGGTTGACGCCGACGACGCGGTCGAAATCGGCCTCGGTCACCGCGTCGGTCGGCGGGAAGAATCCGATGCCCGCGTTCACGAAGAGCACGTCCAACCGGCCGTATCTGGTCTGGACGGTGTGGAACAGGGCATCGAGAGCGGCGAGATCGGTCGTATCGGCGGCGATCGCGAACGCCTCCGGTCCGAGATCATCGGCGGCCGCGGCCAGCCGTGCCAGGTCGCGTCCGGTGACGATCACTCGCGCGCCCTCGTCGCGCAACCGCCGCGCGGTGGCCAGTCCCATACCGCTCGTACCGCCGGTGATCAGTGCGGTCTTGCCGTCGAATCTGTTGTGCGCCATGGCGAGAAGCCTGCCGAGGATCGCCTTGGACAACCAGTGTGAGGTCAACGTGGGATCACTACCACCAGGCTATGCGGGTGCGGCCGACCGTTCCGGCGCCGGCAGGCTCAGTCGCTGCTCGGTCTCGGTGCCCGGTCGCGGGTTGTACAGCACCAGATGCAGATCGAGATGGTCCGCGACGATCAGCGTGGTGGTGTCGAAGTACAGGTCGCCCGCGTCCGGATGGCGCACCGCGTGGACCGCCTGCGTCGGGGCGCCCACGTCGTGCCGTGCCCACAACTCGGCGAATTCGGTACTGAGCGTGGAGAGTTCGGTGATCACCCGTTCGAATTCGGGATCGCCCTGCGCCGCATCGGCACGATAGGCGGCCACGACCGCCGGTGCGGCGGCGGTCCAGTGCAGATGCATCTCCCGGTAGCTCGTGTTGGTGAAAAACGAGACGAGGCAGTTGTAGTCGTCGCAGTCGTATCCGAAGGCCGTGCGCGCCCCGTCGTTGACGGCCAGGATGTTCCAGTACCGGTCACGCAGCACCGCGGGCCGCGGCGACCATACCGTCAGCAGATGTCGCAGTTCGTCGGTGACCCGTGCATTCCGATTACCCACGGCCCGAGGCGGATTCATCCCTGCCAGTACATACAGGTGGGCCTGCTCCCACTCGGTCAATCGCAGTGCTCTCGCGACCGCGTCGAGCACTTCGGTCGACACCTTGATATCGCGACCCTGCTCGAGCCAGGTGTACCAGGACACGCCGACCCCGGCGAGCTGTGCGACCTCCTCGCGCCGCAGTCCCGGTGTGCGGCGCCGTCCGGCCGGCGCGAGCCCGACCTCGGCGGGCGCGAGCCGCTCTCGGCGACTGCGGAGGAATTCGCGCAGCTGTTCCCTACGCCGGTGCGCGTCGTTGGTCATGAGAAACAGTAACGCCTTGCCGGGCTTCAGCACCCGTCCGCGGGCCACCGGATACTCGCCTCGGGCCGCAAACAGCATCGGTCACCACGCGAGCGGCGACCGACCTGTCCCTCCCCGCGGCTATCGGCCTACTACCACCAGCCGTGGAAACCGTCGTAGTTACCCCAGCCGAACCAGCACTGCGGGTACAGCCAGTTGAAGCCCCAATTGCAGGGATTCCCGTACCAGCCGGTGTCGTGGGCCACCTGAACCGCCGGTGCTCCGGCCGGCTGTTCCGCCAGAGCCGGCGCGGCAGGCAGTATCGGCGCGACCGCGATGGCGGTCACCATGAGCACTCGCGCCGCGGTTCGATGCACTGTCCCCATCATGTCGATCACTCTCCGTATTGCGCGCTGTGCGCACGCGATCCACAGGATTCTCGTGCCCCGACTCGTGGACCGTGCCTTCGATTGAACGCCGTTCCCGCGTCCGACTCAACGGTTCGAACGCATTTCAGATCATTTTCCGGAGCTCTCGGGACCCTGCGCACATCGTCGTGACCCTAGGTCACGATCCGCAGCGGGTGCTCGATCAGCTCCTTCAGTTGGGCGAGGAATTGCGCGGCGACGGCTCCGTCGATGGCGCGGTGGTCGGCGGACATGGTGACGCGCAGGACCTTTCGGCTCACGACCTCGTCACCGTCGAGTCGCAGTTCGTCGGTGGCGGCGCCGATCGCGAGGATGGCGGCTTCGGGCGGATTGATGACCGCGGTGAAATGCTCGATGCCGTACATGCCGAGGTTGGAGAGGGTGAAGGTGCCGCCGGTCATCTCCTCGGCGCGGAGTTTGCGGTCGCGCGCGCGTTCGGCCTTGTCGCGGCTTTCGGCGGCGATGGCCGACACCGTTTTGCGGTCGGCGTCGCGAATGACCGGGACGAGCAGGCCGGCGGGGGTGGCGACGGCGACGCCGAGGTGAATGCCGTGGTGGCGGCGCAGGGTGTCACCGGCGAAGGAGACGTTGACCGCGGGGTTGGCGCGCAGTGCCGTGGCGACGGCTTTGACGAGCAGATCGTTGACGCTGACCTTGCCGGCCCCGGTGTCGGCGAGTGTCTCGTTGATCCGGGTGCGGAAGGCGAGGAGTTCGGTGACGTCGATGGCGCTGGTCAGGTAGATGTGTGGCGCCTGCTGTTTGCTCTCGGTGAGGCGAGTGGCTGACACGCGCTGGATGCTGGTCAGCGGGATTTCGTCGTAGTCGCCGGTCGCCGGGGTGCCCGGTGCCGTGTGTTCCGGCGCGGCGGTCGTTTGCGCCGTGTCGGAAGTGCTTGCCGCGTGAGCGTTTTCGACGTCGAGACGGGTGATGCGCCCGCCGGGGCCGGTTCCGGTGACGGTCGTGATGTCTAGACCGAGCTCCCGTGCGATCTTGCGCGCCAGCGGCGAGGATTTGCGGCGCACAGCGTCTGCGGCGGACTGCGGGGCCGGCGTCGCGGGTTGCTCGGTCGTGCGGAGGGATCTACCGCCGTCGCCGGCCTGACCGGCGGGCACGATTCCCGCCGCCACCGCGGTCTGAGGTTGTGCCGATGCGATATCGGCCGGCTCGTGCGGCTGTTCGGTGTGCTGCCGTGCCGATGCCGTCTCGGTCCGCTGAACAGTCGAAGGCGGTGCGGGTGACGCAGCGGTCCCACTGCCGTCGCCGAGGATGGCGATGGGTTCGCCGATCGGCACGCGGGTTCCGGGTGCGGCGATGATGCGTTCGAGGATGCCGTCGTCGTAGGCCTCGAGTTCCATCAGGGCCTTGTCGGTTTCGATTTCGGCGAGTACTTCGCCGCGGGTGACGGTGTCACCGACCTGTTTGAGCCAGGTGGCGACGACGCCGTCCTCCATGGTGTCGGAGAGGCGGGGCATGGTGATGTCGGACAACGGTCTTTCCTCTCAGCGTCGCTTGCCCACGGCCGCAAGGGTTTCGACGGCGGCGGTGTAGAGCGATTCGACGGACGGCAGGGCCAGCTTCTCCAGCGGCTTGGCGTAGGGGAGCGGCACCTCGGCCATGGCGACGCGGCGCACGGGGGCATCCAGATAGTCGAAGGCGCCGTCGGAGATCGAGGCCGCGATTTCGGCGCCGATGCCGTAGGTGAGCCAGTCGTCCTCGCCGATGACCGCGCATCCGGTGCCGCGGACCGAGCGGACGAGGGTGTCGCGGTCGAGCGGGCGCAGGCTGCGCAGGTCGATCACCTCGGCGGAAATGCCTTCGGCGGCAAGTCTTTCCGCGACCTGGGTGCAGACCGTGGCCATGCGGGAGTAGCCGATCAGCGTGATGTCGGTGCCCTCGCGGGTGACGGCGGCCTTGCCGATCTGTGCGGGCGGGAGATCGTCCGGTACGTCGCCTTTGGTGTTGTAGAGCGACAGGTTCTCCAGGAACAGCACCGGATCGTCGTCGTCGATGGCGGCTTTGAGCAGAGCGCGGGCGTCGGCGGGAGTGCTGGGCGTGACGACTTTGAGACCGGGCACGAACGCGTAGTACAGCTCGATGTTCTGGGAGTGGGTGGCGCCGAGTTGTTGTCCGCCGCCGCCCGGGGTGCGGATGACCATCGGCACGCTGGTCTGCCCGCCGAACATACCGTAGATCTTGGCGGCGTGATTGACGATCTGATCCAGCGCGAGCAGCGAGAAGTTGATCGTCATGATCTCCACGACCGGGCGCAACCCCAGCATGGCGGCGCCGATGGCCGCGCCGACGAACCCTTCCTCCGCGATCGGGGTGTCGCGAACTCGCTTGTCGCCGAATTCGTTCAGCAGTCCGGCGGTGATCTTGTAGGAGCCTTCGAAGACGCCGATCTCCTCACCGATCAGGAAGATGTCGTCGTCGCGGCGCATTTCCTCGCGCAGGGTCTCGCGCAGTGCTTCGCGGTAGGTCATGACAGGCACGGGATGGTCCTCAGGCGGTGAAGAGCGGGTCGGCGGGCAGGCGGCGGGAATCGCCGGGCACGGGGGTGGCGTAGGTGTAGTCGAACAAGCTCGACGGCTGCGGATGCGGACTGGTGTCGGCGAACTCGACGGCGGCGGCGACCTCGGCGATGATCTCCGCGTCCAGGGCGGCGGCCGAATCCTCGCTGAGCACACCGGCTTTCAGCAGCGCGCTCTTCCAGATCTCGATCGGGTCGTGGGATCGCGCCGCCGTCACCGTTTCCTCGGTGCGGTATTTCGCGGGGTCGACCACCGAGTGGCCTTTCAGGCGGTGGCTGACCGCTTCCAGCAGGGCCGGCTTTCCCTCCCGGCGTGCGGTGTCGATGAGTTGCTCGGCGATATCGCGGACGGCGAGGACGTCGGTGCCGTCGACTCGTTCGCCACGCATGCGGTAGGCGGCGGCGCGTTTCCACAGATCGGGTTCGGCGGAGGACTTCTCGACGGTGGTGCCCATGCCGGTCTGGTTGTTGACCACCAGGAACACGATCGGCAGATTCCACAGCGCGGCCAGGTTCAGCGATTCGTGAAAGGCGCCGATATTGGTTGTGCCCTCACCCATTTGGCAGACGACGACGTCGTCGCCGCCGCGGTAGTCGATCGCCAGGGCCGCGCCGACGGCGAGCGGCACCTGCCCGCCGACGATGGCGTAGCCGCCGAGCAGCCGGGTCTGGGTGTCGTACATGTGCATCGATCCGCCCCACCCTTTGGAGGTGCCGGTGGATCGGCCGTACAGTTCGGCCATGACCCGGCCGGGTTCGATGCCCTTGGCGAGGGCGTAGCCGTGTTCGCGGTAGTTGGTGAACAGGTAGTCGGTGGGCCGCATCGCCGCGCCGAGGCCTACCACGGTGGCCTCTTCGCCGAGGTTGAGGTGGCAGTAGCCGCCGATCTTGGCCTGCTGATAGCTCTGCGCGGTGCGCTCCTCGAATCGGCGCACGAACAGCATGTCGCGATACAGCTGCCGCAGCGTGCCCGAGTCCTCGGCCGCCACCCGTGCGTCGAATGATGCTGTCTGGGAAGCGGTTCGGTCGGCGAGCAGAGCTTCGCTCGATACGGTCGTGGACGGCTCGGTGGTCGCGGCCGGTCGTTTCGGTGCGCGCCGGGTCGACGTGCGCGTGGCCTTCTGTGGGGTTGTGGTAGTCACGGTGGTGCTCCTCAACGTGAACGCGGCGCGATGTGGATCGGCAGGCCGAGCCCGGTCAGGGCTGCCTCCATACCGATCTCGCCGAGGGTGGGGTGGGCGTGGATGGTGTCGGCGAGTTCGTCGAGCGTCGCTTCGAGTGATATCGCCAGTGCCCCTTCGGCGATCAGACCGCTCGCGGAAGGGCCGATGATGTGCACGCCGAGCACTTCCCGATGGCGTGCCCCGGCGACGATCTTGCAGAAGCCCTGGGTCTCGCCGAGCGCTTCGGCTCGCCCGAGTGCGGCGAACGGGAATTTCGCGGTGACCACCTCGTGGCCGCCGGCGCGAGCCGCGTCCTCGGTCAGGCCGACGCTCGCGATCTCCGGATGGGTGAACGTCGCCGCGGGGATCACGGTGTAGTCGATGTGGGCGTCGTGACCGGCGATGACGTCGGCGGCGGTGAGCCCCTGATGGGATGCCACGTGGGCCAGCAGCGCCTTGCCGGTGACATCGCCGATGGCGTAGACGTGCTCGACCGTGGTCCGTAGCCGGTCGTCGACCGGAATGAAACCTCGTGCGTCGGTGTCGATTCCGGCGTATTTCAGGTCGAGATCGGCGGTGTTCGGCCGTCGTCCCACACCGACGAGCACGACGTCGGCCGCAATTTTCCGAGTCGTCGCGCCGTTCACGTCGACCTCCAGCGCATCGCCGGTCCGGTCGATGCCGGTGACGGTGCAGCCGGTCAGGACGGTGATGCCGCGCTCGGTGAACGAGCGGCCCAGCGCGGCGCCGATCTCGGTGTCCTCCGCGGGAACCAGCCGGTCCTGCATCTCCACCACGGTCACTTCGGCGCCGAAGGCGGCGAACAGGCCGGCCCATTCGACGCCGACCGCGCTGCCGCCGATGACGACCAGCCGCCGCGGCACCTCGGTCAACCCGAACGCGCCGTCGGAGGTGATCACGCCGGGCAGGTCGGCGCCCGGCACGGGCAGGGCCGCGGGCACGGACCCGGTCGCGACGATGATGTCGGTGGCTGTCACGGTTCGCGTCGGAGTGCCGGTGGGGGCGGCCGCGTAACGCGGACCGTCGGTGAAGACCGGCGAGGGACCCGGCTCGAATACCTCGACCGTGGTCGGTCCGGTGAAACGGGCATGCCCCTCGATCACGGTGACGCCGTTGGCCCGCAGGAGCCCGGCCACGCCGCCGGTCAGTTTGCCGACGATCCCGTCCTTGCGCCGGCGGACGGCCGCGAAGTCGAACCGCACGTTGTCGGCCAGCACACCGAAATCGGCTGCGGCGCTCAGTGTTTCGAATACCTCTGCCGAGCGCAGCATGGCCTTGGTGGGGATGCAGCCCCAGTTCAGGCACACCCCGCCCGGGCGTTCCTTCTCCACCACGGCGACGTGCAGGCCGCGCTGGGCCGCGCGGATCGCCGCGACGTACCCACCCGGCCCGCCGCCGATGATCAAGAGATCGAATTCCGGCACTTGTGGTGCTCCTCGTCCTGAATTGCGTGACCCGAATCCGGTTGCGGTGTGGGCCATCAGGTGTGGAGTCTTATCCGCGCACGGACGCCGGACAATTCCCGGCAAGCCCAGGTTTTGCGACCCGGAATTGGGCGCTGCGCCCAATATCGCTTGCGGCTGCGCCGGGCGAAACGTTCAGTCGGTGGGGCGTTCGAGCAGGTCGTGCGCGGTGAGCGCGAGGCCGAGTTCGAATTGGTGACGCTGACCTTCCAGCGGCCGCCCGAGCAGCGTCGCGGCGCGCTGGAGCCGGTTGATGACGGTGTTGCGATGGCAGTGCAACAGCGGTGCGGCGTGCGCGGCCGAGCAGTTCTCGGCTAGCCAGACCGTCAGCGTGCGCAGCAGGATGTCGCGCTCTCTGGCGGGCAGCGCCAGAATCGGGCCCAAGCATCGCTGGACCAATCGCTGCGCCAGATCGGGCGCGCGCACCAGCAGGGCCTCCGGGTAGCGATCTTCGAGCAGCGTGAGAGTGGGTTCGCGGTCTCGCGGGGCGGTATCGAGTGCCAGCGTGGCGAGTGCGTGGGCGACGTCGATCTCGGCCAGACCGTCGACCGCCGGGGACAGCCCCGCGCGTCCGAGCACGAGCGGACCCAGCAGCTCCGCCACCTGCTGCGGCGAACGCTGTTCCAACGCGACGATGCCGACCGTTTGGTCGCCCCGATCGTGGCGGACCGAACGAATCCCCATGGCCGCCAACGCGCTTTCGGTGCCCAGCCGCAGCGGCTGTTCCCCGCGAGCGACGACCACCAGGTAGTCGCCGCCGGCGGGGAGGTCGAGTTCCCGCGCCGCATACGCCGCGAAGGCGGCGTCGCGGCCACGCCCGGAGAGGACATCTTCGATCAGGGCGTGACGGCGGCGCTCGTCGCGTCGGACCCGGTCGAGTTCGGCGCCGCGATAGGAGGTCACCAGCGCCGAGGACATCCCGTCGACAACCGCCCACATGGCGGTCCCGATTTCACGGAAATCGGCAGGTGACATATCGCCGGCACGATCCATCAGCGCTTCCCACACGATGCGCCCGCCCAGGCGGAAGGTGCGCTGCATGGCCTCGAGCGGAACACCCTGCGCGGCGCGCTGCCGGCCGATCGCGGCGGCCACATCGTCGCGCTCGGCGCCGGCCCCCTTCGCCGCGAGCAACTCCAGCACCCGCGTGAGGAACCGCCGGCACCCCTCCCGCAGATCCGTTCTGCTCACCGCCGAATAGTCGGTCCACTCCGGATTGTCGGTGAACACCGCCGCCATGAGCCGTGCGGTGAGCTCGGCGATATCGCTCCCGCACGCCCTCGCCAACTCCGCGGAGTCGGGCACTTGATCGGGGATTCCTGCGGGCGCCACGACGGCCACAGTACGTCGAGAGGGGATGCGCGGAGGAAGCCGGTCGGTCGGCACGGTGACGGTTTCGGCAGTCGATGTGAGGTAGCACCAGCCCTTCGTGACCGCTTGGCGGTGCCCGGCGGGGGTATATCGGCGCCATGACTGGACCTGCTCGTTTTCGGTTTCCGCGCCGATGGAACCAGATCGAGGAATCTCGCCGCGGGATCGTGCTGGCCTGGCTGGCGTTCACCGTCACCTTCGGTGGCGCCCGGTTGGTGACCTGGCTGATCCACATCGACACCAGCAACGTCGGCGATGTGTCCACCGGCGGAACTCATCTGCACCATTACCTGTGGGGGCTGGTGCTGCTGGCCGGTGTCGCCATCTTCGGCATGGTCGATCGCAGTCCCCGGGCGCGGACATGGATGGGTCTGGCACTGGGTATCGCGCTGGCGCTGATCGTGGACGAGGCCGCGCTGCTGATCACGCTCGAAGATGTGTACTGGCACCGGGACGGCTGGTCGAGCATTGCCATCGCGCTGAGCCTCATCGGTGTCGTGGGTACCGGACTTGCGCTGACCCGCAACCGTATTCACGACGACGACGAGGACCACGACGAGGACGATGCTGAGCACCGTCCGGCCGCTCGTCGCGCACCGTAGTCGCGACCGGAACGCACGGCGAATTCTCTGCGACTGTTAACGGCCGGCCGAAGTGGGCGTATCTCTCGAACGTAGCCACCTCGTCTCGGCCCTCGACAGAAAGCGATGCCGCGCATGACATTCGACGATTCCGCACCGGCCGCACGGCCGACGCGAACGATCTCCCGGATCGGCCTCGCGGTATTCGCCGCATGCGCGCTCGCGATCGCCGGATGCTCCTCCGGGGGAAGCACTTCCGCACCTGAGACGTCGGCCGGTTCGAGTGCTCGGACGTCCGTTACGGCTCCGGCTTCGACAGGTCCGGCCTCGACCACCGCGGCCGCCCAAGTCCCGTCGCCCTCGGCGCACGAAGGTACGGATGGGACAGATTCCGCCCCGCCGCAGGCGTCGCCCCAAGGGCCGCGCGACCCCTCCGGCCCGCCCGCCGCGACACCCGCCGGGCCGCCACCGGAAGCAGCACCCGCCGCCGTGAAGTGCACCGATCAGATCGACTATGCGGGTGATCCGCGGCCGAACGCGGAGATCAATTCGATCGGTGAGCAGACCGGACAGTGCCCGGCGCCGCAGGCTCCGGCGTATGTGAAGTGCACGGATCGGATCAACTATGCCGGTGATCCGCGGCCGAATGCGGAGATCAATTCGATCGGTGAGCAGACCGGACAGTGCCCGCCGCCGCAGCACTCCTGATCGAATACGCCGACTCTCCGGTGTCGCCGTTTTCGAGTGCGGCTTGCGCGCTCCGGCCTATCGGTTCGGTCGCTCGTTATCGGAAGTGATCGCCGCGCTGTGGTCGCGTAGAGCGCCGACTATGGCGGTCAGGACGCGGTGGGTGGCCTGCAGGTCGGAGTCGGGGAGGTCGGCGAGTGCGGCTCGGGTTCGTATGCCGATGGGGGTGAAGAAGCCCGCCGCCACGGTCATGCCGTGGTCGCTGTAGTGCAGTAGCACGCGGCGTTTGTCGGTGTCGTCGGCTTCGCGTTCGATATGGCCCGACTCGATCATGCGCTCGATCAAGTAGGTGATCGCGCCGGGGGAGACGCCCAGCAGCGCCCCGAGTCGTCCGGCGGTCAGGGGCGTTCCTTCCGCGTCGGCGGTGGCGATATGCATGAGGGCGCGGAAGTCGTTGGGGCGCAGATCGTTCGAATGGGCGAAGAGGTGCGAGATCTGATCCGAGACGGCGCTGAGCGCGCGGATGTCGCGGGCGATCGCCGTCTCGAGTTCGTCGCGGTCGCGCTCGGTGGGCGCCGCGTCGGTCGAGCGCTCGGTCACCTCTGTCTCCCTTCTCCCGCCGGTGGGCGTGCACACAGGGTAATCGGACCGAGGGGCGAACCCTTTGCAAACTATTTCAGTTTCTGAAATAGTTCCGGGATGGGCGGATGGGACCGATATGCGCGGATCGTCTCCGGACGGAGGGGGTGGATCATCCTCGTGGCGATGGTGGTCGCCGCCGTCGCGGTCCTCGGCCTGTCCGGTGGGGGCGAGTCGGGTGGCTCGGCACCGAACTCGTTACCGGACGACGCCGAATCCGCGCAGGTGCAGCGGTTGCTGCGGCAGTTTCCCGGCGGGGATTCAGCGGCGGCGGTCCTGATCGTCACCCGCGCCGACGGCGAAGTCCTCACCCCCGGCGACCGAGCGCAGGCCGAGGCGGCGCTGGCCCGGATTCGTTCCGGCGCGAGTGGGCCGGGTCTCGTGCTGTCGCCCGACCAGCGCGCCGCACTCGGGCAGACTCCGATTCCGTCCGAGCTGAACGGCTTCGCCCTGACCGACCGTATCGATGAATTGCGTGCGGCCGCGCGGGCCGGCGCACCCGCCGATCTGCAGGTGCGCATCACCGGCGGCTCGGCCTTCGGCGCCGATATCGCCGACTCCTTCTCCGGCGCCAACACCCTGTTGCTCGCGGTCACCGCCGCCGTGGTGATGGTGCTGCTGATAGCGACCTACCGTTCCCCGGTGCTGTGGTTGATTCCGCTGTCGGTGGTGGCGGTCGCCGACCGGGTCGCCTCCGCGGCGGGAAACGCGCTCGCCCAGGTGAGTGGTCTGACGTTCGACGGTTCGACCGCGGGAATCACCAGCGTGCTGGTATTCGGGGCCGGCACGAACTATGCCTTGCTGCTGGTGTCTCGCTATCGCGACGAGTTGTATCGGACCGAGGACCATCGGGCCGCGCTGCGGATCGCCGCGCGGCGAGCCGGGCCCGCGGTGCTCGCCAGCAACCTGACGGTTGTGCTGGCCCTGTTGATATTGCTGCTCGCGCTGCTCCCCAATACCCGCGGCCTGGGCGCGTTCGGTGCACTGGGGCTGGTGATCGCTGCGGTCTTCGTCCTGGTCGCGCTGCCTCCCGCGCTGGCCCTGTGTGGACGAAAGGTGTTCTGGCCGTTCATTCCCCGAGTCGACGGTCATGACACCGCGACCTCCGGCGCCTGGCATACCGTCGCGGAAAAGGTCGTCCGGCGACCGGCGACGGTGGCCGGCGTCTTCCTGGTGGTCGCGGCCGCCTGTGCCGCCGCGCTGCCGTTCGCTCATGTCGGCCTCGCGCAGTCCGAGCAGTTCCGCGTACACGCGGAATCGGTCGACGGCCTGCGGGCTGTCAGCGAGCATTTCTCCTCCGGCGCAAGCGATCCCGCGATAGTGCTGGCGCGCACCGAAACCGCGCAGCGGGTGCAGGCGGTCCTCGACGGCACCCCGGGCGTCGTGCGCGCGACCCCCGCCGGCGTGTCGGACAACGGGTCGACGCGCTGGTCGGTGATCCTGGACGCGCCACCGGCCTCCGACGCCGCATTCGCCGATGTGAGTCGCCTGCGCACCGCACTGTCCTCGGTGCCCGGCGCCGAGGCGCTGGGCGGCGGCTCCGACGCCGTCGCCATGGACACCCGGGACGCGGCCCGGCGCGATCAGCACGTGATCCTTCCGCTCATTCTGGTGGTCGTCCTGCTGGTGCTGCTGGTGCTGTTGCGGGCACTGCCGGCCGCGATACTGCTGGTGGCGGTCACGGTGCTCAGCGCCCTGGCCGCGCTGGGGATCGGAAGCCTGCTCAGCACTTACGTTTTCGGGTTCCCGGCATTGGACACCAACGTGCCGCTGTTCGCCTTCCTGTTCCTGGTGGCGCTCGGTGTCGATTACACGATCTTCCTGGTGACGCGAGCGCGCGAGGAGACGCCCGGCCACGGCGTGACCGGCGGCATCGTCCGCGCGGTCGGCTCCACGGGCGGGGTGATCACCAGCGCCGGAATCGTGCTGGCGGCAGTGTTCGCCGTCCTCGGCGTCCTTCCCCTGATCACGCTGACCCAGCTGGGCATCGTGGTCGGCGTCGGAATCCTGCTCGATACCTTCGTCATCCGAACCCTGGTGATCCCCGCCCTGTTCGCGCTGATCGGTCCGAGGATCTGGTGGCCGGGGCGCTGGATTCGGGATGTGGCGCCGGTCGATTCGGAACTGTCGGCGTCACCGGTCGCCGCGGGCGCGTCGACGTCGGAACAGAGCCGTTGAGCTGAGGCCTGCAGCCGCGCAGGTCGTTACGGCATGCCGCCGTCGGAGCGGAGGATCGATCCGGTGGTGTAACTGGAAGCGTCGGAGGCGAGAAATAGAGCGGCTCCGACGATTTCGCTGGGGTGGCCGATGCGTTGGAGCGCATGGGCGGCGAACGGGTTGTCGTCTGGGCCCAGGTTGTCGAGATCCCATCCGGCGGTGGCGTCGGTGCGGTAGGGGCCGGCCATCAGGGTGTTGACTCGGACGGCCGGGCCGAATGCCAGGGCCAAGCCCTCGGTCATGGCATTGAGTCCCGCCTTGGCCGCGGCGTAGGGCACGATCGACGGGCGCGGCCGGATGGAACCGGTGGAACTGACGTTGACGATGGATCCGCGGCCCGCGGCCACCATGCGCTCGCCGAGGAGTGCCGACAAACGAAAGGGCCCTTTGAGATTCAGGGCGATGATGGCGTCGAACAGTTTCTCGCTCACCGACGGCAGATCGTCGTAGACCGGTTGCATCCCGGCATTGTTGATGAGGACATCGACCTTGCCGAACCGGTCGTAGCAGGCGTCGACCAGCCCGTCGAGCTGGTCCCAGCGGCCGATGTGCACGCCGTAGGGCATGGCGGCGCGACCGGTTTCGCGTGCGATCCCGCCGGCGGTGGCCACGCAAGTGTCGTAGTTGCGACTGGCGATGATGACATCGGCGCCGCAGCGTGCGGCGGCGAAGGCCATCTCGCGCCCCAGGCCGCGGCTGCCGCCGGTGACCAGAACCACCTTGCCGGTCAGATCGAACAGCTCGTCGGCATATCCCACCGCGTCACCTCGACAACCACAGATCGGCGGGCGCGCACGGCAATCCCACTTCTTTCAGCGTCGAGATGCCGGCGGGCGCTCGGGCGACGTCGAAGACGGAATTCACCGCGGGCATCGCGGTCATGGTGTCCCACTCGTGATTTCCCCAGCTGTCCGGCGGGACGAACCTGATCCGGGTCCGCACTTCGGGTTCTCCCTCGATGACGATGTGATAGTGGTCGTCGTCGAATTCCCAGCTCTCGTTGAGCTTTTCGGTCAGATACCAGGCGACGTTCGAGCGGACGACGGATTTCTCGCCGACTTTGCCGGCCCATCCGCCGCGCACGGCGGCAATGGTGTCCTTCTCGATGCGGATCCAGCCCAGATCCACCGTTTCGGCGGCGGTCGCGTACTCGATGGAGAAATCCATATCGTCGAATTCGTAGCCCAGAGCCACGCCCATGCGCCGTACCGAATCACGGAAGGTGCTCATCCACAGTTTCGCGATCTCGATCAGCTCCGGGGTGGCCTCGGGTCGTGAAATACCCAGGGCCTGCCACGTTTCCGCGGATTCGTAGACCGAGACATCGGCCGATTCGAAGATCGAAATCGATCGGACGTCACGGCACACCGCGGTCAACGCGGTGGTCATGGCATTGATCCAGCCCGGGTTGATGCCGGTGATGTGCAGCGAGCTGTTGCCGCGTTCGCAGGCGGCGGCGAGTTTCTGTTCCGTCTCGCCCTGAATTCCGCCGACGTTGAGGAACAGGTTGGTGCTGATGACATCGAGGCCGCTCTCGAGCAATCGTGTCGCATGGTCGAGGTCGGCCATGAACGGCGTGTAGATGACGGTATCCGCATCGAGGGCGAGCAGCGCATCGATATCGGTGGTGGCGAGTACTCCCGTATCGGGCCGCCCGCACAGCGTGCCCGCATCCACCCCGGCCTTGTCGTCGGAATAGGCGTAGACACCGGCCAGCTCGAGTCGCGGATCGTCGAGAATCCCTCGCAGACTGAGCTTTCCGACCTTCCCGGTGGTCCACTGAATGACGCGCACGTGATCGACCTTTCGAGCTGCCGGTGTCGGCCAGATGAGAATGTAATTCTCGTATACGAAAATTAGCATCACGCATGCCGCGGGACAAGGTCCGGCAAGTTCTCGGCGGCGGAGCAAGGGGTACTGCGCTGCGGGCCGGCCGACCGGTGATTCCCGATCAGCGTGGTTGAGCCGACACCTCTGCCGGGTGGGCGTGGGTCAGTTCCGCCAGTGCGGACTGGAGGTCGTCGACGATTTCGGCGGTGTCGGGGGCGGGTATGTCGTACCAGCCGGGGCCTGCCAGCAGGACGCGGGCGCCGCGGTCGGCGCAGGTGCGCACGGCCGAGAGGAGGGCGGTCGATTCCTGCTGGGACCACAGCACCGCTACCGACTCCGGCACGCTGCGATCCAGGGCGTCGCCGAGGGCGGGGGTGGGAACGTTGGGGCCGAGCATGGTGGCCGGGACGTCGCACTCGGCGAGGGCCGCGCGCAGGACCTCGAGTGGCAGGGAGTGTGCTTCACCGCTGGTGCAGGCGAGCAGTACCGGGGTGGCGGGCGCGTCGGCCGGTGGCGGGACCGCGCGGTGCAGGGCGGCCGTAATGCACCAGGACAGCAGGTGTTCGACGTCGATGCATCCGATGCCCGCCCCTTGCCGCTGGACGATCTCGGCGAAGGCCGGGCGGCACAGTCGATCCCAGGTGTCGACCACGCCGAAGGCGCGAATGTGGGCGAGCAGCAACGACTGCAGTGTGGTGGGGTCGGAGGCGAAGGCGGCTCCCAGGAGTGACGCGTGGTCTCCGGCGACCGGCAATGGTCCGCGCACGGACTCGGCCGCCCGCGCCGGGCTCGATCCGCCTCGGACGAGTACGACCATGCGCTCGAGCCGGGCGATATCGGCCTCGGAGTACAGGCGGTGGCGACCGCGCCGATGCTGGGAGGGGCCGATGCCGTAGCGCTGATTCCAACTGCGCAGTGTCGCGGTGGGGATGCCGATGCGCTCCGCGACGGTGCGTACCGAGAATCCGGTCGCGTCGTTGTCGGGAGGCGAGGCATCGGACATGACGATCATTCTGCCTTTCGCGGGCATGGGCACCGCAACGTCACAGTGCTGCGGCACCCGCGCGGTGGGAGTGATGCGTGGGTGGCACCTCCAGTATGCATCGATTACGCATCGATTGCTGTAGGATCGTCTGTGTCGTCGAACCCATGCTCATCGAACAGAGGAGTCGCAGGTGCTCGAACATCGTTCGCAGGTAGATCGGCCCGGTGGCTTCGAAGGGAAGGTGGGACGAATGCTGACCGGCGCCCTTCGCCGTGTGACCGCGTTCGCTGCGGCAGCGATGCGCCCGGCTCGGCTGGCCGGTGTCGCTGTCTCGGCGATGGTGGTATTCGGCGCCGTCGCGGCGCCCGCGGGTGCGAGTCCGGCGGCCGGTCCGGCTCCCGTTCCCGCGCTGGATCTGAGCCGTTACGTCGGCACGTGGTATCAGGTCGCCGCAGTTCCTCAGTACTTCAATCTCGTCTGCGCCCGCGATACGCGCGCCGAGTACGCGGCACTGCCGAACGGTGATGTGTCGGTGCACAATTCGTGCACCACCTGGTCGGGTACGGGAAACGAGATCCAGGGTGCGGCGCGCGTAGTCGATCCGGTGACGGGAGCGCAATTACGCGTGGCGTTCCCGGGAGTGCCGACCCAGGAAAGCCTGGACGGTCCGCCCAACTATGTCGTGACCGCACTCGGTCCGGACTACTCCTGGGCCCTCGTCACAGACCCCTACCGGATCTCCGGATTCGTGCTCTCCCGCACGCCCGCACTGGATGCGGATCAGTGGAACCAGGTCGTCGCGGCGATCGTGGCGGCTGGTGAGCAACCCTGCCTGTACCTGACCTCGCCGGTGACGGGTGGACGCGGCGACATCACTCCACTGTGCCGGCTGTGAACCCGGCTCGGTGCGTACAAGCCATGGCCGCTCCGGCGAGTGGAGGTGAGTAGCGATGGGTGTGGCGGTAGCTTTGTTCACTCGTGATCTGCGGGTTCACGACAATCCGATGCTGACCGCGGCGCAGCGTGCCGGCGATGCGGTGGTTCCACTGTTCGTCCTCGACGAATCGCTGATCGCCGGCTCAGGGGCCGCACCCAACCGGGTGCGATTCCTCGCCGCGGCCCTGGACGAACTCGACGATGAATTACAGTCACGCGGTGGGCATCTCGTTCTACGGCGCGGCAAGGTGGTCGACGAGGTCGAGCGGATCGTCGCCCAGACGCAGGCGGAGTCGGTCCACCTCGCGGCCGAAGTCAGCTACTACGGCAAACGACGACAGTCGGCTCTGCGTGACAGGCTCGAATCCCACGATTGCCAGGTGCATACGCACGCCGCCACGGTGACCAGTGTCGACCTCGACGCGATCGAGCCGAGCACCGGACGCGATCATTTCGCGGTGTTCACGCCGTACTTCCGGCGTTGGGAAAGCGCTCGCCATCGGCGTCCGCTGCCGCCGCCGAAAAATCTCGAGGTGCCGCGGCTGGATGGCGAACAACCGGGTCTCGACGAACTCCGCACCGCGCGGACCTCACCGAATCTGCGCGTCGGCGGCGAGACCACCGGGCGAAAGATGTTGCGCCGCTGGCTGTCCGATGGGGTCACCGCGTACGAGGAGACCAATGACGACCTCGCCGCCGACGCCACGTCACACCTGTCGCCGTACCTGCATTTCGGATGCCTGTCCGCCGCGGAGGTGGTGTCGAGGCTGGACATGTCGGACCCGGGCGCGCACAGTTTCGCCCGGCAATTGGCATGGCGCGACTTCCATCATCAGGTGCTGGCGGCCCGCCCCGCGGCGGCGTGGTCCGATTACCGCTCGGGTCCGGTCGAGATCCGCAAGGATGAGCAGGCCTTCGAGGCGTGGACGCACGGTCGCACCGGTTTTCCGATCGTCGACGCGCCGATGCGCCAACTGCGTGACGAAGGGTGGATGCCGGGACGCGCGCGGCTGATCACCGCATCGTTCCTGGCCAAAACCCTGCGGCTGGATTGGCGAATCGGCGCAGCCCATTTCCGGTATTGGCTGGTCGACGGTGATGTGGCGAACAACCAGATGAACTGGCAGTGGGTCGCGGGCACCGGAACCGACACCCGCCCCAATCGCACGCTCAATCCACTGCGGCAAGCGCACCGTTTCGATCCGGAGGGTGAGTACGTCCGCCGCTGGCTGCCCGAACTCGCCCACCTGTCCGGCGCGGCGGTGCACCGCCCGTGGCGCGAGGACGTCGACAATGCGACCTATCCGGCGCCGATCGTGGAAGTACCCGGCATGTAATCGATGCGGTGATCAGGAGACGGTATGCGATGTGTGGTGTTCGGTGCGACCGGCTACATCGGTGGCCGGCTGGTGCCCGAGCTACTGGCCGCGGGCCACGAGGTGCGGGTGCTGGCCCGCACCCCGGCCAAACTCGACGACGCCGCCTGGCGCGACAGCGTGGAAGTCCTGCGCGGTGATGTGCTCCGCGCCGACGATGTGGCCGCGGCCTGCGCCGGGACGGATGTGCTCTATTACCTGGTGCATTCGCTGACGCGTACGGATTTCGACGATGTCGACCGCCGCGCGGCGACACTGGTCGCCGAGCAGGCGGCCCGGGCAGGGGTACGCCGGATCGTGTATCTGGGCGGCATCGTTCCGCCCGGTCAGCGACTGTCGCGGCACCTGTCCTCCCGTGCCGAAGTCGGGCGAATCCTGCTCGCGGGGTCGGTTCCGGCGATAGCGATGCAGGCCGCGGTGATCATCGGATCCGGTTCGGCCAGTTTCGAAATGCTGCGGTATCTCACCGAACGGCTGCCGGTGATGGTCACGCCGCGCTGGGTGCGCAACCGCATCCAG
This sequence comes from Nocardia violaceofusca NBRC 14427, assembly GCF_963869435.1. Lineage (NCBI taxonomy): Bacteria > Bacillati > Actinomycetota > Actinomycetes > Mycobacteriales > Nocardiaceae > Nocardia > Nocardia violaceofusca. The sequence goes on from NZ_CAWMPM010000012.1 coordinate 299,659, forward strand.
CCGATCGCGGTGCGCGATGTGCTGTACTACCTGACGCGGGCGGCCGAACTACCACCGGACGTGCGCGGCGCCTTCGATATCGGCGGCCCGGACGTGCTCACCTACGAGCAGATGATGCGTGACTACGCCGAAGTGGCGCGGCTGCCGCGGCGCGTGATCGTCCCGGTCCCGGTGCTCACCCCGTGGCTGTCGGCGCAGTGGGTCAATCTCGTCACCCCGGTCCCCAAGGCGATCGCGGTGCCGCTGATGGAATCGCTGGTCAACGACGTGGTCTGCGAAGACCACACGATCGCCGAGCACATCCCCGACCCGGCGCGCGGATTGATCGACTACCGCACCGCGGTGGAACTGGCGTTGACTCGTATCCGCGACCTCGACGTCCCCACCCGCTGGTCGGATGCCGACCAGCTCGGTCGTGAACCGTCGTCCCCGCTGCCTACCGATCCCGCGTGGTCGGGCGGTTCCCTCTACGTCGATGTGCGAGAACGCCACACCCGCGCCGATCCGGCGACGCTGTGGGCGGTGATCGAGTCCATCGGCGGCGAATACGGCTGGTATTCGTTTCCGCTGGCCTGGTCGTTGCGCGGCTGGATCGACCGGCTCGCGGGCGGTGCCGGATTACGCCGGGGGAGACGGGATCCGCATCGGCTGCACGCCGGCGAGGCGCTGGACTGGTGGCGAGTGGAACGCATCGAACGCCCGCGCACCCTCGTGTTGCGCGCGGAAATGCGGGTGCCGGGGCGGGCGTGGCTGGAGCTGAGGGTGGACACGGATGCGCGGGGCACGGTCTACCGGCAGCGGGCCGTATTCGACCCGCACGGCCTGGCCGGTCACCTCTACTGGAAGGCGATCGCTCCCTTCCACGCGCTCATCTTCGGCGGAATGACCCGCAATATCACCGGAGCGGCCGAAGAGGCTGTGTCCCAGTCGGTTTCATAGCGCCGCCAACGCGACTCCGAGACCGGACGGCAGCGGCGAGACCGCGGGTGCCCACCGTGACACGTCGCGGAATACCGACGCGGGCACGATGAGCGAAGATGTCGAAGTCCAGGCTCTCGATGCGATCCAGGATTTCCGAATAGAGGGTGAGCGCGGTGGTGACGCACGGGCGCGACCGCGGATCGAGCAGGGCGATACCGGCACGGGCGTAGTCGTAGATGCCGCGAGTGTGGGCGTGCTGGGCGATCAGGGCACGCCGGACTCGGGCGTCGGTGCGGCGGTGCGCCTGGCACCACAGCAGCAGATCCCGGTCGACGCCGTGGGCGGCCAGTTCGTCCGCCGGCAGATACACCCGGTCCCGGACCAGGTCCTCGTCCACATCGCGCAGAAAGTTGGTGAGCTGGAAGGCTTTTCCGAGCGCGGCGGCGTAGGGGGCGGCCTCGTCCACCGGGCACACCGTGCCCAGCACCGGCAGCACCTGTAACCCGATGACTTCGGCGGAACCGTAGACGTAGTGGTCCAGCGCGCGCCGATCCGGATAGTCGGTGACGGTGAGATCCATCCGCATCGATTCCAGGAACGAGTCGAACAGCGACGCAGCGATGCGGTAGGAGTGTGCCGTGTGCAGCACGGCCGGGAGGACCGCGTCGGCATCGGCGTCCTCGGTGGTGAACTGCGTGGCCAGCGCAGTCAGTCGCGCCGCGCGTTCGGTGACCGGGCGGCTCGGATCGATGTCGTCGAGGATGTCGTCGGCGCGGCGGGCGAAGCCGTAGAGCGCGTGGATCGCCGGACGCTGATCGGGGGCGAGTAACCGGGTGGCGAGGAAGAAGGTCTTGCCGTGGCGCGCGTTGAGCGTCCGGCAGGCGCGATAGGACCGCTGCAACTGCGTATCGGTGCGGCCGTTGTCGAGGAAAGCGATGGGGGACATGAGTTTCCGATCAGCGGACGATGGCGGCGGCCGGTGCGGTAAGGGCAGACGCGGGTCGGCGTGCGGGCCGTGGCGAAGAAATCGGCCCGGTGACGCGGTCCGCGGCGAGCCGCCCGGAGATCAGCACGGGCGGTATGCCCACGCCGGGGACGGTGCTGCCACCGGCCAGCACCACGTTCTCGAGTCCGCGGATCACATTGGACGGGCGGAAGGGACCGGTCTGAGTGACGGTGTGCGCCAACGCGAACGGGCTGCCGGCCAGCATGCCGCGCCGAGCCCAGTCGGCGGGCGTGGTGATGTGGAGCAACCGGGGATCCGACAGGGGGAACGGCAGGCGATCCCGGACCGTGGTCAGGATCTCCTCGGCGTAGGCGGGACCGAAGCGATCCCAATTGATCGGCCCCCGAACCAGATTCGGTACCGGAGCGAGGATGTAGAGCAGGTCGCGACCGGGTGGGGCGAGGCTCGGATCTCCTGCGGTGGGCCGGGTGAGCAACAGCGAAGGATCCGTCATCACGCTGCCGCGGGCGATGATGTCGTCGAAGGCTTCGTCCCAGGCGCGGCCGAAGAGTAGATGGTGGTGGGCAGCCCGGGGCATCGCCTCGCAGCCCACGTGCAACACGACGGCGGACGGTGCCGCCGTGGGACGCAGCGGGCGGCGCGGGGAGTGGCCCGTCAACCGGTAGGTCTCGGACAACTCGGTGGTGAGCACGACCGCATCGCACGGGATGCGCTCGCCGGACGAGGTGACGACCGCGCGGATCCGGGATCCGGTGCGGTCCAGGCTCGTCACGGCGGTGTCGTAGCGAATCTCCACACCGGCGTCGTGCGCGGCCGCGGCGAGCGCGTCGGGCAGCGCTCGCATACCGCCGCGCGGGAACCAGACACCGGCGATCGTGTCCATATACGCGATCACCGCGTACGCCGCTATCGCCCGGCTGGGCGCGACTCCGGCGTACAGGGACTGAAAGGTGAACAGGCGCCGCAATTCCGGATCGTGGATGTGCTGGGCGACCGCACGGTCCCAGCGGCGAAATCCGCCCATCGCCGCCAGCCGCGCCAGCGAGGGACGCAGCGCCGACAGCGGGGAATCGAAATTCGCCGCGATGAACGAGTCGAATTCGGCCCGGTAGAGCCGGGTCAGCCAGGCGCGCAGTCGGCGGTATCCCGCCGCCTGCCCGGGTCCGGCGAACTCGGTGATCGCGGCCGCCATGCGATCGGCGTCGCTGTGGACCTCGAGGTGACGCCCGTCGGCGAAATGGGCACGATAGGCCGGATCCACCGGCACCAGCGCCAGGCGGTCGTCCATCCGCTCACCGACCGCGGCGAACGTCTCCTCGACCAGATGCGGCATGGTCAGCACGGTCGGACCTGTGTCCAGGCGGTAGCCGTCCACATCGACGCGACCGGTGCGGCCGCCGGGAACCGAATCACGTTCCAGCAGAGTGACGGTACGGCCGCGGCCGGCCAGGTGCAGTGCCGCCGACAGTCCGGCCAGCCCCGCTCCGACTACGACGATATGGTCGCTGCGACCTGTGGTCGTGCGCATTGGTCTTCCTCCTCAGGGGTGGCGGGTGACGCAGATGAGTCCCATGCCGTCGAGTACGCGGCGCATCGGTTCGGGCAGGGTCGCGCTCTCGGCGGCGTGCCGCGCCTCGCCGATGCGGTCGCTGATCATCGCCTCGATCCGGGCGGGCGCTCCGGAGGCGGTGATCAGGGCGCGCAGTCTGTCGGTGGCGCCGGCGTCGACGACCGGCGCCGACAGCAGGGTGTCGAGTTCGCGGCGGGCGGCGGGTTCGGCGAGCTGCCGGGCGGCGATCACCACGGTGGTCGCCTTGTGCTGAGTCAGGTCTCCGTCGCCGGGTTTGCCTGTGGCATCGGCGCTTCCGAAGACCCCCAGCAGGTCGTCGCGCATCTGGAACGCCTCGCCCACGGCGCGTCCGTACCGGCTCAGCGCCGACAGGGTCGGCTCGTCGCATCCGGCCATCGCCGCGCCGAGTTCGAGTGGCCGGCGCACGGTGTAGTTGCCGGATTTCGCGCGCGCCAGCGCCAGCACCTGCCCGAAATCCGGTTCGGTGCGCACGTCGTTGAGCAGATCGCCGAACTGTCCCACTGCCAGCTCGATTCGCATCGCGTCGAAGCGGGGCCACACACGGTAGAGGCAATCGGGTCGAATTCCGCTGTCGCGCAGCATCTTGTCCGCCCAGACCAGGCAGATATCGCCGAGGAGCACGGCCGCCGACTCGCCGAATCGTGCGGCGTCGCCGGGCATTCGCCGATCCCGGTGCGCGTCGGCGAAGGCGACGTGTCCGGTGGGCGCGCCGCGACGCAGCGCCGACTCGTCCATCACATCGTCCTGGATCAACGCGAAGGCGTGGACCAGTTCCAGCGCGGCGGCGGCTCGCAGCGCGGCCGCATCCGGGGCCTCGCCGCACAACCAGCCGATGTACATGAACGTCGATCGAAGGCATTTGCCGCCTGCCACGTATCGGCGTGCGATGTCGTCGACCGCGATCCCGTGGACGGCGCCGATCCGGTTCGCGCGCAGGAAGGCGTCCAGTTCGGTCAGCACTCGATCCCGCACCGCGGCGCGCCACCATGCCACACCGTCCGCCACGTTCACCGGGTGGTCGGCCAGAATTGTTGCGGGGGAACACAATCGGCGTGAATTGTCGATGGTGACGCTCACGTCCACTCCTCGGTTCGGTGGTGCGGCGATGCGGGTGCCGGCCGGGTCTGCGAGGCGGGATCGGGACCGCGTCTTCCGGTCCGGGTGAAAGATCCTCCCTCGACTTCCGACCCCAAGGCTACAGCAAACGATGCATAAATGATGCAGTGAAAACCGTATTCATCTGCCGTGGTCGACTGTGTGTCGTGTAGGCGCAGGAGGGCTGCTGGTCGACTCGTACGAGGTGGGCCTGGTTCGGCAGGTTGCCGTTGCAGCCGGAGGCGGCAAAAGGGAAATTGCATCGTTTATGCATCGAATTGCGGGTATTCTGGCTGAGACGAACCAATCAGAGGAGGCCCTCATGTCTCGTTCTTCCGCGCGTCGCGCGCTGTTCGCTCTCATCTCCGGCGGCGGTATCGCATTGACCTCGGCCGCGTTGTCGGCCGCGCCGGCCCAAGCCGACTCCACCAGCTGCCCGGCGCCGGGTGCCACATCGGTCGCCGATACGGGAGCCGATGCCGCGTGTTCGGCCACCAGCACCGGCGGGAGCGCGGCTGCCGCCTACGGCATCAACGGTACGGCCACCGCGAACGCGGGGCCGACGAGCTTGTCGCTGGCCATCGCGCAAGGTGGTGGCACCGCCCGGTCCGCCTCGGGTCCGTGGTCGGGGCCCGCGGCGATCGCGGTGGGTTCCGGCGCGACCGCCGACCTGTCCGGGGTCCGGCCGGGTCTTGCCATCGGCATCGCGGGGCCGGGCGCCACGGTCACCGTCTCCGGCGTGGGGACCCCGGTATGTACCGGCGGCCCGGGCTTCGCGGGCGATTTCCAGACCTTCCAGGGCTGCCTGTCGATGCGGTGACCACACACCGCCACGCCACGGTCCTCGTGCCGGTTCCGCACGGGTGTGGGGTGGTCGGGGGATCCGGAGCGGCAGGGGCGGAAGTGCGAGCGATCGGGATGTCGGCGCGTAGTCTCGAACGCGGCAACCCGCCGGCGTCTGTGTCTGGTTGTGCCGGCTTCCCTCGAACTCCCGGGAGTCGACGTGGAACCACTGACCGAGCGGCTGCGCCGCGACCGCGCGGATCGGGCGAGCGCCGTCGCTGCCGCCCTGAGTGCCCGGGATGTCGACGCCGTGGCCGTCACCTGGGTCGACACCGGCGGCATCGTCCGGATGAAAGCCGTTCCGGTGGAACGGTTCTCGCACGCGGCCGCCTGGGGCATCGGGGCGTCGCCGGTTTTCGACGCCTTCCTGGTCGACGACTCCATCCTGACCGAACACGTCGCCGGTGGCCCGACCGGTGACCTGCGGCTGTACCCCGACGTCGACCGGGCCACCGCCGTGGCCGCACTACCGGGCTGGGGATGGGCACCCGCGGATCGCTACACGCAAAGTGGCACGCCGCATGCACGCGATTCGCGGTTGCTGCTGCGCCGGCTCGTCGCCGAACTGGCCGGCGACGGCTACGAATTGCGCACCGCGATCGAATTCGAATGGACGATATCGCGCCCCGATCCACTCGACCCGGACACTTTCATCCCTGCTACCTCGGCGCCCGCCTACGGCATGGCCAGACTCGGCGAACTGGCCCCGTATCTGCGCGATGTGGTGACGAACGTGCGCGACAGCGGCATCGGCGTCGAGCAGATCCATCCCGAATACGAGGTGGGCCAGTTCGAACTGTCGATTGCCTCCGCCGATCCGGTCCGCACCGCCGACAACGCCGTGCTGGTGCGCGAGGTCGTCCGGGCCGTCAGCCACGCCCACGGATTGCGGGCGACGTTCAGCCCGATGGTCGTGCCCGGGGTCGTCGGCAACGGCGGCCACGTCCATCTGAGCCTGTGGCGCGAGGGTGTGAATCGGATGTGCGGCGGTCCGGGTCCGTTCGGCATCGGTGCGGAAGGGGAGCGTTTCGCCGCGGGGATCCTGGACCATCTGCCCGCGCTGCTGGCCGTCGGCTGCCCGGCGGTGGCGAGCTTTCTGCGATTGCAGCCCAGTCACTGGGCCGGGGTCTTCCGCTGCTGGGGGTTGGAGAACCGCGAGGCCGCCCTGCGCTACGTCACCGGAAGTGAGGGGGAACGCGACCGCGCGGCCAATATCGAGATCAAGACGTTCGACGCCGCCGCCAACCCCTACCTGGCGCTCGCGGGCCTGCTGGCGGCGGGCCGGGCGGGTTTGGGTGCGGGCGCGAACCTGCCCGAACCGGTCGCCGGCGATCCGGCTCGCCTCGACTCCGCCACCCGGTCGGCGCGCGGGATCACTCCGTTGCCCACCACGCTCGCGGACGCGGTGGCGGCTTTCGACGCGGACGAGGTGCTGTGGGAGGCATTCGGCGACGACCTCGCCGACACCATCGGCAGCGTCCGGCGCGGTGAGATCGCGCTGTTCGCCGACGCCACGCCCGAGCAGATCACCGACGCGTGCCGGTGGAGGTACTGACCCGCGCGTTCGTCAGCTTGCCGCCGGCTCCGTACTGCCGGCTCGTTCGAGCAGTGAACGCACGAACGCCAGATGGCCGGGCACCACGCCGAACCACACATCCGGCGCGCGCGTGCCGCATGGCCACGAAGGTCGACAGCGCGACGACGCCGTCGCGGACCTCGAGTGCCAGTTCGCCGTGGAAGCCGAGTCCCGAATCGGCCCGCAGCAGAAGGCAATCCGGTGCGGAGAAGGTGATGCGCCAGCCGGCGACGGTCTCCGGCGCACCGGGGGTGAGGTCGAGTTCGATGCCGGCCCACGCCGCACGCAATCGCGCCCGGACCTCCTCGGGGACGTCCTCCATGATCGTGCGGGCCCACTGCTCGGCGGTGCGGCCGGTGGCGGCGGGGGTTTCCAGCACGTGGCTGTCGATGTGGACGACGTCGTCCAGGGTGGTGAGGGTGAGCAGCTCGGCGGTGATTCCGCACTGCCGGACGCGGGGGGAGGTGTGCACGGACATGACGAGAACCTTCTGGTTTCGGTACTGCACAATAGATACAGAACAGTACTGTATCTATTGGAGGGTGATCTAATCAAGGGCGTAGCGAGCCTGTCGAAAGGAGGACGTGATGGCGCCACCGGTGCGCACTCCGCGGCAGGCGTGGGTCGATGCCGGCCTCTCCGTGCTCGAGCACCACGGCCCCGACGCGGTCCGGGTGGAAGCGCTGGCGGCACAGCTCGGCGTGACCCGCGGTGGTTTCTACCGGCAGTTCCGTTCCCGCGACGAACTACTCGAGGCGATGCTCGACGACTGGGAGCGGCGAGCCGTCGACGATGTGCGCGAACAGGTCGAACGCGAGGGCGGCGATCCGAAGCGCAAGATCCGGCGGGCCGGCACGCTCACCTTCGCCGAGGATTTGACGCCGCTGGACCTCGCCATCCGGGCCTGGGCCCGGCGCGACCCGGACGTGGAGGCGCGGTTGCGGAAAGTGGACAACGCCAGAATGGACTACCTGCGCACCCTCCTGCGGAACTCCGGTGTCGCCTCGGAAGACGTGGAAGCGGTTGCGCTGCTGTCTTTTTCGATTGTCATCGCCAATCGCCTGATCAAGGCCGAACACCCCGGACAGAGCAGATCGGACGTGCTCGCCCGCGCCGCGCAGCTGCTGTTCGACTGACCGCGCGGGCATACTGGCGGGGTGAGCGATGAACAAGGCGTTCCGTCCTTCCACATCGACCAGGTCGACCACCCGGAACAAGACTTGATCGTCCGAATACTCGACAATCAGGCCGCGCTACCCGGCGTGGTGCGGATGCGCGAATGGGCGCGCGCCGCGCTGGCCCTGCGACCCGGCGAAACCGCCCTCGACCTCGGCTCGGGCACCGGCACCGAAGTGGTGGAGCTGGCCGCTCTGGTGGGGGAGTCCGGTCGTGTCATCGGTATCGATCCGAATCCGTCGATGCTCACAGTGGCTCGCGAGCGCGCCGCCGACGTGAAGGCCGAATTCATCGAGGGATCGGCCTACGATCTGCCGCTGCCGGACGCCTCCGTCGACGCGGTTCGCTGCGAGCGGGTCTATCAGCACCTCGACGATCCGGCGAAGGCCACCGCCGAGATCGCGCGGGTGCTGCGGCCGGGCGGCCGGGTGGTGCTGATCGACAGCGACTGGTCGACGGCCATCTTCCATCCCGGCGATCCGGAGGTCGTCGCGGCCTTGCAGCAGCGGATGGAAACCAACAGCCCGAATCGCAACTCCGGCAGGCGTTTACGAGGCCGGCTGGTCGACGCGGGGCTGGTGATCGACGATATCGGTTCCGAGGCCGTGATCTGGGAGCCGGAGTCGATCCTTCCGATGTTCACGGCGGTCACCGAGCGAGGTGTGGCCGACGGATTGATCACCGCTGCCCAGCGCGAGTACGTTCTCGCCGAAATCCGGCGTGGTGCCGAGACCGGGGACTATCACTTCTCGGTGACCATGTTCGCGGTGGTGGCGCACAAACCCTGACCCTCGCTCACGGCGCGACCGGATCCGCCACCGGCGGCCGTCGTGCCGCGAGCGCGGCGGCCAGCGCCGCCGCGACGATCGTCACCAGCGCGCCCAGCATCATCGCCGCCGCCTCGGCCGGAACCAGCACGTGCAGCTGGGTGCCGACGGTGACGGCCGCGACCGGCACACCGATCTGCGCGGCGGCCAGCGCACCGAAGGCAACCGGCTGCCCCAGCATCCGCATGAGCAGATGCACCAGCAGCGCACCGGCTCCCAGCGCGAGTCCGAGCAGGATCAGCCGCGGGCGGTCGGCGAATTCCCGCAGATTCAGCCGAGCGCCCAGCCAGACGAAGAACAGGGGAGCCAGGAATCCGTCGGTCGCGGCGAACAATTGCCGCGCCACGCGGCGCGGTTCGCCGACGGCCGCGACGGCAAGTCCGGCCGCGAACCCGGCCAGCATGATCGAGACGTGCGTGCGGGTGGCGAGGGCGGCCATCCCGAACACGATGGCCAGACTGACCCGCAGTTCGAGGGCGAATTTGCGGCGCTCGGAGACCCGGTGCGCACGCCGGCGCAGACCGGATCGTTCCAGCCATCGCAGCAGGAAGAACAACAGCAGCGCGGTGCCGATCACCGCCAGCGCACCCAGTGCCGCGCGGGCGGCATTGCCCGCGTCGATCACCAGCGGTAGCGCGACGATCGACGCGGTGTCGGCGATGGCCACCTGCGCCGTGAGCTCCAGCACCGATCTGCCCTGCAGCCCTTGGGAATCGATGATCGGCAGCACCAGCGCCGCGGAGGAGGAGGCGAGCAGGACCGCATAGATCGCGCCGTGTCCGGTATCGAAGAATCCGGCCAGCAGGTAGCCGATGACGGCCGCGGCCGCACCGACCAGCACGGCGCGTACGGCGCCGATTCCGAGTGCCGAGCGGATCCGCGGATCACGGATCGGGACATGGGTGCCGGCCACGAACATCACCAGCGCGAAACCCATATCGGCCAGGAAGGCGAACACCGGATCCGAGGCGTCGAGCAGCCCGAATCCGGTGACGCCGCAGATGATTCCGGCCAGCAGTTCGCCGACGATCACCGGTATGTGCCAGGCTGCGCGCCACGCCAGCAGCGGTCCCGCCAGCCCGAGCGCCAGCACCAGGGCCAGGGTGGACAAACTCATCGGTGCCTACTTCTTCCGCTCGACCTTCTGCCGCTCGACGTCGTGCACACTGTCCGCCGCGCAACACTCCCGGTCACGCCGACACGCCGTCGCCTGCTGTCCGGCGCCGTGCCCGGCCGCATGCGCGGAGAGCCGGGCACGGCGATGGCTCAGTGCGTCACGCTCTGGGCGTGTTCGGCCTGCAGCTGGTTGTACTTCTGTGTGCCCGCGGCGATTCCGACCGGAATGGCGACCGCGATTCCGCCGACACTCGCACCGAGGCCGCCCACCGCGACCACGCCGACCAGGCAGGCCGCGGCCATCGCGGGCACGGTCATGGTGCCGGCGGTGGCGACGGAGATCAGGGTGCCGCCGGTGGCGATACCGAGGGGGCAGCCGATGGCCGCGCCGATCACCGAACCGGCCATACCGCCGACCGCCATCGCCAGACCCATGTGCGGTCCGGCCGCCGCGACGGCCTGGTTGAGATCCGACATCTGCGTGTCGGCGACCTGATTCGACTGTGCCGCAGTGGGTTCCACGGTACCCGCCACGGTCTGGGACGGCGTCGCCGGCGGCACGGACTCAGCGGTCGCGGGAACCTCGATCGGGGTTCCGAGCAGTGTCCTACCGGCGCCGTCGCGGATGTCGAACTGTCCGGGGCGCACCGCCACCGCGCCCAGCGGAGTCTGTAGCGCCGCGGTGCCGGTGGTCGTGTCGTCCTGGTAGCGGATGCCGGGGCCCAGATCGGTACTGGTCCAATTCGATTGCGGGGCAACGGGGGCAGCAGGTGCGGGGGCGACGGTCTCGCCCTGGGCCGCCCCGGCCGCCGCGACGACCGCGGTGGCGAGCAGGGTGGACACGGCGATGGTCCGGGTGGTGGTCTTCATGAATTCTTCCGCTCTGATCGGTGGGCGAGTGTCGATTACCGTGCGTTGCCGTCGGCCGGCATCGACTGCGCGATCAGGCCTTTGGAATGTAGCGAGTTGTACTGGTCGCCCACCGCGTTCGCCAAGCTCGGTCCGCCGGTGACGATGCCGCCGGCCATGCCACCGAGGAAACCGAGTGTGCCCGCGCCGAGAATGCATCCGCCCACGATGCCGATCGGGGTCAGCACCGGCACCGGAATGGTCAGCGTGCCGCCGGTGATCGCGCCGAGCGGGCAGCCGACCGCGAGGCCGGCCGCCGTGCCCACGACCTGACCGACCGTCGAGTCGTCGGCCCACGCACCGGCGATGGTGTCGAATGCGTTCAGATACTCCGTGGTCGGATCGACCGGTGTACCGGCGGGGGCGGCCGGATCGGCCGGTGTGCCCTGCTCGCCCGCGACCGTGGCGGTCGCGGGCGACCCAGACTCGGCGAAGGCCGGACCGGCGATGCCGACCGTGGCGGAGGTGGCGAGAACCGCGATCGCGGCTGCGCGAATGACGTGACGCATGATTCTTCTTTCTCGATGCCTGATATCGCCCGTGCCCTCTCGGTTGGTGAACCGAGGGTTCTCACGAGCCGTCCGTACATTAACCACCCGCGCTTCGCGCCGGCGCGGGGGCGGTCGGAGGTGATCAGGCGGAGAGATCTACATCGGCACCACGGTTTTGAGCCAGCCGGTCCGGCGCAGATCGAAGGCCTCGTAGGCGTCGATCATCGACTGCGGCTCGGCGTGCTGGGTGATGAACCGGGTGGGATCGAGATCGCCGCGCCCCACCTTGTCGAGCAGACCCGGCACATAGCGATGGTGATTGCAGTTGCCGCCCTGCACGGTGAGATTGCGGTTGAGGACGACCCCGAGCGGGAATCGGTCGAAGGTGGGCGGATACACGCCGATCACCCCGACCGAACCTGCCTTGGCGACCGCCTGCACCGCCCAGCGCCCGGCCAGACTCGGTGCGTCGCCGACCAGCCATTGACCGGAGTCGGTATTGCCCTCGGGTGCGGCGAGTCGGCGTTCTTCCTCGAAGACGTCGGTCTCGACCGGAAGGTTGTCGGCCGCCGGTCCCCGCTCGGGCCGTTGGGCGTCGACTCCGACCGCGTCGATGACGCGATCGGCGCCGATCCCGCCGGTCAGCTCGCGGGTCACCTCGACCGGATCTTCCCGGTGGAAGTCGATCGGTTCGGCGTTCTGGGCGCGTGCGGTCTCGAGCCGGTCGGCGATCCCGTCGACGACCAGGACCCGGCCGGCGCCCTGCCGGAACGCCGACGCGACCGCGCACTGCCCGACGACGCCCGCGCCGAGGACCAGCACGGTGTCGCCCTCGCTGACCTGCGCGAGCCGGGCGCCGAACCAGCCGGTCGGCAGCACGTCGGAAACCATGATCGCCTGGTCGTCGGAGACGCCCTCGGGCACCTTGACCAGGGTGTTGTTCGCATACGGGATACGTGCGTACTCGGCCTGCAGACCGTCGACCGGCCCGGTGGTCTCCGGCCCGCCGAAGAAACTGGTGCCGGCCAGCGGGCCGTTCGGATTGGCCGTATCGCATTGGGCGGTATAGCCGCTGCGGCAGTAGGCGCAGTGCCCGCACGACACCGTGGAGCACACCACCACGCGATCGCCCGGCGCGAATCCCCGCACCGCCGAACCGGTGTCGACGACCGTGCCGACGGCCTCGTGGCCCAGGACCGTCCCGGGCACCATGCCGGGCATCGTGCCGCGCACCAGATGCAGATCGGTACCGCAGATCGCGGACGAGGTGATCTGCACGATGGCGTCGGTGGGTTCCTGGATCTTCGGATCGTCGACGACGTCGAGACGGATATCGCCGACACCGTGCCAGACAACTGCTTTCACGTTCACTCCTCGATAGCCGGATCGGATGTGGTGTTCGGGGCGGGCGCTGGGGTCCTCGTGGCGGGCGCCGGGGCCGGTCACTGGACGCCCTACCCCGGGGACGCGGAGATATTCCGTCGTGGGCAGCGTGCCTGCCCGAAATCCGAATGATCGCGGTCCGGACCGCGCTCAGGGGTCCTGCGGGCGCCGGGTGGACAACGTCGCCCACACCACTTTGCCGGTCGGCCACCGCGGTACGCATCCCCACGCCGAGGCCATCTCGGCCACGATGTGCAGGCCGTGTAATCGGCGCCCAGCGGAGCCCGGATCCGGTTCTCGCAGGACCGCTTCGCGAGGATCCGGATCTGCGACCGCGACAGTGAGAAGGTTTTCGCGATATTCCAGCCGCACGTCGATATCGGGGACGCTGGTGAAGTGGCCGTGCAGGTCGGCATTGTCGATGAATTCGGTGGCGATGATCTGTGCGGCCTCGCTGACCTCGCCGATGCCCCATTCGGCGCAGACTTCATCGATGAGCCGACGCGCCATGTGCCCGGTGAAAGGTGACAGCGCCATGGTCCTCGTGGTCCACCGCCGAATCGGCGGTTCGCCCGACGCCGCGATCGCTGCGGCGACGGTCGAATGCACTGTCAGCAATCGGCGGATCGCGCTGCGCTCGAGCCGGCGCCGCACCTCCACACTCCTGGCGACGAGCAGGATCGGCACACTCGGCCACTTCGACGTGCGCAGCCGGGCGCTGGTGAATGCGGTGAGAACGGCGTCGGAGGCGACCGTCATGTGGTCGAGGCATACGATGACCGCTCGAGGTTGCCCGATGACGAATTTGACCAGGCCATCGCTGAATTGGCGGTATGTCTTCGCATCGAGTGTGAGATCGGGTTCGAGCACCACACAGCGATCGATTTTCCTGGCTTGCCAGCAGATGAGCGGAGCGGCGGTCACAACGGATCACATCCGAATGCCGACACCCGGCACCGCACTGCGAGCTGCAGTGGTGGGGAGGTGCATACCGCACATATTCGATCCGTACCCGTGCCGGCATCGGCGAAACTTCTTTCTTCGACGCGATGCCGGACGGTCGACCAACTCACCGGCGTCCGGCGGAGCAGGCGGTCGGTGAGGAAGGCGTCAGCGGCGTCCAGCCGCTACGGCCGGTCGGCGGAATACCGGCGTGCCAGCTGGTCGGCGGATCTGTGTTCGCTCGAATTACCGTGTCCCAGTTCCACGTTCAGCTCCTCGGCCTCGGCGCCGACCACTACCGGGGTGTGCACCGGTGCGTAACCGCTCGCCACCACCGTGTAGGTGCCGTCGTGCAGGTCGGCGAAGGTGTAGGCGCCGTCGGGGCCGGTGACCATGGTGTCGACCACGGTGCCGTCCCAGTCGGTGAGGGTGACCAGGGCGTCGGGCAGGGGACGGCCGTCGCGTCCGCGCACCACGCCGTGCAGGCGGGCGCAGGGGCGCAGCGTCACGTCGAGGCGCGGGGTGTCGCTGCCACCTGCTCGCACCGGAAGGGCGGTCGGGTGAAAGCCGTTGGCGCTCACCGCGATCGTGAAATCGCCTTCGGACAGTTCCGCCAGGGCGAACGTGCCGTCGTCGGTGGTGGCCGCGGTGGAGAGCACCTCACCGCGGGCGTCGAGAGCCGACACCCGCGCGCCCGCGATGGCGGTGCCGTCGTCGCCGCGCGACACGGTGCCGGCCAGTCCGGCCATCGCGGTGAGCACGACATCGCAGGGCACCGGATGGTGCGCGAGCTGCACGGTGGACGCGTCCGGGCGGCGCCCGTCGATCGAGGCGATCAGCACGTACGAGCCGGGTTCGGGGGCGGCGAGTTCGAAGTAACCCTCGGCGTCCGTCAGCGCCCGGCCGATCTGGCGGCCCGACATCGAGATCAGGGTCAGCACGGCATTCGGCAGCGCCGCACCGCGGGAGTCGTGGACGCGACCGAAGGCGACCGGTCCGGACCCGGCGGGCCGGCGCGGCGTCTGCGCGATACCGTTGCGCTGCACAGTGTTTGCGTCCTTCGCAACCGCGGATTCAGTGGCGTGCGACGCGGAGTGCGAGCTGTGCTCGGCATCCATATCCACGGCGGCGGTCGCGGCGATCGCGGCCGTCCGGTGCCCCGGAATGAACGTCGCCACCAGTGCGCCGGCCACGGCCACACCACATCCGATCAGCAGCGACACGCGGAATCCGCTCTCGCTGGCCAGGGCATGTCCGCCGAGCGAGATCGTCATCTGCGCCAGCGCCGCGCCGACCACGGCGGCCGCGACCGAGGTGCCGATCGCGCGGACCAGCGTGTTGAAGCTGTTGGCCGCGGCGGTTTCCGACTGCGGCACCGCGGCCATCACCAGGGCCGGCATGGCGCCGTAGGCGAATCCGACGCCGGTGTTGATGATCAGCGTCACGATCAGCAGGCCCCAGGTGCTGCCCATCAGCGCCATCGAGGATCCGTATCCGGCGGCGATGATGACGCAGCCGACGATCAGGGTGATCTTGGGTCCGCTGCGGGCGGAGAGTTTGGCGCCGATGGGGGAGACCAGCATCATCATGAGTCCGGCCGGTGCCATCCACAGGCCCATGGCCATCATCGATTGCCCGAGTCCGTAACCGGTGGCCTTCGGCAGTTGCAACAGCTGCGGCACCACCAGCGACTGGGCGTACATCGCCATGCCGACGACCATCGAGGACGCGTTGGTCAGCAGTACCTGCGGTCGTGCGGTGACGCGGAGATCGACGAGGGGGTTGCGGGCGGCCAGTTCCCACCAGCCCCACAGCAGCAGGACGACGACGGCGGCGACGAACAAGCCGATGGTCAGGCCGCTGCCCCAGCCCCAGCTCGACCCCTTGGACACCGCGAGCAGCAAGCACACCAGGCCCACGCCGAGACCGAGGGCGCCGAGCACGTCGAACCGCCCGGTGGCGGCGGAAGTCGGCGGGGTGGCGGGAATCAGGGTGAAGATCAGGACGCCGATCACCGCCGCGAGCGCGGCCATCGTCCAGAACAGCACCCGCCAGTCGGAGTACTGGATGACCGCGGCCGCCATGGGCAGGCCCAGCGCGCCGCCGATTCCGAGCGAGGAGCTGATCAGCGCGATACCCGATCCGAGGCGTTCGCGCGGCAGCAGGTCGCGCAGTGCGGCGATGCCGACGGGCACGATGCCGGCGCTCATACCCTGCAGGCCGCGCCCGACGATCATCGGCCACAGCGAGGAGGACACCGCGCAGATCACCGACCCGACCAGCAGTGGCACCGTCGAGCCGAGCAGCACGAGGCGTTTGCCGTAGAGGTCGCCCAATCGTCCCGACACCGGTGTGGTGACCGCGGAGGCCAGCAGGCTCACGGTGACCACCCAGGTGGCGTTGGCGGGGCTGGTGTGCAGGATCTGCGGCAGCTGGCCGAGTAACGGCACGACCACCGTCTGCGTCAGCGAGACGACGATGCCGGCGAATGCCAGCACCGCCAGTATCGCGCCGGAACGCCCGGCGGTATGTGCTTTCTCCACGCCCTACTCCTCGAATATCACGAGCCGAAGTTTGCATCATACATATGAGGTGCATCATGCACATTTGATGAAAATGGCCCGTTTCACCTGTCGAGCCGTTGTGCCGGGCACCCATGTCGGCGCTCCGGCTTCGTGAGTTGTGCACGACCGTGGCTCGATCGGCTCTGCGCCGCACCCGCCGACCGTATGGTGTGCCTGCGTCGGGGCAGTCATTCACAAAGGGGCACAGTGATTTTCGGTGTGGCATCCAAACCTTGCCGGCGGTTCCTCCCGGCGGCCGTTCTGGCGGCCGGCATTCTCGTGGCCGACGCGGTCGGCGGAACGGCGGTGAGTTGCGCGCAGGCGCCGTCAGCTGGGGATATCGTTGTGCCCGGCGGGTCCTTCGAACCCGATCTCGGCTCCAGTCACTACCGCCCCGGCACGGGGTTGGTCGATCTGTTGTGGAGGTTGCTGTGAAACGAGCCCGGACGCTGCTGATCGTCGTGCTCGCGGCATGTGCCCTGCTGGCGTCGATGACGGTTCGCCCACCGCTCGGTCGTGCGGACAACGGCCCCGCTCCCACGGATTCGACCGAATGGCAGCAGTGGATCGATCGGACGATCCCGGCGCCGAACCTGCCACCGGCGCCCTCGCCGCCCAACGCCCAACTGCGGCCCGAGCTCGCCGCCCTGTGGCGGTCGGTGTTGTCGCCGCCGGCCGGCGATCCGCTGTTCGATCAGTGGCCGGCCGGACTCGATGCCATGCGTCCCGGCGACCCGATCGAGGTGCGCGATGTGACGGCCACGGCCGCGCCGCTGGCGGTGGTGCCCATCGCCCGCGCGCTGCAGCTGAAATTCCGTTCCACGGGTGCGACCGGCGCGCCCTCGTTCGGTACGGCGACCCTGCTCATTCCCGCCGCGAACTGGACCGGCCCCGGACAGCGGCCCGTGCTGGTGAACGCCATCCCGATCAATTCGCTCGGCCTGCGCTGCACCCCCGGTTATGCCCTGGCGCACGGATTGCATCCCAAATTCAGCGCGGGTGACCTCTTCCCGCCCACCACGTGGTGGGGCCTCTCGCGCGGGTACGGAGTTCTCGTGCCCGACCACGAGGGCCCGTGGATGGCCTACGCCGAACCGCATGTCGCCGGGCACGTGATCCTCGACGCCATGCGCGCGGTGCGGACGGTCGAACCGAAGACGTTGGGAGACAGCAAGCTCGCGATCGGCGGCTATTCCGGCGGTGCGATCGCGGCCTATGCGGCGGATATGCTGCTCGGCGAGTACGCGCCGGAACTGGCGAGCTCGATCGTCGGGGTGTCGGTGGGTGGTCTGGCCACCGACTACAGCGAGGTGGCCCGTCATTTCAACGGCAATATCGCGTCGGGAATCCTGATGGTCGTCGCCCTGGCCTTCGCCCGGGAACATCCGGAACTGCTGGATCAGCTGAACCATCTGGGGGAGTGGCTGGCCACCTCCCCGGTGAAGGACACCTGCGGCGACAGCAACGGGCCGCTGGGCGTGACCGGCGTGCCGATCGAGCTGGCGACCGACACCGCCCATCCGCTCGACACCGAGGCGGCCCGCGCACTGTTCGCCGCCACCGATCTGCGCGACCGCACCTCCGCCGCGCCGCTGTACATCTACCACGGCCTGCTCGACATCTGGATTCCCGAGGTCGAGTCGACCGATCTGTTCCGCACGCAGTGCGCTCGCGGCGTACCGGCCGTCTTCCGCAGCGTCCTGGGAGAGCATTCGATCACCCTGATGGCCGGTTTCCCCGGTGCGATCGACTGGCTCGATCAGCGACTGCGCGGTGTCCCCGCGCCGAACGAATGCCCGGCTCGCTGAAAAGCGATGCGGCGGAACAGTTTCGGCATCAGTTCGCCGCGGCCGACCCGGGGCGCGGCAATCCGAAGTGGTCGCGCAGCGTGGTGCCGGTGTATTCGGTGCGAAACAGCCCGCGGCTGCGCAGAATCGGCACCACCGTGCTGGTGAACACCTCGAGTCCGCCCGGATAGTAGGGCGGCATGACGTTGAATCCGTCGGCGGCGCCGTGGCGGAACCAATCCTCGATGGTGTCGGCGACCTGTTCGGGCGTGCCCGCGAAGACCCGGTGCCCCCGCGCACCCGCGAGCCGGTGCAGCAGTCCGCGCAGCGTGGGCTGCTCGCGGGTGACGATGCCCGCGATCACCTGCCGGCGACTGGCCGCGTTGTCGGTGACATCGCCGGCGTCGGCGAACAATGCGGCGGGCACCGGTTCGTCGAGCGCGAGATTCCGCAGCGACTCCCCGGCGAGGCTTTCCAGCTGGCCGAGACCGTATTCGGGCACGGTCAGCTCGTTGAATTCGCGTTGCAGTTGTTTCGCCTGCGCCTCGGTATCGGCGATGAACGGGCTGATACCCGGCAGGATCTTCACATGCTCGGGATCGCGGCCGAATTCTTTGGCCCGGCGCTTGATGTCGGCGTAGAACGTCTGGGCGTCCTCGAGCCGCTGGTGGGCGGTGAAGATGGCCTCGGCGTAGCGGGCCGCGAAAGCCCGTCCGTCGTTGGAGGCGCCGGCCTGCACCAGCACGGGATGGCCCTGCGGAGTCCGCGCGGCGTTGAACGGTCCGCGCACGCGCAGATATTCGCCGCGGAAATCGATGCGGTGGATCTTGTCGGGATCGGCGTAGATGCCGGCCGCACGGTCGAGGAGCACCGCATCGTCGTCCCAGCTGTTCCACAATCCGACGACCGCGTCCACGAATTCGCGGGCGCGCGCATAGCGTTCGGTGTGATCGGGGTGGCGGTCCAGGCCGAAATTGGCTGCGGCGAGGTCTGTTCCGGTGGTGACGATATTCCATCCGGCGCGCCCGCCCGAGATGTGATCGAGCGAGGAGAACAGCCGGGCCAGATTGTAGGGCTCGTAATAGGTCGTGGACGCGGTCGCGATCAGGCCCAGATGCGTGGTGGCCGAGGCGATCGCGGTCAGCAGTGTGATCGGTTCCAGGCCGGGCGCGGCGTTGTAGCGCACATCGGTGCGCAGCGCGGGGCCGTCGGCGAAGAACACCGCATCGAGGGTGGCGGCCTCGGCGGTGCGTCCGATCTCCTGGTAGTAGGTCACGTCGTAGATGCGGTCGGGCCTGCTGTCGGGGTGCCGCCACGCGGCCTCGTGATGGCCCGCGGGATAGATGAAGGCGTTCAGATGCAATTGCCGTTCACTCATACGAGCACACCCGTCCGATAGTCGCGATGAAGCCGGTCTGCGGACCGGGCGACGGCAGTCAACCAAACGGGTGCGGTCGCGTGAACGGTTTGTGCGGGGCGTGATTCGAATTCGGCCGGCGCCCGCTTCTTCATCACAGAATCCTGCTGATCGTAAGGATTCTCCGCCGCCGGGGCGCGGGCGAGTATTTCTGTCGGGCATATGTCCGGCGACGGTTTCGGCCCCGTTTTCGAAGGAGTACGGCGATGAGCGAGGCATGGCAGATCGATGCCGATGTGCTGGTGATCGGCGGTGGACCGGCCGCCTGTTGGGCCGCGATCCACGCCCGCGAGGCCGGGGCCGAGGTGGTGCTGGTCGACAAGGGGTACTGCGGCACCAGTGGCGCGACCGCACCCGCGGGGACGGGCGTCTGGTACGTGGCGCCGGATCCGTCGGCCCGTGCGGCGGCCAAGGCCAGTCGCGAGGAGTTGGGCGGCTTCCTCGCCGACCACCACTGGATGGACCGAGTGCTCGACCAGACCTACGCGAATATGCACCGGCTGGCCGAGGAGGGCCGCTACCCGTTCCCGGTCGACCCGCGCACCAGCAACCCGATTCGCACCGGCGTGCAAGGCCCGGAATACATGCGCCGCATGCGGGCGTGGGTGCAGCGGCTGGGTGTGCGGATCGTCGACCACGCCCCGGCCCTGGAACTGCTGGTCGATCGGGACGGCACGGTCCGCGGCGCGGCCGGCTATCTGCTGCGCGAGCATCGCGACTACCGAGTGCACGCCGGCGCGGTGGTGCTGGCCACCGGCGGCTGCGCCTTCCTCTCGCGCGCGCTCGGCACCAACGTCGACACCGGCGACGGCACCCTCATGGCCGCCGAGGTGGGCGCGCGCTTCTCCGGGATGGAATTCTCCAACGCCTACGGCATCGCGGCGAAGGGCTCGACCGTCACCAAGACCGCCTATTACCGCTATGCCACCTTCTTCCACGAGGACGGCAGCATTCTCGAGGGCGCCGGATCGGTGCAGGGACGTTCGGTCATCGCGCGAACCCTGTTGCAGGAGAGGGTATTCGCGCAACTGGACCGGGCGGACCGAACCACGCAGGAGCAGATGCGGCGTGGACAACCGAACTTCTTCCTGCAATTCGATCGCCGCGGCATCGACCCGTTCACCCAGCGCTTCGAGGTGGATCTGCTGGCCGAGGGCACGGTGCGCGGCACCGGTGGGATCGAGGTGGTCAGCGACGAGTGCGCGACCTCGGTGAGCGGATTGTACGCCGCGGGCGACGCGGCCACCCGCGAACGCATCTGCGGCGGATTCACCGGCGGCGGCAGCCACAATGCGGCATGGGCGATGTCGTCGGGCAGCTGGGCGGGGCAAGGTGCGGCGCGATTCGCGCGGCGCGGTGGCCGTCCGGACGGTTTGACACGGGCCGGGCGAACCGGGTTGCGGCCCAACGGATCCGGGCGCGTCGGTGCGGACGAGGTACTCGCCGCGGCCCGCGCCGAACTGCTGCCGGTGGAGAAGAACTATCTGCGCCACGGCGACCGGGTCCGTCCGGCGTTGGCCGCCCTGGACGCGGTGTGGACGGAGGCGGCCGCGGGATTGCGGGCCACCGGCGCAGACCGCGTGCGGGCGCGCGAGGCCGCCGCGATCACCGCGGTCGGACGGCTGATGTACCGATCGGCATTGGCGCGCACCGAATCTCGCGGTATGAGCAAACGGGCCGACCATCCGGAGCTGGATCCCGCACAGCACCACCACATCCTCAGCGGCGGGCTCGACGAGGTGTGGACGGTGGCGGCCGCGCTGCGGTCGGCCGATGCCCCCGCGGTCGCGGCGGTGGCCTGATGATCGAACTGGTTCACGCTCCGGCCTGTATCGCGTGCGACAAATGTGTCGACGTCTGCCCGACGAACGTCTTCGAGCGTGGAGATGACGGAATCCCGGTCATCGCACGGCAATCCGATTGCCAGACCTGTTTCATGTGTGAGGCGTACTGCCCGACCGACGCGCTGTACGTGGACCCGCAATCCACACCGCTGCCGCCGCAACAGGAGGTCCCGCGTGAGCACATCGGCGCGTATCGGCGCGAAATCGGCTGGGGTAAGGGACGCCGGCCGGGAAGCCTCACGGCGGTGGGGCCGGAACTTCCACCCGGCCCGGCGCCGCGCCCCTCGGGAGCGTGAGCAGGTCGCCTCGGCAGCGGCCGAGGTGAAACAATCAGGCTCGCAACGTAATTCCCGATTCGACCGAAATGATCCGGCTGAATGCAACCGGTGGCGACGAGGACGGCTATCGATACCGTCGGGGGATGGGTAGCAGTGCGCGACGCCGGCCGCTGAAGATCGTGACCGGGGTCAGTGGTTCGCCGAAAATCTACGATGCCGCGATCGATCCGCGGCGCTCGACGCTCGACGACGCCCTGGGGGTCGCGAAACTCGCCGAGGAACACCGCTTCGACGCCCTGTTCGCGGCGGATCTGCTGAGTTTCGGCGCGCAGGGCGCCATCGGGGCGCAGGAACCGCTGATCTTCCTGTCCGCCCTCAGCGCGGTGACCCGGCATGTGGGCCTGATCGCCACGGTCACAACGACTTTCCATCACCCCTACAACCTGGCGCGACTGTTCGGGACGCTCGACCACATCAGCAACGGGCGCGCCGCGTGGAATGCGGTGACCTCCTCTCTGGGCGAGGAGAACTACGGCGCCGGGGACCTGCCGAGCCCGGAGGAACGCTACGCCCGCGCGACCGAAGTCCTCGAAGTCGCGAACGCGCTGTTCGACAGCTGGCAGCCGGGCGCGCTCACGCCGGACGGCCACGGCGGCGCGGCTCTGGATGCCGAGCTGGTCCGCCCGATCGACTATGCCGGACGCTATTTCACCGTGCGCGGCCCCCTGAACATTCCGCCGCTGCCGCAGCGACGCCCGGTGCAGTTCCAGGCGGGACAATCCGAGGGCGGCGTGGAATTGGGCGCCCGGTTCGCCGAGGTGGTGTTCACCTCACTGGCGACGCTCGACGACGCGCTCACCTACACGAAGAAAATTCGCACGCGCGCGGCGGATCTGGGCCGCGCCGAGGGGCTGCCCTACATCTTCAGCTCGCTGCACACCACCTACGGCGCCACCGAGGAGGAGGCGCGGCGACTGGTTCGTGAACGTGCCGAGGCCACCGATTTCGAGGCGGGCCGCCACGCGCTGGCCGACATGCTGGGCGGCGAGATCGACCTGTCCGAATTGCCGCTGGACCGGCCGATCCCGGACTCGCTGCTGCCCGATGTGCAGGCGGTGAACCGGCGCCGCGGCCGCGTGGAGATCTTCACCGCGCTGGCTCGTTCCGGAAAAACGTTGCGCGAGTTGATCATCGCCGCCAAGGACACCGGCCACTGGGCCGCCGCCGGCACTCCCGAACAACTCGCCGACGCGATTCAGGAACGCTACGACGCCGGCGTCCTGGACGTGATCGGCCTCGGCGGCCTCGACGACCCGCGCAACCGCGACTTCCTGCTCGCGGGCCTGCTCCCCGAACTTCGCCGCCGCGGCATCGTCGGCTCCGGCTACGTGGGCGAGACGTTCCGCGACAACCTCGAACTACCTCCGTTGCCGCCGCGGAACTAGTACCGCGCTCTTCAGAATTCGAGGACGATCCGGCCCCGGACACCGCCGGCTTCGAGCAGCTCATGCGCTCGGGCGGCGTGGTCGGCGGGGAAGGTCCGGGCCACGCGCAGGGTGAGTGCGCCTTCGGAGGCGAGGCGGCTCAATTCGCTCAGCGCATGTGGTTCGTCCAGATGGTCGGCGACCATCACGAGGTGGACCGAAATGCCGCGCTCCGGCGTGGCTCCGCCACCCAAGGCCGCGGGCCGCAGGATGACGAACGCACCGCCGTCGCGCACCGCCGCGAGCACCGCATCGCCTTGGAGCGCGGTGTCGATCAGCGCGTCCACACCGTGGGGAGCGTGGGCGCGGATGCGAGAGGCGAGGTCCTCGCCGCGCGGTAGGACGACATCCGCGCCGAAATCGCGGACCAGCTGCTCATCGGCCGGTTTCGCGTCCGCGATCACGGTGTAGCCGCGCGTCTTGGCCAGCTGGATCACGTACCCGCCGACCGCACCGGCCGCCCCTGTCACCGCGATGGTGCGCCCGGCGCGCGGGTCGAGCGCGTCCAGGGCGAACCAGGCGGTGAGGCCGTTCATCGGAAGCGTTGCGGCGGAGACGAAGTCGCTCCCCTCGGGCAGGCGCGCCACCTGGCCCGCGGGTACCACGATCTTCTCCGCATAGGCACCGCCACCGGCGAGTACCGGTAGCGTGATCGCGACGACCCGGTCGCCGCTGTGCCAGCCCGTCTCGGGGGCGGCCTCGTCGACGATTCCCGCGGCGTCCCAGCCGGGGACGTACGGCGGCGTCACCTCCCGGTAGCGATCGTGTGCCATGCCGGAGCGGGTCACGGTGTCGGAGGGGTTCACGGCCGCGGCCGCCACCCGGATCCGCACCTCGCCGGGACCGGCGTGCGGTTCGGGCACCTCGACCGGTTTCAGTACTTCCGGACCACCCGGCTCCTCGAATCCGATCGCCAGCATCGCACCTCCCGAGTTCGCATTCTGCTATCTCTCGGGGCAACCGCCGTCTGCCGGAGATTTGTTCCGAGGGGCGCGAAGAGGGCGGTGCGCGCAGTGCCGCAGCCGGTTTCGGGAGCCTCCGGTCGACTCAGTCGTTCACAGCGGTTCTCGCGCGAACGAGATGCGGGCCCGGGAGCGCCGGTCCGTCGGCGGGGAGGTCGGCATAGGACCGCACCAGCGCGATCCCCGAGTGGTCCTCGATGTCGGTGAATCCGGCCGACTCCAGTTCGCTCCGCATCTGCTCTTCGGTGAAGAAGCTCACCCACGGTTCCCCCACGGCCGCAACGCGTTTCCCGCGAGCCTGCTGGCCCGCGTCGGGTGGGTAGGAGTAATCGAACACCAGGTCCGCACCGCCACCCTGGCCGGCGATGTAGCGCAGCGTCTCGGCGATGGCGTCGTGTTCGAGGTAGACCACCACGCCGAGCCAGACGTAGACCGCGCTGCGGGCACGATCCAGTCCCGCCTCTGCCAGCGCGTCGGCGAGATCGTCGCGGTGGAAGTCCACCGGAGCGAAGGTCATCGAGTGGGGAACCTCGATTCCCGCTTCGGACAACCGGTTTCGCTTCCACGCCTGCGTGTCGGGGTGGTCGACTTCGAAGAACCGCACATCCGGGTGGGGATTGCGGTAGGCGGCGGTGTCCATACCCGCGCCGAGCACGACCACCTGGCGGGTTCCGCCGGCTACCGCCTCCGCGACGGTGTCGTCGGCGAAGCGACTGCGGGTGGCGAGGAACAACCGGCGGCGCCGGGCCAGTTCCGGATCGATCCCTTTGTCGAAGGGATTGTCGCGAGCCGCTTCCTCGCCGACGATCCGCACCGCCAGCGGATCGGTGAAGATCCGCGGTTCATCGGCGAGTTGGTGATAGGCCCGCGACTGTGCGGTGGCCATCGCGGTTCTGCTGGGTTGCCCGACCTGCATACCGGTCACCGTACGCCCGGGGCGCGGCTCGATCATCGCGAGATCCGTCACGCGCACTTGCCGGAGGTTCGCTGGTTACCCGGTATGAAACTGGAACGCGTTATAGATTGTGGGCAGTCGAGAGTCTGGAGGAACGATGTCCGCGAACGCGTCGGCGGCGGAACTGCTCGCCACGGTGGAACGATCCCCGCAGGCGGTCGCGGTGCACGATCGTGCGGCCTGGGTGGATCTGTTCGCACCCGACGGCCGGGTCGAGGATCCGGTCGGCTCGCGCCCGCACATCGGCCGAGCGGCGATCGAACGCTTCTACGACACCTTCATCGGCCC
Source organism: Nocardia violaceofusca NBRC 14427 (assembly GCF_963869435.1). Classification (NCBI taxonomy): domain Bacteria; kingdom Bacillati; phylum Actinomycetota; class Actinomycetes; order Mycobacteriales; family Nocardiaceae; genus Nocardia; species Nocardia violaceofusca. The sequence continues at coordinate 325,075 of NZ_CAWMPM010000012.1, forward strand.
CAACGACATCGCCTTTCATGTCGATCACGACGTCGTACGCGGTGCCACGGTCTTCCGCGACCTCGTCCTCGACACCACCATGTCCACCGGTGTGACCCTGCACGTGCCGATGCACCTGCGCTACGACCTGACACGCGTCGGCGGCGAATGGAAGATCGCCCGCCTCTACGCGCACTGGGAGCTGCCGGTGATGGTCGGTCAACTGCTCGCCGCCGGTGGGCGCGGGCTCGCCGCGGCCACGAAACTCGCGCCGCAGCTGCTCGGAAACCAAGGCATCGGTGGCGCTGTGGGTTTCAGCCGCGGTTTCCTCCGGGTCGGCGCGGCGGGCAAACGCGCCGCCACCGGATTGCTGGAATCAGCCGGTCGCGGTGACGTCGCCGGTGTACGCGCGGTGCTGAGCCCTGGCGCGGTGGTGGAATGGCCGGCCGGTTCCGATGTGGGCCATGCCGAATTCGTCAAGCGGGTGCGCGGACTCGAGGTCGGCAAGACCATCGCGGCGGGCCGATTCGTGACCGTCAGTGTGCGCACCCCGACCGAACGAGGGATCGCGGAACTGGAGGTCGACGGCCGGCGGGTGGTCGCACTGCGCGGCTTCGTCTCCGAGGTCTGAACCGGTTCGCCGACGAACGGCTGGTGAGCTGGTTCGTGGGCCGGAGGGTGGCTCGATCGCCGGGTACGGTGAGGTATGGAATTACCCTCGGGCCCAGGGGAGTCCGATAGGTCCGGAGTTGCGAGCACCAGATTTCGCCGTTCGATCGCCGTCGTAGCCGGCTGTTCTCGCCTACCGCCTGGTGGTTGTACGTGCTGGCTCAGTTCATCGCAAAGCCTTCGGTGGAGAAGGTGAACCCCTTTCCGGAGGCATCGTCTCGGCACGACACGCCGGAGTCTCGGGCGGTGCAGGTGAAGCCGTCGGCCGACAGGGATGTGTTGTAAGGCAACACTTTTGCCTCGTTCGGCGCCTGCCGGAACACCGCTTGCCCCAGTACCGCGAAACGCGGTTGGCTGCCCCGCTCGATCATGATCGTGTCGGGCGGGACCTGTTTGTGGGAGTAGTGGCTCTCCACCGTCGGAGCGCCTTTCACGCCGATCCCCGCGCCGGTGTTCGTCGCGGGCTGGCATCCGGCCATATGTGGGTCACCGCCGACGACGATCGCGCAATGCCATCGCCCGGCCGGAGTGGTGAAGTAGTAACCGTCGATCCCGCCGGAGTTGGCCGCGTACGACCGGGCATCGGCCACTGCCACGCCGGGCATCGCCATATTCGACAACGCAGCCGATGTGCCTGCGGGCGAGGCTGTCCCGACACTCCGCACGTCACCGACCGCCTCGTTGTCGCCGACCGCCTCGCCGGCCGAACCACCGCACCCGACAACGCCCATCGTCAGCAGGCAGATCGACATCGTGACGAACGGTGAAACAACTGCACGCCTGTTCATCGCACGCTTTCCGAAACCTTCTCGGTCTCATCAGGTTCGAGTGGTCGGCCGACTTGCCGCAGATCGGCTACCGATTATCGCGGGGCTGGTCGGCGTCCACAATAAGCTGTTCGACCGACAGCCGCGCAGGTCTTCGTATAGTTCGGTTCGCCGCGCGGAGTGTCGGACGGCGCGCCGGTAAAGCCTGGAGGGCTACGCCTCTGCCGCGGAACACTTACGGAAAACGATTCGCGATGGCCGTCGCGATCTCATTCGGCGCGTGCTCCTGGATGAAGTGACGAGCACGGGCGAGTTCGACCGTTTCGACATCGGTGAAGGCGGCGCGTATGCGCGGAATGCACGTTTTCGGCCGGAACACGGGGTCGCGCATCCCCCACACCAACAGCGCCGGCTTGTCCCCGAGGCGCGTGGGAACGTCTCGGGAAAGCTGCTCCAGCAGTGGAGTCGCAGCACGAATTTCCCTGGGCATCACCGCAAGTCCGCAACGCGCCGCCGCGGTGGGTTGCACCGCGCGATAATGCTCGGCTTCCGCCGCGGTGAGCGTGCGCCCCAATTCCGAGAGCAGTACGCGCTCGATGAGAAAGTTCTGCTCGAGTATTCGGCGCTGCATCGGACGGCTGCTCATTATCACGCTGAACGCCTTGTTGGCTTTTGCTTCGATCGGCCAGAACACCGTGTTACCCAACACGATTCCCCGCACCCGATCCGCCCGCGCGACCGCCGCGCCCAACCCGATGGGCCCGCCCCAATCCTGTCCCATGACGATGAACTCGTCGAGCCCGAGATGATCGATCAGCTCGCCGAGCACCACGGTGAGTTCGGCGACCGTATATCCGAAATCGGAAGGCCGTTCGGACAATCCGAACCCCGGATAATCCACCGCGACACACCGATATCGATCGCGCAGCTCGGTGACGATATGGCGATAGAGGAAACTCCACGTCGGGGACCCGTGGCAGAACAGGATCGTCGGCCCGGACCCCTCGTCGATGTAGTGCATGCGCCCGGCCGACGAGTCGAACCAACGCGACTCGAACGGATACAGACTCTTGTCCGGAACGAAATCGATCATCATGGTGCCCTCCCTCGAGGCCCAGGCTATCCCGCCACCCGCCCGGCCAGTGCGCTCTGCGACCCGAATCACCAAGGTCACCAGACCTGGAAACTCGGGGCTGTTTCGCACTCCGAGGGCTTCTTACTCTTCGAAGTGGGGGCCGGAGTCAGCCCTGACACTCATCGATACGGAGAAGTCTCATGAGCAAGCGATTCGCCGTCACCGTCGTGACCGCTGCCGCCCTGGCGCTGCCGCTCGCGGCCGCGCCGTCGGCATCCGCCGACACGACCGGCACGGGTTCGGCCTCGGGCTCGGCGAATGCGCTGAGCAATCTGATCTGTGAGTTCCGGGATTACCTCGGAATGGGCGGATGTGTCTACCACATCCCGTGAATTGCGCGAGCAGTTCGACTCGGTGTGGAGGCGTCGTACCACCGACCGGGTCGGGGAGCGGTCGCCGATGGTCCGGAAGGCCTATGAGCTGAGCCCGGAGACCCCCGCGTCATAGCGTCGAACAATTTCCGCCTCCGGCTTGACCTTGACCCAGGGGCAGGGTTCGACGATGGTCCGCATGAACGACAACGCACTGCACACCATCGCCGACCGGATCCGCTCGCAGGTGGAAACCTTCTGCGAATCGGACCAGGTCCCCGGCTACGTCGCCGGTATCTACCACGCGGGCGAACAGATTCTCGTCTCGCACGGCACCGCGAACCTCGCCACCGGCGCCCCGATGCGCGAGGACACCGGGTTCCTCTTCGGTTCCGTCACCAAGGTGCTCACCACCACGCTGGTACTGCAACAGGTCGAACGCGGACTGCTGAAACTCGATGCGCCGGTGGTGGACTACCTGCCCGAATTCTTGCTCGCGGAACCGGATGCCGCGGACAAAATCCTGGTCCGGCACCTGATCTCCCACACCAACGGTATCGACGCGGACCTGTTCTTCCCCGATGCCGAGGGCCGCGACGCGCTGCGACACTACGTCGAGGGCCTCGCGCAGTGTGGCACCCTGTTCGCACCCGGCGAGCAGCTCAGCTACTCCAACGGCGGCATGATCGTGGCGGGCCGTCTGCTCGAGGTGGTCACCGGGACGCCCTACCCGGACCTGCTGCAACGGGAGTTGTTCGACCCGGTCGGCATGACGACGTCGAGTACCTCTGCGCGACAAGCGATTCTGCGCAGCACGGCGGTCGGCCACTTCATCGATCCCGACACCGGGAGTGTCGCGCCGACCGGTATGTTCATGCTCCCCGACACCTGGGGACCGGCCGGCGGCACCCCGATCGGCACGGTCGCCGACCTGCTGGCGTTCGGACGCACCCACCTCGCCGGTGGCGTCGCGCCCACCGGTGCGCGGGTCCTGTCCGCGGAATCGACGGCGACGATGCGGCGAGTCGCCCACGATATGCACACTCCGAACGTCCCGCCGATGGGACTCGGCTGGGTGCGATATCCGCTCGGCGACACCACGGTGCTGGCGATGTCGGGCGCGTCACCGGGAGGGGTGTCCATTCTGTGTGTGGTCCCCGAATACGACCTGGTATTCACCGCCTTCGGCAACACATCCGGAGCGATCGTGCTGCACGACCGGCTGCTGCGGTGGCTGCTGACCGAACATCTGGACATCGAAATCCCCACGCTCATCGATGAATTCGACGCGGAGTTCGACCTCACCCCGTACGCCGGCACCTACCGGTCGGGCCAGCTCCGCGTCGATGTCGACATCGTCGACGGGCAGCTCGAGGAGCGCGTGACCTACGAACCCGACGACGCGACGCAGGAACGCATCTTCACCGCATTCGCCGGGGGTGCGACCTCGGCACCGCCGCAACGGTATGTTCCGGTCCGGCCCGGTCTGTTCGCGCCGGTGGGCTATCCGCCGGAAATCTTCGACGGGTACCTGCGACTGCTGCTGGTCTCCTACCACGACATTCGCGACGGCCGTGCCCGTTTCCGCAATGCCGGCGGCCGCCTGACCCGGCGTTCCTGACCGCCCGGGCGCGCGGAAGGATGTCGGTATGCTCACGATCGGACAGCTCGCGGACTATGCGGGCGTGACCGTCAAGGCCGTGCGCCACTATCACCAGCGCGGCCTGCTCGCCGAACCCGACCGCGACGCCTCGGGTTATCGCCGCTACACCGCGCAGCACGCGATCGACCTGGTCAAGATCAGGACACTGGCGCACGCCGGGGTGCCGCTGGCCCGCGTCAAGGATCTGCTCGATGCCGACCCGGGCGCCCTTTCGGCGGCCCTCACCGAGATCGACCACGACCTCGAACACCGTATCGAGCAGTTGCGGCGCACCCGGGAACAACTCACGCAGCTGCGCGGCGGCGACCGCCTCTACGTGTCCGCGGACGTCGCCGATCATCTCGACGAGCTGCGCGAACTCGGCGTCAGCGAGCGGCAGATCCAGCTGGAACGAGACGGTTGGATCCTCATGCAGACCGCCTCACCCGCAGCGGCCGCCGCGTGGATCGCCGAGAAGCGCGAATTACTCACCGATCCCGAATTCCGCGCCATCTATCTCGACTACGACGCCGTCTACGATTGCTCCCCGGCGGATCCGCGGCTCCCCGAGTTGGCGGCGCGGACGCGAGAATGGTTCGGGCGCAGACACAATGGAGCGAGCGACGTGCCGGATCACGATGCGACCATCGCCCGCCTGGCGGTCCGGTCGCAACCCGGTGCGTCATCGCCGGCGTGGGACCGGCTCGCCGAGCTGATGCGGGAGCCGAGCGAGGAGCAGTAACGCTCGCCGCCGAGCAGCTACCTGCACGCAACAAGCTACCTCGCTGACTGTTTCGTCAAAAACATTGAAGTACAACGGTTTCCGCTAGGGTGTCCGCCGTGCCCATACAACGAATGGCAGGCAATCTCGCAGGACATCGGACAGGACACGCAACATCACACGCGGGGGACGCATGCTGAACGACGCAAACGCGGTGCACCACAGCGGCCGGACGTCCGGCCACGGCTCTCCGGCGCGCTCCGCGGAACCGCAGATCCGGCTCGATTCCACCGACTTCGCGGCGGACCCGCACCGCGCCTACGAATCCATGCGCCGCCGTGGGCCGCTGGTACCGATCGAGCTGGCGCCCGGGGTGCCGGCCACTCTGGTGATCGGATATCAAGCGGCACTGCAGATTTTGAACGACGAGGCTCGCTTTCCCGCCGATCCGCGCCGATGGGAGAAGAACGCTCCGCCGGACTGCCCGGTGACGCCGATGCTCGGCTATCGGCAGAACGCCCTGCGCACCGCGGGTGCCGAACATGCCCGTTACCGGCGCACGATCACCGACGCGCTGGACACCGTCAACCTGCACAAGGTGCACGGCGCGGTCGCACGCGCCGCCGACGCTCTCGTCAACTCCTTCTGCGAGCGCGGCACCGCCGATCTCCGGATGGATTACGCCTTCCCGCTGACCTTTCGGGTTCTCAGTGAGCTGATGGGCTTTCCCGAAGACGCCGCATCGGCGGCCTATCAGGGGATGGCCGCGATGCTGGACGGGGTCGGCGCCGAAGAAGGTCAGCAGCGGTTCATCGAGGCGCTGCTCGCGGTGGTCGAGCAGAAGCGCGAGCGTCCCGGTGACGATCTCACCTCGCGACTGCTGACCCACCCGGAGGGCCTGGATCCCATGGAGATGGTGAACCAGGCCGCGTTGCTGTTCTCGGCGGGCACGGAGCCGACCTGCAATCTGATCCTGAACACCCTGCTGCTGTTGATGGCCGACGAAGAGTACGGCGGCGACGTGCTCAGCGGTGCCATGGATACCCGCGATGCCATCGACGAGGTTCTGTTCGCGGATCCGCCGCTGGCCAATTTCTGCATGACGTATCCGAGACAGCCGCAACTCATCGGCGACGTGTGGTTGCCGGCCGATCAGCCGGTGGTCGTCAGCTTGGCGGCATGCAACACCGATCCGCATATCGTCGGCGGCGACCGGCGAGGGAACCGGTCTCATCTGGCGTGGGGAGTCGGCCCGCACTCGTGCCCGGCGCAGCCGCTCGCGCAGACGATCGCGCGGCAGGCCATCGATTTGCTGCTCGATGCGCTTCCGGATATTCGCCCGGAAGTTCCTGCGCAGCAACTAAGTTGGAGAACTGGGCAGTTTCACCGCGCCTTGGCAGCCCTGCCGGTGGTGTTTCCCGCATGCCCGCCGATGCGTCTCACCTGATGGAGGATCTCCGATGACAGATACGCAGCCGCTGGTGCTGGATCCCAGCGCCGCCGACATCCAGGGCGAGCTGGCCCGCGTCCGCGCTCGCGGCCCGGTGGCCGAGGTGGTGCTTCCCGGCGGCGTACCGGCCTGGTCGGTCACCGACGCCGCCATCCTCAGGCGGCTGCTCACCGATCCGCGCGTCTCCAAGGACGCACACCAGCACTGGCCGCGGTTCATCGACGGCGAGATCGGGCCCGAGTGGGTGATGTTTCCGTGGGTGGCGGCCAGAAATATGCTCACCACCTACGGCGAGCAGCATCAGCGGCTGCGCAAACTCGTGGCGCCGGCGTTCACGAACAAACGCACTCAGGCGCTCCGGCCGCGGATCGACGCGTTCGTCGCCGAACTGCTCGACGAGTTGTCTGCTGTCCCCGACGGCGAAATCGTCGATCTGCGTGCGGGTTTCGCCACCGAGCTGCCGATTCGCGTCATCGGCGAACTGATGGGTGTTCCGGCCGGGATGGATGAACAACTGCGCATCCACGCGGACGGAATTCTCGATACCAGCCTCGCCCCCGCCGAAGTCGGTGCGCATTTCGGCGCGCTGTTCGTCCTCATGGAAGAACTGCTGCGGCACAAGCGGGAGAATCCCGGCGACGACCTCACGACCGTGTTGATGAACGCCCACGACGACGCGGACGGATCGCGGCTCGATGAGCAGGAGTTGCGTGACACACTGCTGCTGATCATTACGGCCGGTCACGAAACCACCGCGAATCTGTTGGACCACAGCATCGTCGGTCTCCTCACCCATCCGGACCAACGGAAGGCCGCCATCGCGGAACAAACGTCGTGGTCCGAGGTGATCGAAGAAGGACTGCGATGGAACGCACCGCTGGCGCATATGCCGATGCGTTTCGCGGTGGAGGACATCGACATCGCCGGTAATTCCGACTTCCCGGAAGTGCGGATCAACCGGGGTGACGTGATCATCGCGTCGTTGGCGGGTGCGGGGCGGGATCGAAAAGTGCACGGCGACAATGCCGATGTGTTCGATGCCGGGCGGCGGTCGAAGGAACACCTCGCGTTCGGGTACGGGGTGCATCATTGTCTGGGGGCGCCGCTGGCGCGGTTGGAGGCGGCGATAGCGCTTCCGGGTCTGTTCGAGCGGTTTACCGATATGGAACTCGCGGTGGATCCTGCTGAGCTGCGGCCGATTCCGAGCATTGTGACCAATGGGCATCGCGAAATTCCGGTTCACCGGACGGCGCACGAATCCTGATGGCAGCCGATCTTGTGGTCCGGCGCGCTCACCGCACCGATCTGCGGACGGACGAAACGGGCCAGCCGGAGTCCCGCAGAACGCGTCGCGAAGTGGTGTAAGCCTGCCGGGCAGTGACGTACGGATCCTGCGCGTCCAGGTCATCGGACACGACTTCGACCGCGATCGGTGCCCGGACACCGTGGCGTGCGAGCCTGCGCAACATCGGAATGAGCGCGGCCGCACCGTGACCGGGCAGCCGGCGACAATGCAGCGCCTCGCGGCGAAGGTCGGACAACGGTTCGGGCAGGGTGTCGCACAATTGGATCGCCGCCATCCGCTCCGCCGGAATGGCCCGCAGTGCGGAATCCGGTTCGTCGGCGGTGTGGGCGCGCTCCCAATGCCAGGCATCGATGAGGAGTCCGGCGTTGTCCGCGCCGGATGCCTCTATCACCTGCCAGGCGCAGGTCGCGGAATCGATCGCGGCGTACGGCATGTACTCGAGGGCGACGCAGGCCCCCGCATCGGCGGCGCGGTGGCACAATTCGCGCAACCCACGTGCCAGGGTCTCCAACGGGAAATGCTGCGATATGGTCGTGTGGATTCGGCTGGCGCCGAGTACGGCCGCCATCCGCACCACGATGCGGTCGGATTCGAGTTCGTCCGCGGAGAATGCGGCCGGATCCGCCCAGTGGGCGGCCAGCTCGACTTCGTTCACTTCGAGACCGTGCTCAGCGATCACGGCGGAGATATCGGCGGGGTTCGAATGGTCCTTCAACGCCGCACGATAGTGCTCGACCGAAAGCCCGATGCCGGTGAAGCCGGCGGCCGCGGCCGCCGCACACCGAGTACGCAGATCGGCGTTGCGCAGCGTGAGATCGCTGAGTGTCAGCGAGTAGCCGCCATGCGTGCCGGTCGTACGAACTGTCTCGCGGTCGCCGGGTCCGCCGATGTTCACACTGGCGGTCTACCCGGCCACACCCGACGAAACCCTCGTTGCGGAACTTCTCGATCACGACGAACTGCCGGAGTCTGCTCCTCTCGGCGGCAGTATCTACGTTTTACCTGCGGCCGGAGTTCGGAACGCGCGCCGATACGCGCCCGGTGTGGTGCCGACCTGGTCGTGAAAACGCCGACGCAGATTGACCGCCGAGCCCAGACCCACCCGGACCGCGATGGCATCGACCGGTAAGTCCGTGTCCTCCAACAGAACTCGCGCCCGCGCCACCCGACGCTCCAGCAACCACCCACCCGGACTGGTGCCGGCCTGATCGGCGAACCGGCGCGCCAGCGTACGTGGCGAGACGTTGATATGCGCGGCCATATCGGCCACCGACAACGATGTCTCGAGCCGCGCCTCGGCCCACTCCAGCAAACCGTCGAATCCGTCCTCGACCGGCGAGGGCGGCGCGTACTGAACCTGACCGCCATCGCGGTGCGGCGGCATCACCATGTGCCGCGCGATGAGTGCGGCATGCGCGGCCCCGTGATCCGCGCGAACCAGGTGCAGGCACAGGTCGATTCCCGCACCCGCCCCCGCGCTGGTGGCCACATCGCCGTGGTCGACATACAGCCGATCCGGCTCCACCCGAACCTGCGGAAATTCCCGCGCCAATTGCCCGGCCCGCGCCCAATGCGTCGTCGCCGAACGCCCGTCCAACAGCCCGGTCCGCGCCAACGCGAACACTCCCGAACAGATCGTGACCAGCCGCGCCCCACGGCCGTGCGCCCGGAGCAACGCCCGCCGCACCGGTCCCGACAGCGGCGTCTCCACCGGCAGCCATCCCGGAATGATCACGGTGTCCGCCGAGTCCAGCGCCGCCAATCCCCGCGTCACCGATATCGCATAACCTGCCGTCGTCGGCACCGCCCCCGGCGCTTCCGTACATACCTCGAACTCGTAGTGCTGCGGCACCCCATCTCGCTGGGTACCGAAAACCTCGACAGCGCAACCGAGTTCGAACGTCGACTGCACCGGTCGCACCAATGCCACCACACGATGCATGGCAAGAATGTACCCCTCGACGTCGACTCAGACACTGTCCGGGTCTCGCCGCATCCGGCACCGTGACAGATATGAACCCCGAAATCCTCTCCCAGCCCGGCTACACCTGGACCGACGTCGCCGACGCTCCGAGTCGCGAACTCTTCCCCGGCATCCGCCTGCGCCAACTGTGGAAGGGCGACAACGGCGCCCACGCCCATGTGCTGGAAATGGACCCCGGCACCTCCTGGCCCCGCCGCGACGTGCACGAACCCGGGCCCGAGGAGGTCTTCATCCTGACCGGCATCTTCAACGACGGCGCCCGGGATTACTCGGCGGGCACCTTCATCCATGCCCCGGCGGGAAGCTGGCACGTTCCGGCGAGCGAGACGGGGTGCACGCTGTTCCTGTTCTATCCCGAGGGGTAGTCAGGCAACTCAGGAGCCGAATCCGGGCGCGGTCTGTCGCCGCTGCGGTTGAGGTCGTCCAGTCTGGAGGGTACTTACGCCCAGGCCGTCACACTCGACTCAGAGCTCGAGATCGGACCAGGGGATACTGATCGAAAACGGGATCGATGGTCACCACATCCCGGCGGTGGCGGGCAGGGCGCCGGTCAGGATGTAGTTGGCGCGGTGCAGCACGGTTATGGCGGGGTCGGAAGAACACGTCGGGTTTCGGTGCTCATCCGCCGGCTCTGCTCGGTTCTATCAATATGTGCCGGAACGCGTTTCGTAGGCTCGTGGCCTACGAAACGCACGGCAATTCCTAGCCGGGCGACGTGATTGCGTATGTGCGCGGCCGGGCCGCTATGCGGTCGGCGCGATGAGCCCGCCGTGCTTTACGGTCGCGGTGAAGGCATCCCAGTCCGCCGGAGCGAAGGCGAGTGCGGGTCCTGTCGGGTTCTTCGAGTCGCGCACACCGACCGAGCCGTCGGCGAGGAATGCCACCTCGACACAGTCCTGGCTGCCGCCGCTGTGGCTGCTCTTGAACCAGCGAGCCATGGATAGATCAGCGCTCACTTCGCGAACTCCCTTGCCTTGTCCCGCAGCAATTTCCTGCTGTCCTGCTCATTCAACGCTACCTGCCCCAGCGCAGCGTGCGCGCGGTGATACCGCCGCACGAGGTCCGCATCGTCGAAGTACATGGCTCCCGTGTAGCCCTCGGCGTAGACGACGGGAGGTTCGGCCGGCCGGCCGTCCCCGGGCTCTCCGAAACTCAGGATGGTGAAAGGACCGGTCAAGTCGCCCAGCGGGAGGCCGGCGGCGAACGGCAGGACTCGGATTCGGATGTTCGGCCGAGTTCCCGCATCGGCGAGGTAGCGCAGTTGTGCGTCCATGATTCGCCGGTTCCCGATGACCCGTTGCAGCGCCGACTCGTCGAGGATGATGTCGGCCGGGACGGGATCCGACTTCTTGGTCAGCAGTACCTGGCGTCGCACCCTCATCTCGACCCTGCGGGCAATTTCGCCGTCCGATTCCGTCGGATGCGCCTGCCGGGTGACGGTTCGCGCGTAGTCGGGTGTCTGAAGCAGACCGGGAATGAGTTCTTGGAATGAAATCAGCTTTGCGGCAGCCGCTTCCAAGCCCATGTAGACATCGAAGCTGACCGGGATCAGATCCCCGTACTGATGCCACCAACTCTTACTGTTTCCCTGCTGCGCAAGCCCTTTGAGGGCTTCGGTGGTCGTGTCGTCCGCGCCGCAGACTTGGCAGATCGCGTCGACGTCCCACAGCCGGATCCGGTCGGCGGTGCCGGTCTCCAGCCGCTGGACCGTGGTGGCGCCGCGTTCGATGCGGCGCGCGAGCTCCGCGATCGTCAGGCCGGATCCCTGACGGAGCTCCCGTAGATACCGGCCGAGCTGACGGCGGGGGAGCGTCGAACTGATATCCACCATGACGAGCTGCCTCCTTTGGATGCGGCGGTCCGGGGTTGTGGATGGACACCGCGGGGTTCTGGGACGACGAGCTTGGACTTCTGATGAATCCCAGCGGATTATCCACACTTGCTTGTCGGTTCACGACGAATTCGCTATGCTGGGACTGCATCTGGGGCGGGGCGTGCTGAACAGCCGTCGGCCCCTCCCATCGAACCAAGGCATCGCCAGTGATGACAGCAGATCGAGTGGAACGCCCGGGGCAGGCAAACCCGTTGGCGCGCATGCGCGGAGAGGATCACGCGGCAGTTGGTGAGCGTATCACCGAGGCGGAGGGATTGCGTGCCGTATGGCGATCGACGCGGGACCCACGTGGCCGCATCGAGATATCGGCCGTATTCGACGCCGGCGCAACTCCGGAACAGATCCGGCGGTTCGCGCCCGGCACGGACCTGGCGCAGGCGCGTGAGCTCCATCCGAAGTGGAATCGATTGTGGGACAGCGTCAAGCGCGATTTCTGGGCGGACATAGCTGCTTCGGCCGGCTGCTCACCGGTGACCAAAAGGGAGAACCGCCGATGAGAAATACGAGTCCCATGCCTGCGCCTGCGTCCGAAGAACCTGTCGCCGCCTCCTTGCCTGATCGCGGCGCGGAATCCGGCCCGGGGGAGGGGCCTCGCCACCGGCTTCCTGGCCGGGCCAGGCGTGCCGCTGTTCGAACATCTTTCGAGAAGGAGAGGGGCATGAAGGGGTTGGACCCCGCCAGGGAGGAGACGGAATCGATTGCGGCTCTGCGGGATGTCGCCGGTGCGCTGGCGGTGATGTCGGTGGCGCGCAGCAAGGCTGTCGGGTTGGTGCGTACGGAGATCTCGGGGACCGACACAGCGCGGCACGACATCGAAATCCAATGTCTTGCTCATCATCTCGGGTTTCGCTGGCTGTGCACGCTGCGTCCGCCCGAGGGTGTTCGCGACCCGCTCGGCGACATCCTCGCGATCGCGTCGGGGATGGACGCGTCGGCCGTCCTCGTCTACGACCTGGCCCACGTCGACGATCGGCCTGAACGTGTGAGCGCCGACTTCGATCTGGCCACCGTCGCACCACCTCGGTTGTGGCTCGCCGGAACAACGAAACCGTATGCCGTAGAACCACCACCGTTGAACGACTGCACCTGGGAGCCCACTCACCTCGAACGAGACTGCGCTCGCCGATTGTGGGAAATCCACCGTGATTGTTTCCCTGGCTGCCTGGCCGGGCTCGCGGCGAGTGCAGCGCTGTCGGCACTGGACGAGGTGGACTGATTCGACGCAGCGCAGAGGGGCGCGCGAGGCTCTCGATACGGCAGCAGCGTCGGCCAGGACCCGGTCAGGTTCGCGATGGCTCGACTGAGCCGTCGTTGTGGGTGAATTATTCGTGCAAACTCGCGCTGATTACGCGGAAAACTCACTAATCGGCCGAGGTTTGCACGAAAAATTCAGACCACAGCGTTCGCCTTCGGGCGCACCTCTCTCTCGTCCGGGACGTCTGGACGATATGCACGGCGGGGTCCGACCCGCTGGGTGTAGCCAGGTGGGTGCCGTGTCCCGCGAAGTGGTCAATCGACCAGTGGGATAACGCTGCCGCAGGGTGCGCGCCTTCTGCTCACAGGACGCCTGTCCGTTTTCGAAAACGCTAGCTGGAGGGCTGCCACAGCCCCTATCCTCACCAAGCACGAGGTGACGCTGTCGGCTGACGGCGAATCCCCTGCCGCGCTTGTTGGTTCATTCTCTGGAGTCACCCCCTTTGTCAACCCCACCTTCCGACCTGGCTGCGGCCCCCGGCTGCCCTGTCCATCAGGCCGGTACACCCTTCGACACCGACGGCCCCCGAATCGTGCTGGACACACCGGCATTCGTCGCCGACCCCCATCGCGCCTACGAGGCGATGCGCCGCCGCTTCGGCTCCATCGTGCCGATCGAGCTGGCGCCCGGCGTGCCGGCGACGCTGGTCATCGGCTATCACACCGCGTTGCAGATCCTCAACGATCCCGACCACTTCCCGGCCGACCCGCGGGCGTGGGAGCGAACCGTTCCCGCGGATTGCCCGGTGCGGCCGATCATGGAGTGGTATCCGAACGTGATCCGCAGCGCGGGCAGTGCGCATGCGCGGTATCGGCAGGCGTTCACGGCGGCCTTCGACCGGGTCGACCTGCACGAATTGCACACCACCGTCGAGAAGATCGCCATCCCGCTGATCAACGAGTTCTGCGAGTCGGGTTCGGCGGATCTGGTGTCGCAATACGCATTTCCGCTGGCGTTCGAGGTGCTGAACCGTATGGTCGGCTGTTCGGCGGATCTGGGCCGTCGCGTGGCCACCGGGATGGCGGCGATCTTCGATACGGTGAACGCCGCATGGGGGATGGACCATATGAGTCAGGCGCTGATGGAGCAGGTGCAGCTGCGCCGTGCCGCGCCCGCCGACGATGTCACCTCGCATCTCGCCCACCATCCGGCCAAGCTCAACGACGAGGAGATGGTTCGCAACCTGATCGTCTTCTACGGCGGAGGCATCGAACCGCAGCAGAATCTGATTTCCAACACGCTGCTGCTGATGATCACCGACGAGCGTTTCGGCGGCGACATCCTCGCGGGCAGCCTGTCGACGCGCGATGCGCTCGACGAGGTGCTGTTCACCGATCCACCGCTGGCCAACTTCTGCATGACCTACCCTCGCCAGCCGATTCTGATCGACACCACCTGGCTGCCTGCCAATCAACCGGTGATCATCAGTCTGGCCGCGTGCAATAACGATCCCGAGATCGCGGGCGGCGATCGCACCGGTAATCGCTCGCATCTGGCCTGGGGTGCGGGCCCGCATGCGTGTCCGGCCCGGTCGGTGGCGTATCTGGTGGTACAGGATGCGATCGATCAGCTGCTCGACGCGCTGCCGGAAATCCGCCTCGCTGTCGATCCGAGTGAGATCAGTTGGCGGCCTGGGCCGTTCCATCGCTCGATGACGGCACTGCCGGTCACGTTCCCGCCGTCACCTCGGCTGCATCTGGTCTAGGTGAGGCGATAGGCGGTGTAGCGACCGCGTTTCGCGGCGCGGGTCACCCCGTGGTCCTCCGGCGGGCCCAGGCGTGCCTCCACCCGGAACGCCACCTCCAAGCCGGGCACTGCCGGGGCACTCACGATGACCACACCGGCAGTTCGATCCGCGACGGAGACACGGGGGCGTGTGAGATCTCTTGCGTCGCAGAGTGAATGGTGGCTGCGGTGGCGGCCGGCTCGCCGGATCCGGGATTGCGGGCGTATCGCGGATGGGCGCCGGAACTGATCTGCACGCTGATGCGGTGGCCGGCCGCGAACCGGTGAAAGGTGGGCCGCAGCCGCACCTCGACATCCCGGAAACCGTCCGCGTCCGGCACCGGATCCGTCTCGGTCGTGGCGATGCTGCCGATGCGGCGGATACCGTCGCACACGGTCATCGATCGCCCGTCCGGATGGAGATCGCAGATCCGGACGAAGATGTCGGCGCTGGGTTGTGACGATCGAAAGCTGATGCGCGCCACCGGTTCTCCGGCGACCGTGACCGGGGTGGTGAGCGGCTCACCTCGGAATACGGTGACGTCGGCGCGACGCTCGTGTGCGGCGTTGTCGACCGGGCTCGAGGTCGGGCCCAGGCTGGGGCCGCCGACGGCGGGTGTGGGATCGGCGGGGTCGTAGACGTAGCTGGTGATGCCGCCTTCCGGGGCATCGGGGCCGAGCTTGCGTGAGGCGTGCAGGTACAGCGTTTCGCTCGCTGTGCCGGACGGTGGCCAGGTTTGCAGGTCGTGCCATTGTTCGGCGCCGGTGAGATAGGCGCGCACCGGTGCTACCCGCTTGCTCGGAGCATCGGCGAAATGCTCCTTCAAGAACTCCACTGTCTCGGCGACCGTCGGTGCGCCCATATCTCGGGTGAGATGGCCCCACGGGCCGACAGTGAGGCGCGGTGGTCGTCCCGCTTCGGCGAGCTGTGCGTAGTTGCGCAGCTGCCACGGCAGGAAGATGTCGTACCAACCGGTGATCATGTACACCGGCGCGGTGACATCGGGAACCGACGCGGTATGCGACTGCTGGGTCCAATACTCGTCGGTGAGCCGTTCGTGACCGACCCAGTCCTGGTACCAGTGCACCGTGCGCCCGTTGGCGGTCACATCGCCGCGCGATAGCGGTAGCACGTCGAATGCCTTGCGCAGCTTGCGATCCGGACGCAACTGACCCAGCACCAGGGCGAGCAGTTCGCGGTGGATCATCCGGTCCATCATCTGCGTCCAGCCGAGCGCGTTGCGCAGTGCGAAGGCCGCGTTGTCCCAGGTGATGGCACCGAAATCGGGCATCGTCACGACCAGGCAGAGGGCATCGGGCGCGATGTCCGGGTCCTCCTTCTGCAGCTTTCCCGCCACCGCCCACTGGGTGAAGCCCATATAGCTGGGTCCGAAGGTGACCACCGGCCCTGTGCACCAGTCTTGTTCGCGAACCCAGCGGTGAGTCGCGATACCGTCGCGCTGCTCGTCGATCTGCGGGGTGAACACACCACGGGAACCCCAGGTTCCGCGGCAGCTCTGGAACAGCACCGGAAAACCCTCGCGGGCCAGGGCGCGGGCATGGCCGGCGACGGGTCCGCTGCGCCCGTACGGGCCACGGATCACGATGGTGGGCAGCCTCGGATCGGCGTTGCCGATCGGTGTGATCAGGTCGGCGAGCAACTCGACACCGTCGTCCATCGGGACGCGCAGGTTCTTGCGGACGGCGATGTCGTGCGGACCGGGAGCCAGTCCCTTGATGATCCGCGCTTGTATCCACCGTGAAAGGCGCTGGCGGGGCGTGCTCATTCGTTTTCCTCCGTGGTCTGGAGTCGTTGGAGAGCCTCGCGCAGGCGTTCGAGCGCGGGGAGGGCGGTGGCCAGCGCGGCGCGGTCCTCGGGATCGAGAGTCGCCGCCGCGGCGTTGATGAGAGCGCCGCTTGCCTCGTCGAAGCGAGCGAACAGATTGTGGGCCCGCGTGGTCGTCGCGATTTCGACGTGGCGGCGGTCGCCGGGCCGGGGGCGGCGCTCGACCAAGCCGCTCGCCTCCATCGCGGTCAGCAGATTGCTGACCGTGGGGCGGCTCAGCCCGAGTCGTCCGGCCAATTCGCTCGAGGTGCTGACGGTGCCGGGCGGCAGGGCGCGCACGATTTCGATCTGCGCATCCGGGATGTCCGGGAGATGTTCGGCGGCGCGGGCGGCGGAGAGCAAGCTTCGGCGCAGCGGTGAGATGACCGATGCCAGCCGGGCAGGATCGAGATCGGTCACGAGACATGCCCCTCGTTGAATGGCGGGGTCAGCGACAGCCGGGTGTTGAGGGTGTCGCGATCGAACCCGGCGGCCTTCTTGTAGCCGGTGGCGATGGCGGCCAACTCTTTCGGCGAGATGACGTCGTGGACGTGCGCGAACCCGTTCGGCGCGCGTTCGTGGGCGAGAACCATGACCTGTTCGGGGCCCTGGTTGCGGTTGCTGTGCACCAGGGCTGTCGTGGCGGGGCGTCGATCCTGCTCATAGGCGGTGACAGCCTCCTCGGGGGTGCGCGCGGTGGCCAAGTGGAACGCGAGGGTACGAGCATCGAGAATGGCTTGTGATGCACCGTTCGAACCGTTCGGGTACATCGGATGCGCCGCGTCGCCGAGCAGGGTGGTCCGCCCGTATGTCCAGCGGTCGAGCGGGTCTCGGTCGACCATCGGATATTCGAGGATTTCGTCTGCGGCACAGAGCAATTCGGTCACTGCCAGCCACGGGAAGCGCCACTCTCGGAACAGATCCACTATCTGGACCGATGCGACCGCGCGATTCCAGTCGGCATTCTGTCCGCCGAATCCGACTGTCCGGCGCTCGGCGATGAAATTGATCGCGCCGCGGATCGGATACGCCACGAACTTCTGCTCGGCATCACCGGCCATGATCATCGTGCGACCGTCGAGGAAGCCGGGGAGCTTCGCTGTCCCGCGCCACAGCATCAGTCCGTTCCACACGGGTGGACCCTCGTCCGGCTGATGCCGGCGGCGTAGGGCCGAATGGATGCCGTCGGCGCCGATGACCAGATCGGCGTCGACCGTCAATTCGCCTGTCGCCGTGGCGAAGTGGGCACGACCGTCGGTGTTAGCGGTGCGGAGGCGATGTCCGGTGCGGACGGTCTGCGCGCCGAGTCTTTCGTTCACGGCATCGAGCAATTCCCTCTGCAGCGTGCCGCGATGCACCGACAGTTGCGGCCAGCGGTATCCGGCTTCGAGACCACGCGGCTCACACCAAATCTCCTGGCCGAACCGGTTGTAGTAAACCAGTTTTCGCGGCGCCACGCCCAGCGCGGCCAACCGCTCGCCGAGGCCGAGTTCGGTCAGCTCACGCACGGCATGCGGAAGCAGATTGATCCCCACACCGAGCGGCCGCAACACATCGGCGCGCTCGTACACGGTCACATCCCGGAATCCGGCCGCATGCAGGCTCAGAGCCGCGGCGAGGCCACCGATGCCGGCGCCGACGATCACGATCCTCATGGGCCAACAGTTTTGCAACAAAACTATTCCTGGGTCAATGGGTGGGGTCGTCTGCGGTGCGCCCGGCTTCCTCTTCTCTTGTGATGATCAATAAGTGGAACCGAGTGGCCGTCGAGTGCGTCCTAGACTCCAGGAGGACGTGTGCGCGGGGATCAACGGGAGGCATCGGTGATACGTAAGGCGGCTACGGCTGTGCTGGCGGTTGCGGTGATGTTGGTGGGGGCCGGGTGTTCCTCGTCGACTTCGGGGACGGCTTCGCCGGAGACGAGTGATCCGAAGGTGGCGACGGCGGCGTTATGGGACCCGTGCACACAGGTCACCGATGGCGTGCTGCGACAGGTGGGCGCAGACCCGTCAACCCGCGAATCCGGCGTAGGCGGTGTGCCAGTCGATGGATGGAAAGTCTGTTCGTGGTCTGCTGCGCCGATGCATGCTCGATCGTTGGTGGTCTGGTCGACCACCTTCTCGCTGGACGACATCAAAAACAAGCAAGACAACGTCGACTTCACGGCGGTTACCGTTGCTGGACGGCAAGGTTGGAAATTCCATCGAGCGAGTGATCGGAACAACGAGAAGTGTGACCTTGTCTTCCCTGCTGCCCCAGGCGCTTACCAGTTGTCGTTCTACAACAACGATCCGGGGGACTCCAAGGCGCCCTGTGACAGCGTGATGGCCGCCGCGCAAGACATCGTGCCCCTGTTTCCGAAATAACGGGATGGTTGTGAACATGGCGCAAAGCGAAGATGTCACACTCTGGATGTTCCTGGCCGAGGAGTCGAAGGCCGGTCGCCTCGAACTGGACCCTTCGGTCTCACGCGATTGTCTGAAAGCGTGTGAGGACCAGCTTGCGGTCTATCGCGACTGCCGACAGATGCTGGGAAATATGTCGAATGTGACCGGGCTCGGGGACTTCCCCGCGGCCGATCAACTCGCGAAGATGTTGGGCGCCAAAGCCATCGGCGGCGAGGGAGATTTTGACACAGCCTTCCGCGACCACATCGAGGTGCTCCAACTCATCCGCGACACCATCAAGCACTCCGTCGACCGCCTCGTCGACCACGACCAGCAGAACGCCGGCACCATCGCCGGCTCCGAGAACCACTGACCGGGGGAGCACATGGTACTTCCACTCGTGCCGCTGGTTGCTGCCCTCTGGGAGCAGCACAAGGGCGGCCCGCCCGACTCTTTCGCGAATGCGCAGGGCGATCAGAGCCCGGACGCGACCGCGGCGCGCAACCGGATCAACCAGATCGTGAACGGCGGATTCGGAGGGCAATACCAGAACCCGCAGGTCGGCCAGGACGCGTACAAGAATCCGCAGAATATCGACAATTTGTACGACCGTATTCAGAAGATGCAGCCCAGCACGGTGGTGACGTTGCACAACTTCTGGGAGGGGCTGCGGAACAAAATCGAGAACGGGCACAACACTTTCGGGCCGCAGATTCAGAAGGCCATTCAGGAGAAGTGGCAGGGTGCGGCGGCTCAGAAGACTGCCGAGGGCATCAAGAGTTTCACCGACAAAGAAAAAGATCTGGTGAGCTCCGCTCAGTTGGTCAGCGAGAAGGTGAAGCTTGTTCGCTCGGCGGTGGAGATCGTCAAACCTGCCGCGCAGCCGACTCCGCACACGAGTTGGACCAGCGATCTTGCCGGTTGGGTGCCGGGGCCGACGTGGAAACTGAACGACCACCGCAAAACTCAGGCCGGCGCGGCGAACGAGCACTTGATCAACAACGTGTTCTACCCGGCCGTGCGCGAGAGTGACACGCAGGTGCCGTTGGCGCCTCGGCCGTACAATCCCGTGAATACGCCCGACGACACGGAATGGAAGCCGTCGGGAGTTCCGCCGGTAGGCCCGCCCTCGAAGGGCCCCGACGATGGCCACGGCCCCGGTGATACCGATCAGCCCAAACCGCCGAATCCCGATCAAGGTCCGGGGGACGGCACCGCACCGAGCGCGGTCGACCCGTCGACATTGACCGGCTCGGCGCAGAATCCCGCGAAAACCACCGCGGCCAGCGCCAACCCGGCTGGATGGGATCCGTCAGCGGCCGGCACACAGACCACCCCGTCGGCAGTGACGCCTTCGGGTATCGACCCACGGACCGGGCTCCCGTACGGTTCGGGCGGACCCGGCGTGGCGGGAACCGTTGGCGGCTCCGGCAATTCGCCCGGTCGCGGTACATCGGTGCCAGGGGCCGGCGCGCCGGGGCAAGGGACGGCTCGTGGGTTGGCGACCGGTGTGGGCAAGGGGGCAGCCGGGATGAACGGTATGCCCGGCATGATGCCGCCCGGCGCCAAGTCGAAGAAAGAGGAAGAGAAGACCCACAAGTCCAAGATCAGCGAGGAGTTGGTGTCACGGGACAACGGCGACGAACTGACCGGCCTTTCCGAGGAACAACGGCAGAAGACCGTCCCGCCGGTCTTGGGTGAATAGCCCATGGCAGGTTGGACTTTCAGCGCGCTCGGCTTCACCGTCCTGTGGCGTGCCGCGGGACACGACATCCTGCCGTATCCCTTACAGTTCCGCTCCACCGCCGAGACCTCGGACGAACTGGAAGCCCAGTGGAAAGCCGAAGCCGCCGACCTCGCCGGCCGCATCGACGACAACGCGGAAGCCGCGGTGCGCATCCTCCACGGCCCCGAATCACGCATCGAGATCGCCGGATTCGCCGCCGCGTCGAACGGTTCGGGCGATCTCGAGCAGATGGGTGATCCACGCCATCGCGTCCGTATCCACGCGGCCGTGCACTACCGGCAGGCGGTCCTGGTCACTCAGCAACCCTCATCCGACCCGGAATCCGGTGGGACCGTGCGGATGTCGCTCCTGCGCGCCGAAAACCTCACCCGCCACCTGCTCGCCGCCATCCCCGGCCACACCCGAGGCACCCGCCCCGCCCTGCAGGTCAACCGCGCCGACCTCACCGACGACGACCGCCCCTACACCGCATTCCACGACGACTCCCCCCGCTCACCCCGCGACGAAGCCGCCCGCTTCTTCGAACGCCCCCGCAGCACCGTCCTCCACGTCGCCGTCTGCGCAGGCCCCGCCTGGGACCGCCGCCCCACCCCGGCCCGCGATTTCCACATCATGGACTACTCCGACGGCCGCTACCTCGTCCGCCACACCAAACACGACCTCCGCGCCGACCCCGCCGACACATCCATCGTCCAGAACCACCTGCAACGCCTCATCGACGCGACGGTCCAGGGCTTCCGCGAGGACAACGATCCGAGTTACGCGTGAAATGTTTCCAAATACTCGAATCTGATCCGGGCCTCCAGCATCAGTATTCGAGTTCGCGCCACGCGGTGACGATGGGGAATGGAAAATCTATCCGTACTTCTTCCGAGTCGGTGGGGGACCATTCGCCGGCGAGCAAGTAGTTGGCGGGATGCAGCGGTCGGACGCCCGGAGGTAGGTCGCCGTGCCCCGTTTCGAGGGCGTAGGCGCGAGTCGTGGCGATCGCGCTTTCCGTTCGAGCCAGGGTCACCTCCCAGTACCAGGGGATTCCGGCACCCGCATAGCGCGCCTTCTTGGCTTCCATATCGGATTGGGTGTTGGTCGGCGACAGTACCTCGCCGACAAGCAACGCGTCGGCCGAGCGAATGTCCTGGTACGGGGACCCGAGGCAACGATGCACGAGAACAGCCGGGGTCAGGAAGTCGGACTTACCGTTATTGCCGAGGAAAACATTCGTCTCGGTCGTCACTCGCCAATACTGGTCGGGAACCGTTCGAGTGACTTCCCGAGTGTGCCGCTCGAGCGCGGCCCACAGACGGTTGGTGAAGATCTGGTGCTCGGCCGGACCGCGGCGAACCCACACCACACGACCATTCCACAGCTCGATCTGCGCGGAGATCTCCTCGGGCAACTGTTCGAGTTCTTCCCAGGTCATGAACTCCGGGAGGTCGGGGCGCTCGATCCGTGGCTGGGACATGTCGTCATCGTAGGCCTGCCGGGTGGTCCGATGCGGTGCTGCGGGAGCGGCCGGGGTATGTCCATCGAGCGCTCCTCATTGTTCCGCGCATCGAATGGGCTACTGCTGCTGATCTTCGTAGAACGCGCGCACGTGGGCGGCGTGGCCATCCTGGTCGAGTTGGACGACATCGAGGACTCGATTGCCGTTTTCGCGGCGGTAGAGCAGGGCGTAACCACCGGGGCTGGTCAGCAGTGCTTCTTCGGTGAATGTGAGGGCGGGAGCGAGCTGCAAGCCGAGTTCGAAGTGCTTGCGTAGTTCGGACTTGCCGTGTAGCCGGCCATCGGGTGTGCCCCACCGGCGCGTCACGGTAGAGGCGACGAAGTCGACGTTGTCGGCGTAGCAGGCCATGATCGCGTCGAGGTCGCGCGCGCTCCATGCCGCCAGCCAGGCGTCGGCGTGTGCTCTAGCTTCCATATCCGCATTATGCGGACACCGTCGCTGTCGGTGTGCTGCGGGCAATTGCTTTCTGTGGGAATAAATTTCGTCCGTCGGAGGTTGGGGGAGTCGCGTCTGTCACCGCGCCGCCGGACGGACGCGTCGGCGACGAACAATAGGGGCGCCACGCACCCGGAGATGCAAGGAGAACTGATGCCCGGACCGGAGTTTGCGACGCTGCGGGAGCAGGTAGCCGCGTTGCAGGCCAAGACCATCTCGGCGGCCGAACTGCTCGAACTGAGCATTGCGCGGATCGAGAAGTTCGACGAGAAGGTCAATGCCGTTGTGGTGCGGGACTTCGAGCGTGCTCGCGTTGCGGCGAAACAGGCCGATGCGGCATTGGCGCGGGGCGAGGATGCGCCGCTCCTCGGCGTTCCGGTCGCGGTGAAGGAATCCTTCAATATCGCCGGTCTGCCGACCACGTGGGGGCTTCCCGACGCGAAGGGCTGGGAGCCGGCCGAGGACGCGGTGCTGGTGTCACGTGTCAAGGCAGCGGGCGGGGTTGTCGTCGGCAAAACGAATGTGCCGTTCTTCCTGCGTGATTGGCAGTCCTACAACGACATCTACGGCACGACCAACAATCCTTGGGATCTGACCCGATCGCCCGGGGGCTCGTCCGGAGGGTCGGCCGCAGCGCTCGCGGCGGGGTACGTCTCGCTCGCGCTCGGCTCCGATATCGGCGGCTCCTTGCGGGTTCCGGCGCATTTCTGCGGCGTCTACTCACACAAACCGTCCCGCACCCTGCTGCCGGGTCGCGGACATATACCGCCGCGCACCCCGGCGCTGGCGGCGCCGATGGACCTTCCCGTAGTCGGGCCGATGACTCGCAGCGCTGCCGACCTGACGTTGGCGACACGGCTCTTGGCCGGGCCCGACGACGTGGAAGCGGTCGCTTACAAGCTCGAGTTGCCACCGCCGCGGGGCGAGGAACTCGCACAGTTCCGCGTGCTGATCATCGACAGTCATCCGCTGGTGCCGACCTCCACCGTGATTCGCGACGGTTTCGAACGGCTCGCGCGGGGACTCGAGAAGGCCGGTGCCTCGGTCGCTCGGCAGAGTGCGCTACTGCCCGACCTGACGCTGACAGCGAAAACCTATTTCACACTACTGATGTCGCAATTCGGCGCCGACGCGTCGCCCGACGCCATCCGAGCGATCCAAGCCGTCGTTGCCGAGATCCCGCCGGAGACCGACACCCTCGAGGCGGTCATCCAACGGGCGTTCGTTGCCAGCCACGGCGACTGGATGAAGGCCGATCGCGTCCGCATCGGCCTGGCCGACAGGTGGCGACAGCTGTTCGGCGAATTCGACGTGGTGTTGTGCCCGATCACCCCGACACCCGCCTTCCCCCACGACCATTCGGCCATGGACACCCGCACGCTCGAAATCGACGGCACCGCCTACCCGTACAACTACAACCTGGTCTGGGCGAGTATCGCCACCCTGCTCGGCCTCCCGGCCACCGCGGCGCCGATCGGACGCTCACCGGAAGGGCTGCCCTTCGGCACGCAGATCATCGGGCCCTATCTCGAAGACCGGACAACCTTGCGATTCGCCGAATTGCTCGAGCAGGAGTTCGGCGGATTCACCCCGCCGCCCGGCTTCGAATAGACGCTGTCCACGCGAAGTAGTTGAGCAGGGCGAGAGGTCTCGTCTCAGGCGACCTTCCAGGTACGGTCGCCAAGCGTGACGACAAGGTTGACCGATCCACCCAGAGCCGAGACATACGCTCGGATCGTGTCGATGCCGGACACCTCGCCTCGCTCGATCTTCGAGACTCTCGCCTGCGAAATCCCCAAAGTTTCAGCGACTTCCGTCTGCGTGAGGCCGATCGACTTTCGGATCTCGGCGAGCTGGTGGCCACGCAAATAAGCCTCGTGCCGTTCTCGGGCACGATCTCGTGCTGCAGCGCGTTCTGGCTCGGTTCGGGAATCGGCACGGCGCGCCTTGGCCTTTACTTCGCTCCAAGTGCTGAACTTCGAACTCATCGCTGCTCCTTCAACGCTTCCAGATGCTCAGTGAAGCGCTTGTCGGCCAGAGGGATCGCTTCGTAATACCACCCCTGCCAATCGTCGGCTTTGTCGCCGGCTACCAGGATTATCGCCTCTCTCGCCGGATCAATGCGAACACCATCCTCACCTCCGAGCGACCGGTCGATGCGGGCCTGAGCTCCTTCATGTTGTGGAAGCGGCTGCCCTTCACTCGGTCCACCAGTGGTCTTCCGGCGGCGGGCCCCTCTGCGGACAGATAATCCAGCGCCATTTCGATGAGGTCTCCAGACTCCGGATCGTCCGCGCAGACTGCCAAGAACCACGACTCCACCTCCGGATGAAGACTGATCTCCCAGGTCACCGCATCGGGTATAACCTATTTGTTATAGCAGGGCCTTCTCGGTGAACGAGCGACGCTGGTGCTGAACTCGCGGCTGAAATGCGTCAGCAGCCTGCTTGGAACGGATAGCAGGTTGCCCCTTCGGTAGGCGTTGTCGAACGCGGTGAGGTGCCTTGCCGCTCAGTGGGCGTGACGGGCGATGTCGGGATCGGTGTCGTTGTCCTCTCGGGTGCGCGGACCTGGGATGGTGCCGGTTGAGAGCCGGTTTGGGCGCGGGGGTGGTCATTGCCTGCCATGTAGCCGATGCCGCAGACGAGGATCAGGGAGGCGGCGATTCCCAGGAGTGCGGTGCGGAGGCGGTGGTTGGCTGGGGGCTGGGTTCGTGGGTCGACCTCTGGGGCAGGCTCGTGCCAGTTGGGCTCCGGTGCGTCACCTTGCGGGGTTGTGATCGGCGCGGTGTGGGCGGTGGTGCCGGATGGGAAGGGGCGGATCGAATCTGTCCGTGCAGGCGGGATGGGTGAACCTGTCGGGACCGCTTGCGGATTCGCTTCGACCTCGTATGCCATCTCGGGTTGGGCGTACGGTGTGCCCGACGGGGTAGAGATGTACGACGGGGCTGCGGGGGTTGACTCGTCCTGCGAAGGCGGGATGTGCGAACTTGCCGGATCCGCTTGTGCAAACGGTTCGGTTTGGCCTGCTGGATCCGGCTGGGCGGTCGGTGCGCCTGAGGGGGCGGCCGACGAAGCAGTTGGGTCTGTGTCCCCATCCCCCCGAACCGCTGGCACCTCGGTCGGAAAGCCTTCCCCCACCAGGTCGGCGTACAACCGCCGGCGGCTTTCGGCGTCGCGGGTGCGGTCGACTCGCAGGGCCGTCAGTACGGTGACGACCAATTCGGCGGTCCACGGGGTTCGGTCGCGGTGCTGGGCGGTTCGGCCGAACCACGAGTACAGCTGGGAGGCGCTGTCGCCGAGGAGGACGGTGAAACCGCCGGGCATCGGGCCCTTGTCGAGGGTCAGTGTGCTGCCGGACTTGGGCATGAGCAGGATCAGGCCGTCGACGAACGGTTCCGGGCCGCGGGTCAGTTCGGCGACGAAGGTTCTCAACGCGGAGACCGGTCTGCGCACTTGGTGGAGCGGGTTGAGGTCGTCGCCGCGGAGTTGGACCGGGTCGCCGTGGATGCCGGGAGCCGACCACCGCTCGTTCATCGAACAGGACAGCGGTCCACGGGCCTTCTTGCGAAGCACGTCGACCTCGATGACAGCCACCGCGTGCGGAGTGAAAACCAGAAGACCGGCTTCGGTGCTCCCGCCGTCCAGCCTCGGGACGTAGACGCCGGAAACAGCGATTCCGGGATGGGTGACGTAGTTCGCGAGCCATTCGACGACCTGCTGTTCGGTCTTCGGTTTGGTGATGTCGCCGTTGATTATCAGCATGGCCGGTTCGACCTCCAGAAGCGTTGTAACACATCAACGTTAACCGAGGGCTTCCACGAAAAGTCGCGTGATAACACTGCGCTGCAAGGGGTTTCGCTACGTCATCGCTGGTGGGCTGCTACGGCGGGAACTTTCGATCGAAAAGTGAGATGAGACAACAGATTCCGACCGGACGGAATGTCGGCTCGAGTCGATCGCTCGACGCGTGCGTGTGATCCCCGCCCGGCTCGGCGTTCCAGCTGGTCGGTGGACGACACCGCGTCTCCGCCGGACGATGCCCCTGGGTGGCCGGGCTGGTCGGAGCATCGCCTTGCCTCGGAAGGGCCGCCAACCGGCCGCCAGAGCCGGAGTCCTTGCGGTCGGCGATCACGGGGTATTGATATTCTCCGCTATGGAATTCTCATTCTCATTGAGAGAGAATGCTTCCATGCCTGACACGCCTAGCCCTGCCACAGCACTCGACGACGCTCCCAAGCCCGATGGCGCCGACGCGGTCTACTGGGACCCGTTCGACCGCGAGATCGCCAAGGATCCCTACCCGATCTATCGGCGGATGCGGGCGGAAGCGCCGCTCTACTACAACGACAAGCACGACTTCTATGCCCTCACCCGCGCGTCGGATATCGATCCGGCGCTGCTCGACTGGGAGACGTACTCGTCGTCGCGGGGGCCGATCCTGGAGATCATCAAGGCGGGGATCGAGATTCCGCCGGGCACGTTGCTGATGGAGGATCCGCCGGCGCACGACATCCATCGCGCGTTGCTCAAGCGAGTGTTCACGCCCAGGCGGGTGATGTCGCTGGAGCCGCAGATCCGCGACCTGTGCCGGCGGTCGCTGGACCGGCTCGCCGGGAAAGACCGGTTCGATCTGATGACCGCGTTCGCGAACGAGGTGCCGATGCGGGTGATCGGCATGCTGCTCGGCATTCCGGAGGCCGATCAGCAGACCGTGCGCGACAAGGCCGACAGCGCGCTACGCACCGAACCCGGACAGGGGATGCAGATCTCCGACAAGGCGATTCCGGATGCGGAGCAGTTCGCGCAATACATCGACTGGCGCGCCGACAATCCGTCCGACGATCTGATGACCGAGTTGATGCGCGCCGAATTCGTCGACACCGAGGGCGTGACGCGGACGTTGACGCGCGACGAGATCCTGACCTACGTCTCCGTCGTCGCCGGAGCCGGCAACGAGACCACCGCCAGGTTGATCGGCTGGCTGGGGGCGCTGCTCGCTCGTCATCCCGAACAGCGCGCCGAACTCGTCGCCGATGCGAGCCTGATCCCGAACGCGATCGAGGAGACCCTGCGATTCGAGCCCACCGGGCACGCCATCGCCCGCTACGTCACGAAAGATGTGGAGCTCTACGGGACCACCGTGCCCGCCGGAAGCGCGATGATGCTGCTGATCGCGTCGGCGAACCGTGACGAGGAGCGCTGGGAAGCCCCCGAGCGGTTCGACATCCACCGCAAGATCAGCAATCTGCGTACCTTCGGCCTCGGCACCCACTTCTGCCTGGGCGCGGCGCTGGCCCGGCTCGAGGGCCGCGTGGCGCTGGAGGAATTGCTGCGCCGCTTCCCGACATGGGACGTCGACTGGGACAACATCACCTTGTCGTCGACCTCGACGGTGCGGGGCTGGGAGACGTTGCCGATCACCGTGGGCTGACGGGTCCGCCCTGCCGGCGTCGTGTTCGCCGCACCCGGGACCGAATGCGGCGCAGCGGCTTCGAGCGCCGCCTCACAGCATTGGCATCACAACAGCTCGCGCCGAAGCGTCGGCATACGCCCGTGGTGGCCTCGGCGTCGCCGCCGTCTGATCGGCCGTTTCGATTCCGCGGAGGTGCAGGGCGACAGCAGAGTTCACCGAACTGTCGTTTCGGGGACGTTCCGGTATGTCAGAGTCTGACGGTATGGGTGTTCTGCGGCGCTTGGCGGCCGGTGGTGTCGTCGCGATGAGTCTGGTCGCACTGTCCGGATGCGGCGGCGGCAGCGACACCGCGCATCAGGGCGCGATACCTCTGGTGTCCACCGGCGACCTCCCGTCGGCCCAGCCCGGTGAGGTGCATCTGTTCGGGTTCAACGATCTGCACGGCCATCTGGAACCGCCGGAGGCGAGCAATGGGCAGGTGGGGGAGTACACCGC
Organism: Nocardia violaceofusca NBRC 14427; assembly: GCF_963869435.1. Taxonomy (NCBI): domain Bacteria; kingdom Bacillati; phylum Actinomycetota; class Actinomycetes; order Mycobacteriales; family Nocardiaceae; genus Nocardia; species Nocardia violaceofusca. The sequence goes on from NZ_CAWMPM010000012.1 coordinate 353,721, forward strand.
GGGTGGGGCGGCGTATCTGGCCACGCATCTGCAGCGGCTGCGGGCGGCGTACCCGGACAGCGCGGTGGTGTCGGCGGGGGACAATATCGGGGCGAGTCCGCTGGTGTCGTCGCTGTTCCACGACGAGCCGACGATCGACTTCCTGAATCAGGTGGGGGTCGCGGCGTCGGCGGTGGGTAATCATGAGCTCGACCACGGGGTCGTCGAGCTGGGACGGTTGCGGGCGGGCGGTTGTGCGCTCGACGGGTGCTCGCCGGGGGAGCCGTTCTCGGGTGCGCGGTTCGATTTCCTCGCCGCCAATCTCACCGACTCCCGCGGTGAGGCCCCGGCCGGGGTGCGGCCGTGGACGATGCTGACGGTCGGCGGCCACAAGATCGGCGTGGTCGGTGTGGTGACGCCGGATACGGTGAATCTCGTTTTCCCGGAAGGCATTCGCGGCTACACCTTCGGCGAGGAGGCCGAGGCGATCAACAAGTACGTGCCTGCCATGAAACAGGCAGGTGCGGAAACCGTTGTCGCTCTTGTGCACGACGGCGGTGCGCAGGGAACACCGGCGAAGACCACCGACTACAACGGTTGCGCCGACATCAGTCCCGATGTGCCGGCATTGGCGGCGCATACGGATCCTGCCGTTCGGGTGCTGCTCACCGGTCACAGCCACCAGGCGTACAACTGCGAATTCGACGGCAAGGTGGTGACCCAGGCCGCGTCCTACGGCCGCCTGATCACCGACGTCACACTGCGGTTCGACCACGGGAAGGTGTCCGCGCACGCGGTGAACCGGGTGGTCACGCGCGATGTCGCTCCCGATCCGGCGGTGGACAAGCTGATCGGGTTCTTCTCCGGTCAGGCGGCGCCGCGTGCGCAACGGGTCGTGGGCACCGCCACGGCGCCACTGATGCGCAGCGATCGCGGCGGCGGTGAATCGCCGCTGGGTGCGGTGATCGCCGATGCGATGCTCGACGTCACCCACGATTCGGCTCGAGCGGTCGCGGCGTTCATGAATCCGGGCGGGGTGCGCGCCGATATCGGTCCCGGGCCGATCACCTACGGCAGCATCTACGAGACGCAGCCGTTCGGCAATCAGGTCGTCACCGTCACCCTGACCGGCCGCCAGATCCTGGACCTGCTGGAACAGCAGTGGGACAACAAGAGCAAACCCGCCCTGCTCGCGGTAGCGGGCATCTCCTACGCCTACGACGACAAGGCCGCGCTGGGGCACAAGGTGGTCGCCGACTCCGTCCGCATCGGCGACCGGCCCGTGAATCCGGTCGCGACCTACCGGGTCACCACCAACAACTTCCTCGCCTCCGGCGGCGACGGATTCGCGGTGTTCACGCGGGGTACGGACACAACGGTCGGCCCGACCGATCTGGACGCCCTGGAGACCTACCTGCGTGATCGAGGCGCGGTCGGCCCACCGGAGGAGCGCGTCCAACGCCGGTGAACGAGCCCGTGACACTCGGTAACACCGCGTGCCGTCCAGCCGTATCTTGTTTCCATGAGCCCTAAATCCGAGAATACCCAGCACGACCTCGGACGACTCGTATCGCTACGGCGACGCCGCAGGTTTGTTGCGCGTCTCGACTTCGCCCCGATGTCCCGCGCAACTCCGGCTCTCGATGTGAGCAGCTTCCGCGCGGACCGGGATCGCACGGCGGATCAGGAATCGGACGATCCGTACGAGTGCTGATCCGCCCGACCGGACCGGGAAATCATCGACACGACCATCACGATCCGCCGCGTTGGACGACCGACTTCCCGCAGGGGCCCGAGAACGAATGCGACCCGATTCCGTTCGACATGGAGGCCGGTCGGGCGTACGGCAGGGTCTGTGCCGCCGTGATCGCTCGCGCCGGTAGAGGCTGACCTTCGGCGGCGCGATACGTCGAGTTCGCCCACATTTGTGCTCGCAGCAGGCACAATGCGGACATGCGCGGCGGGCGGGAGCAGCCAGCAGCAGACCGCCGGGCGGGACGGGAGCCGGGCGGGGGTGGGGCGCGGAAACGGCACGGGCGGCATTACACGCCGCCGCGGTTGGCGGAGTTTCTCGCGGAGCGGATGCTCGCGCATATGCGACCGGGCAGTGAATTGTCGGTGCTCGACCCGGCCTGCGGGAACGGTGAGTTGCTGTCGGCACTGGCACATGTTGCGGCGCAACGCTTTCCGGACACAACCTTGCATCTGGTGGGGTACGACCTGAATGCCGCGGCGGTTCACGAAGCTCGGGCCCGGGGAGTGTCGTGGAACAGCCGATTCAGGAGCCCGCCGCAGGTATGGCCGGAGGAGGGCACCGCCGAATCGCGGGCGCTGGACGCGGTCGGTGCATGCTTCGATGCGGGGCCTGGGACGGATGTCGCGCCGCCGTCGAATCGTATCGTCATCGATTGGCGGGTGGGCGATTTCCTCTGTGCCGCAACCGAGTTGACCGATGCGCACTTCGACGCGGTGATCACGAACCCACCGTATGTGCGGACTCAGCAGCTCGGCGGCGTGACCGCGCAGATGCTGAGCAAGCAGTTCGGGTTGTCGGGACGTATCGATTTGACCCATCCGTTCGTCGCGACGATTCCACGGCTGTTGCGGCCCGGCGGAGTGCTGGGCCTGCTGTGTGCCAACCGATTCCTCAGCACGAAGGCGGGAGCGAATCTGCGGGCGCTGTTGTATGGGGAGTTGACGCCGGTGGAGCTCTACGACCTCGGGGATACTCGGCTGTTCGAGGCGGCGGTGTTGCCGGCGGTGACGATCGCTGTGCGCGGGCGCGAGCAGCGGACCTGCCGGTTCGTCACGGCCTACGAGTCGGAGCGTGAACCGACGTCCGATGCCGACCTGTTCGGCGCTTTGGTCGGCCCGGCCGATTCCGTAGTCGAACACGGCGGGCGTCGCATCGCGGTGGAGACCGGAACACTGTGGACCGGTGCGCACGACAGCGCGGGGCAAGTGCGGAATCCGGAGCTCGGTATGGCCCCCTCCGTGGCAGCGGCCGGCGGGAGGTCACCGTCGAGCGAAAAGTCCACGGCGAGTGGAGAGTCGCCAGTGGTCGCAAGCCGAGCGGGGGCGAGCCGAGCTGCCGGTGGTGTTCCGGCGCACCGCAGCATCTGGATCGGCCGCGAGCATGACGTTGAATCCGGGATGGCAGGGCACGTGGCGTCGATCGACCGGCGGCGCGGGGATGTGGTCGAGCCTGGGCAACCGCCCGCGGACGCGCCTTGGTGGGCACCCGCCGAGGGTGTCGAGGCCGACGTGAAGTGCGACGACGGATCGCTCATGGGCACTTTCGATCCCGCTACTCCGTGGCGCATGTCGCGACCGGATACCGACGCCTGGTTGGCGCGAATCGCCGCCGGCACGTGGCGCACGTTCGGCGAGGTCGCGCGAATCAGGGTGGGAATCAAGACGAATGCGGATCGAGTATTCATCTCGGATCAGTGGGAAAATCGGCCCTGCTGTCCGGAGCCCGAACTGCTCCAGGGGCTGCTGACTCATCACGATCTCGTTCCGTGGCGAATCGCACGCGCCCACGATACCCGCGTGCTGTATCCCTACGATGCTTCCTGTACGTGCCGCACACCGATCGATCTGAACGAATATCCCCGTGCCGCAGCCTATCTCGCTCAGCACAAGGACACCTTGGCCGCTCGGGACTACCTCATCGGCACTGGCCGGGAGTGGTTCGAGATCTGGGTGCCGCAGCGACCGCATCTGTGGTGCCGGCCGAAGGTGGTGTTCCCGGATATCAGTGTGGCGCCGCGGTTCGCGTTCGATCGCAGCGGTGCGGTGGTGAACGGCGACTGCTACTGGATGTCGCTGGCCGATATCGGCGACGAGCGGATCGCCTATTTGCTGATGGGCGTGGCCAATTCGACGCTCGGGCTGCGGTTCTACGATGCCGTGTGCGGAAACCGGCTCTACGCCGGGCGGCGGCGCTGGATCACGCAGTACGTCACCCGGCTTCCGTTGCCCGATCCGAATACCGCTGCGGGACAGCAGCTCACCGATCTGGCTCGTGAATTGGCGAACGGCGGAGCCGAACCCGATGCCGCGCTGCTCGACCGGCGAGTGGCAGCGGCGTTCGGGCTGGGCGAGACCGGGTAGGCCCGCCCGGAGGCAGTCAGGCGGTGCGGCCGCCGACCATCGGCAGCAAGGTCCGCCGGGCGAAGGCGCGGGCGGCCTCCGCATCCGAGAGCGGGATCAGCCCGTCGGGCGTCAATGCCAGCGATTGCGCCAGCCGTGCCATGATCTCGGCGACGAGGTCGGCATCGAAATCCAACTCGGCGTTGGCCTTCTGCAGTCCGCGCAGCTTGTCGCCCAGATAGGCGCGTCCCACCGCGAGGATCGGACCGGCATCGGTGGTCAATCGGGGCAGGATCAGCTCCGGTTCGGTGCGCAGTAATCGCTGCAGCAACTCGTTGTGCGCCAGCGCGGTGATGAAGACGACGAAGATCTCCACCAGCTGATCCTCGTTGTCGGTGATACTGCCGACCCGCTGTTCGATATCGGCGACGAACCGCTGCGCCTCGCGCACGCTCACCGCCTCGACCAGATCGTTCTTCGATTCGAAGCGGCGATACAGCGTCGCGGGACTGATGCCGGCGCGACGCGCGATCTCACCCATGCTGGTGCGCTTGATCCCGAAGTCCAGGAAGGCCGACAGGGCGCTCTCGAGCAGCTGCTCACCGTCGGAGCGGGGCTTCTCGAGGATGCGGGCCAGGATGGACGGAACAGGGGGCATGGGGTCTCCAGTCGAGTCGGCGAAGGACCGTGTCGATGCGGAAGGCTGACGATCATTATCTCATCGCGCCGGACCGCCACCGACGTCCCCGACCGCCCGCGCTCATCGCAGATTCAAGGCGGCCATCTCCTGCTCGATCGCATTCGCGGCGAAATCGCTTCCGCTGGAACGTAATTCGTGGACCCGGCGCTGTAGCGCCTCGATGCCACCGGGTTGGGCCGCGATATCGGCCACGCTGATCCGCCCCTTGGGTCGGTGCATACCGGACTGCTCGTACGACACCGTCTAACCTCCTGCATACCCACGTCGCAGTACGCCGCCCGAGGCGATGAGTCACTGCCGCGGACCGCGAACATGCTGCGACGATGCTACCAAGAGATCAACCTGGACGCTTGACCAGTGTGGCCCGTCTCACAGCTGGCTGCCGGTGTCGCGGTGAGTGCTCATATTGTGCAGATAGACCGCGGCGTTGAGCTTGATGCGATCACGTTCGGCATCGCCGAGTTCGCGCCGGACCTTGCCCGGTACACCCGCGACCAGGGAGCCGGGTGGGATCTTCGCCCCCTCCGGAATCAGCGCATTGGCGGCGATGAGACTGCCCTCGCCGATCACCGCGCCGTTGAGCACGGTCGCGCCCATGCCGACGAGGACGTCGTCGCCGATCGTGCAACCGTGCAGGATCGCGTTGTGGCCCACCGACACTCCGCTGCCGACCTGCAGCGCGAAACCCGGATCGGCGTGCAGGACGCACCCGTCCTGGATGTTGGTGCCGGTGCCGATCTCGATGTCCTCCAGATCGCCGCGGATCACCGCGCCGTACCAGACGCTGACCTGTTCACCCAGCCGCACCCGGCCGATCACCGTGGCCGTCGGCGCCACCCACGCGGTGTCGTCGATCTGCGGCTCGTGCTCACCCAGCTTGATCCTCATGCAGGTCAACATAGCTGGCCCGGAACTGGGCGCGATGTGCGGCCGGTGGCAGCCCGAGGGTGCGGTGGAAATGGTGGCGCAGATTCGTCGCCGTCCCCAGGCCGGTCTCGGCGGCGATGCGGTCCATCGTGTCGTCGGTGGATTCCAGCAGCAGCCGGGCGCGGTCGATGCGCTGGTCGAGCAGCCAGCGCTGCGGGCTGGAGCCGGTGCGTTCGCGGAAGCGGCGGGTGAAGGTGCGCCGCGACATCAGGGCGGTGCGGGCCCAGCCGTCCAGATCGATCGGATGATCCACATGTGTTCGCGCCCAGACCATCGCGTGTTCGATCGGATCGTCGTCGTCGGCATCGGGCACCGCGAGCGGTATGTACTGCGCCTGCGACCCGGCGCGATAAGGCGCCAGGACCAGCGTGCGCGCGAGTTCGGTCGCGGCGCGGGCGCCGTGGTCGGCGCGCACCAGGTGCAGGCAACAGTCCAGTGCCGCGGCGACTCCCGCGGAGGTGACCACATCGCCGAGATCGGTCCACAGCCGATCCGCGCGCACGGTCACCGCGGGAAACGCGCGAGCCAGGGCCGTGGCCAGACCCCAGTGGGTGGTGACTTCGCGATCGTCGGCCAGACCGGTCGCCGCGACGACCCAGGAACCGCGGCACAGTCCGACGATGCGGGCACCGCGGTCGTGCGCGCGCCACAGGGCCGACGAAATGACCTCGGGCACGGGCAGTTCCGGATTCCAGCTCGGAATCACCACGGTCTCCGCCCGGTCGATCGCCTCGGGGCCGTGGCGCACGACGAGGTCGAAATCGCCGGGCGTGCTGAGAGTTCCGGGAACTTCCGCGCAGGTGAGCACTTGGTACGGCGCGCTGTGCTGCACGCTGGTGCCGATGCGCCCGAACACCATTCCGGGCACGGACAGATGAAACGGGCTGATCCCGTCGAAGGCGACCACCGCGACCACATGCATGGCCCGATCTTATCGAAGCGTGGCCTGCGGGCCACTGTTCGAACGTGCCGGATCGGTACAGGCTGTTGCTCATGACGAACACGCTCTCCACCACGGTCGAACTCCTGCACATCGGCGGCCCCACCGTCCGGCTGAACTACGGCGGGCTGGTCTGGCTGACCGATCCGACCTTCGACGAACCCGGCGACTACTCCGCCGGCGCGCTCACCCTGCACAAACTGACCGGACCGGCAATCGCCGCGGATCGGGTGGGTCCGGTGGACGTGGTGCTGCTCTCGCACGATCAGCATCCCGACAACCTCGATCCGGCCGGGCGCGACGTCATGGCCGGCGTCGAGACCGTACTGTCCACGCCGGAAGCGGCCGGACGACTGGAAGGTGTTCGGGGACTGACGGTCTGGGAGTCGGTCAGCATCGGCGCCGTCACCGTCACCGCGGTACCCGCACTGCACGGGCCGGAGGGAGCCGAGGCGTTGAGCGGCACGGTCACCGGGTTCGTATTGCAGGCCGAGGATCTGCCGACGGTGTACATCTCCGGTGACAACGCCTCCGTCGACTACGTCGAGCGCATCGTGGCGAGATTCGGCCGGATCGACATCGCCCTGCTCAATGTCGGCGCCGCGAACGTGGGCCGGTTCGAGGATCGCGACGTCACGCTCAACGCGCGCACCGCGCTGGCAGCGTCGGCGGTGCTCGGCGAGGCGGTCGTGGTGCCGGTACACGCCGAGGGCTGGGCACACTTCACCGAGACCCTCGATCATCTGCGGCGCACCTTCGGCTACGGCGGGCGTGCGGAGCAGCTGCGGATCCCTCCGCTCGGCGAGTCGATCACGGTGTGACGAGGATGGCGGCCGGCCGGGCGCGGATCGATTGCCGATTGGTTGCGGTTCGGCGAATCGCCGCGACATGATCATGGCGCCGCGCCCGGATCGGGGCCACGATGGCGGTATGAGAATCGGTGTTCCGCGCGAGATCAAACCGCAGGAGAGCCGGGTCGCCCTCGCCCCGGCCGGCGCAGTCGAGCTCACCCGGCACGGTCATCGGGTGCTGATCGAATCCGGCGCCGGACTCGAGTCCGGATTCACCGACGCCGATTACGCGGCCGCCGGGGCGACGATCGCCGCGACCGCCGACGCGGTATGGGACGAGGCGGAACTGGTGTTGAAGGTGAAAGAGCCGGTCGCACCCGAATATTCACGCATGCGCACCGGGCAGGTGCTGTTCACCTTCCTGCACCTGGCGGCCTCCCGGAAATGCACCGACGCCGTGCTGGCCTCCGGCATCACCGCCATCGCCTACGAAACCGTGCGCGGCCCCGACGGGTCGCTGCCGCTGCTGACGCCGATGAGCGAGATCGCGGGCAAACTCGCACCGCAGGTCGGCGCCTACCACTTGATGGCGCCCGAGGGGGGCGCCGGCGTGTTGCTGGGCGGTGTGCCGGGGGTGCGGCCGGCGGAAGTGGTGGTGATCGGCGGCGGGGTGGCCGGAACGAGTGCGGCGACGGTCGCGGTCGGAATGGGCGCGCGCGTGATCGTGCTCGACAACAATCCGGTGCGATTGCGGGAGCTCGACGTCCGGTTCGCCGGTCGCGTCACCCCGCTCGCCTCGAATGCCGCCGATATCGAGCGGGCCGTCGTCGCCGCGGATCTGGTGATCGGTTCGGTGCTGGTGCCGGGAGCCCGTGCGCCGCAACTGGTTCCGGACACCCTGGTGCAGCGGATGCGGCCGGGGACCGTGCTCGTCGATATCGCCATCGACCAGGGTGGTTGTTTCCAGAGCTCGCATCCCACCACGCACGCCGAACCGACCTTCGCCGTGGCCGATTCGCTGTTCTACTGTGTCGCGAACATGCCCGGCGCGGTCCCGCACACCGCCACCGTCGCGTTGACCAACGCCACCCTGCCGTATGTGCGGACCATCGCCGATCTCGGCTGGCGAGAGGCCTGCCGGGCCGACCCGGGGCTCGAGGCGGGGCTCAATGCCGATGCGGGACAGCTCTATTCCGCGGCGGTGGCGCGAGCGCACGGCCTGGTCGGGGCCGGTCACGGCGCGAGGTGGCGGGCCTGACCGGAGCCGCTCACGATCGAGCACGGCCTCACATCGTCCAATCCGGTTCGCCCTCGGGCAGATCGTGCAGCTTTTCCGGATTGCGGACGATCGCGATCGAGGTGATGCGGTCCTCTTCGACGGTGAAGGCCATGATTCCCAGGTGGTTACCGTCGAACACCATGAGCCCGGGCAGGCCGTTGACCTGAACCATGCGCGCCCACGCACCGGTTCCGGCGCGGTACCAGCCGAAGTACAGCTTGGCCACCAGCTCGGCGCCCTGCACCGGCTGCCGGATCGCCGGCACGCGGCCGCCACCGTCGGCGGTCAGGGTGACGTTCTCGTCGAGCACACCGAGCAGACCGCTCAGATCGCCGGATCGCCACGCCGTCGAGAAGGCCGAGACCACCCGCTCGTGTTCGTCGCGAGACGCCGGGAAGCGCGGGGTGCCGTCCTCGACATGCTTGCGGGCGCGGGAGGCGAGCTGGCGGACGGCGGCGGGGGTGCGTCCGACCACGTCGGCGACCTCGGGACCGGTCATGCCGAAGATGTCCTGCAGTACGAAGGCGGTGCGTTCGGCGGGCGAGAGCGATTCGAGGACCACCAGCAGGGCGGTGGTGACGCGCTCGTCCTGCGAGATGCGGTCGGCGGGGTCGTCCCAGCTGGTGACCTCCGGTTCGGGCAGCCATTCGCCGACGTACTGTTCGCGCCGGGCCCGGGCCGAACCCAGCTGATCCAGGGCGAGGCGGCCGGTGACGGTGGTCAGCCAGGCCCGCAGATTGTCGATTCGATCACCGGGAGAACGGGTTTCGGACCAGCGTTGCAGCCGCAGCCACGCCTCCTGCACGACGTCGTCGGCATCGCTGAGGCTGCCCAGCGTGCTGTAGGCCACCCGGCGCAGATACTGGCGGTGCTCCTCGAATTGGCGTGCCAGTTCGGTCTGGTCGATATCGTCGTGTCCGGTCGTCACAGGTGCCATCCTCGTCTCGCCGCGCGGGCCCGCCGCCCGGGTGCTTCCCCATGGTGACGATGCGGCTGTGCCGAGTGTGACATCGGGGCGCCGGAGGCGGCCGATAGTCTCGCCCGGTGCGATATGGAACGGCGCGGGCCGCGGGACTGCTGATCGGATTCGCGGCGGATCGGATATTGGGTGATCCGCGGCGGGGACATCCGGTGGCGCTGTTCGGGTCGGCGGCGGCCGCGCTGGAATCGCCCTGGTACCGCGATACGCGTGCCGCCGGGGTCGTGCACGAGATCGTTTTGGTGGGCGGGGTCGTCGCGCTGGGTGCCGGTGTGGAAATCGCCGGCCGGCGGTCGGGAACCATCCGTGGTCTCGGCACCGTCGTGATCACCGCGGTCGGCACCTGGGTCGCGCTCGGTGGCACCACGCTCGCCCGGACCGGACGCGATATGGCGGATCGGCTGGAGGCGGGCGAGTTGCGCGGTGCGCGCGAGGTGCTGCCCTCGCTGTGCGGCCGCGATCCCGAGGTGCTCGATGCCGACGGATTGGCCCGTGCCGCAGTCGAATCCATCGCCGAGAACACCTCCGACGCCACCGTCGCACCGCTCGTGTGGGGTGCGATCGCGGGTATGCCCGGCATCTTGGGCTACCGCGCGGTCAACACCCTCGACGCGATGGTCGGCTATCGCAACGAGCGGTACCGCAACTTCGGCTGGGCCGCCGCGCGCGTAGACGATCTCGCGAACCTGCTGCCCGCGCGGGTGAGCGGTGCGCTGACCGTCGCGCTCGCGCCGCTGGTGGGCGGCCGGCCCGGCGATGCCTGGCGGGCGTGGCGCCGCGACGCCGGATCACACCCGAGCCCCAATGCGGGCGTCGCCGAAGCCACGATGGCCGGTGCGCTGGGCGTCGCGCTGGGCGGGCGGACCGAGTACCGGCACGGGATCGAGATGCGGCCGGTGCTGGGCAGCGGGCGGGCTCCGCAGGTGCCCGATCTGCGGCGAGCGGTGCGATTGTCGAACGGCGTGCAGCTGGCGGCCGCGGTGGCGGCGGCTGCGTACGCGTTCGGCCGCCGCCGGTCAGCTCGGGCCGAATTGCCGGAGTAGTGCCGCGGTGTCCAGGTATTGCCGGTCCCGCACGACCTTCACGTCGGCGTCGAAGACCAGCACTTTGGCGTAGGCGATCTCGAACCGACGGCCGGTCGCGGGGAGCACCGTCACACCGGCGACGACGAAGTCGTTCACCGCGGTGGCGCGGCCGATCAGTTCGGCGACCGCCGAGTTCGGCGCCGGGTGCAGTGCCCGGATGTCCTCGGCGTAGTCCGGGAACGCGGTGAACCAGGCGCGGCTCCAGTCCACGGTGCCCGCGAGATCCAGTCGCAGGCCGGTGCCGGTGTCGAACTCGTAGTCGGGGGCGCAGGTTGCCGCCCAGGCATCCCACTGCTGTCCGGTCCACGATCGCTGGACGGCGTCGTACGCCTGGTGGATGGCGTTCATCCGGTTCTCCGCTCGCATCGATATCTAGCTATATCAATCTATAGCCAAATAGGTCGATAGGGCCAGCGCAAAGGCGGGGCGGTCGACTTCTGGGGCCGGTCAGCGGCGGCCGTTGCCGTAGCGGTCGGCGAGGCGGTCCGCGGTGGTGCGTGGTTTCGCCGGTGGTTCGCCGGATACGGGCGTGGTCTCGGATCGCGCCTTCGGCGCCGGGTCCGAGGGGCCGGTGGCCGGACCGGTGCTCGTGTCTTCGGTTGCGGCACTTGCTGATTCGGCGCGCGGTCCGGCTGTGCTCATCGCCGGAACCTGTTCGCTCGATGTGCCCGTGGCCGCCTGCGCGGCGGCACGGTCGCGCCGGCGTTCGCGGAGTTCGGCGTAGACGAAGTAGCCGAGGCCGAGCGGGGCCATGACACCGAATGCGATCCATTGCAGGCCGTAGGACAGATACGGGCCCGCGTCGAGCTGGGGGAGTGCTTCCGGGGTGAAGGCGCCGGGCTGGCCGGCGTCCAACTGCAGATAGCCGCCGTGCTCGGCGGTGGCGAAGCCGGTCAGCGGCGTGCCGATAAGGGTGGAGAGCTGAGCGGTATCGACCGAGTACACCTGGCGCAGGCCGTCGCGGACCATCGGATCCTTGCCGGGGACGACGCCCTCGGATCTGCGGACCCGTCCCTCGATGTGCTGCGGACCCGACGGCGGTTCCGCGATCGTCGGCAGATCCGAGCCGTTCACCGCCGCGATCAGGCCGCGATCGACCAGCACGACCCGGCCGTCGTCGAGCCGGAACGCGGCCAGCACCCCGTAGGCGGGCTGATCGTCGAGGTGCTGCAAACGCTCGACCACCATCGAATTCGGCACATAGCTACCGGTGGCGATCACCCGCCGCCATTCGGTGTCGGCCGGATTCGTGCCGGCCGGCGGTGTGCCCTCGCCGGTGGTCAGCAGGTTCTTCGCCGGAACCGGGTCGGCGTTCACCGAGGCCGCGATCAGGTTGTTGCGATGCGACGTCGAGGTGTTCTTGCCCAGCTGCCAGGGCGCGAGCACGGTGAAACACAGATAGGCGAACGCGACCACGACGACCGCCAGAATCGCCCAGCTGGGCCGCAGCAGGAATGTGAGTCGGCGCAGGATGCTCATCGCCGAGGTCCGGTCGTCGCGGGTTCGCCGAGTTGTTCGCGCACCCAGGCCAGCAGCGCCGGAACGGCCGCCTCGATCTGTTCGCGCACGAGCTCGAAATCGGTGTCGTCGCCGTAGTAGGGATCGGGGACGTCGTGATCGTCGGCGCCGGGGTCGAAGCTGCGCAGCAGTCGCCGCCGGGCCTCCGGAATCCGCAGCCGGGTCAGTTCCCGATCGTGGTTGGAATCCAGGGCGATCAGCAGATCGGCGTCGAGATGATCGGGCCCGATCATGGCCGCGACGTGCCCGATCGGATACCCGTGCCGGGTGAGCAGGGCGGTCGTGCGCGGGTCGGCGTCCGAGCCGACGTGCCAGGCGGTGGTGCCGGCGCTGCTCACGCGCACCCGGTCGGCCAGTCCGGCTCGTTCCAGATGCGCGGCGAAGATCTTCTCGGCCATCGGCGACCGGCAGATATTGCCGGTGCAGATGAAGGTCACGTGCAGCTCGCCCACGCACCCATTGTGGCCGGTCGGTGCGGGCGGCGGCCACGTAGGGTAGGTGGCTGTGCCCGAGGACACCCCCACGACCGCCGGCACGCGGTCGCGCCGAGGCCCGAGCCGCCCGATCGATACGCGTCCGGGCGGACCGGCGGCCGAGGCGGATGCGACGCGTGCGGGTTTCGCCGTGGGCGCCGACGGCGTGCGGGGGCCCGGGAGTGCGTCGCACGAGGTTGGATCGGAGGTCGATCGTTCGGCACTGCGCCACCATGGGGACCGCGATGTGCGGGCGGGGATGCTCGACTTCGCGGTGAATGTGCGTGGTGACGCACCACCGGAGTGGCTGCTGCGGCGGCTGGGCGCGCGATTGCCGGAACTGGGGCGGTATCCGTCCGAGGCGGAGGCCGAGGCGGTGCGCGCGATCGTGGCGGCACGGCACGGGCGCGCGCCGGATGAGGTGTTGCTGCTCGCCGGGGCCGCGGAGGGGTTCGCGCTGTTGCCGCGGCTGGCGTCGCGGCTGGCGGCCGTCATCCATCCGTCCTTCACCGAACCGGAACTCGCGCTGCGGGAGGCGGATGTTCCGGTGGCGCGGGTGGTGCTGGCGCCGCCCTACGAGCTGGCCGGGGCGCGGGTCCCCGAGGACGCCGATCTGGTGGTGCTCGGTAATCCCACCAATCCGACCTCGGTGCTGCATCCTCGGGCGGTGATCGAATCGCTGCGGCGGCCCGGCCGCATCGTGGTGGTCGACGAGGCGTTCGCCGATGCGGTGCCCGGCGAACCGGAAACGCTTGCGGGACAGTCCTATCCGGATGTCCTGGTCTTGCGCAGCCTGACCAAGACCTGGGCGCTGGCCGGGTTGCGGTGCGGATATCTGCTGGGTCCGCCCGAGTTGCTGGCCCGGTTGAACCACGGTCGCGCGCATTGGCCGCTCGGTACGTTGCAGCTCGAGGCGATCGCGGCGACCTGCGAAGCGCATGCGATCGCGGAGGCCGAGGCGAGTGCGGCCCGGATCGTGGCCGAGCGGGAGGCGATGATTCCCCGCCTGCGCGCCCTCGGTATCGACGTGCACGAACCGGCCGCCGGTCCCTTCCTGCTGATCCGCGTGCCCGACGGCGAGTTGCTACGGAAACATCTGGCGGACAAGAACATCGGTGTTCGACGGGGTGACACTTTCCCGGGGCTCGGCACGCAATTTCTGCGCCTGGCGGTCCGCGACCACGCCGCCGTCGATCGTTTGATCGCCGCGATCGAGGCCGTCGGGCTGTGAGGATCGGCGCCCAGGCGGCCGGGTGGCTCGCGGCGCGGTCCGGCCCGGCAGGCGGCATCGGCGTGGATAATGACCGGAACGGCGAAACGGTGGAGGTGCGGTGGTGACAGCGACGAATTCTGTTGTGACGCTGAAGGACTTGATCGGTGTTCTCGACGGCGCGTACCCGCCTCGGCTGGCGGAGTCCTGGGATTCGGTGGGGCTGGTCTGTGGTGATCCCGCGGCCTCCGTCTCGCGGGTGCTGTTCGCGGTCGACGCCACCGCCGCCGTGGTCGACGAGGCGATCGATTGGGGCGCACAGGCTTTGGTCGTGCACCACCCGCTCCTGTTGCGCGGGGTCGACACCGTGGCCGCGAGCACTCCGAAGGGCGCGCTGCTGCATCGGCTGATCCGCAACGACTGTGCGTTGTTCACCGCGCACACCAACGCCGATTCGGCCGATCCCGGAGTGTCCGATGCCCTCGCCCACACGCTCGGGCTGACGGTGACCGGGCCGCTGGAACAGAAATCGGTGGCGCCGGTGGACACCTGGGTGGTGTTCATTCCGCGCGCGCACACCGACGCTGTGCTGGCGGCGATGTTCGAGGCGGGCGCGGGCGGCGCCGGGTTCTATCGCGAATGCGGTTGGCGGGTGCCGGGAACCGGGCAGTTCCGGCCGATGGCGGGAGCGAATCCGGCGATCGGGCAGGTCGGCGACCTGGAATTCGTCGAGGAGGACCGTGTCGAGGTGGTGGCGCCGCCGGCGGCCCGCGCGGCGGTGCTGGCCGCGCTCCGTGCCGCCCACCCATACGAGGAACCGGCCTTCGACGTCACCGAGCGCGCGGCGCTGCCTTCGGCGCAGGGCCTCGGACGCATCGGCACCCTGCCGGAACCGGAGCCGTTGCGCGCCTTCACCGCTCGCGTGCGCGCCGCCCTGCCCGGCACCGTCTGGGGTGTGCGGGCGGCCGGCGATCCCGACCGTGCGATCCGCACGGTCGCGGTATGCGGCGGCGCGGGCGATTCCTTCCTGGGCACGGTCGCGAAGCTGGGCGTCGACGCCTACGTCACCGCCGACCTGCGCCACCATCCCGCCGACGAACACCTGCGCGCGGGCGGTCCCGCACTCGTCGACGTCGCTCATTGGGCCAGCGAATTCCCCTGGTGCGCCCAAGCGGAAGGCGTTGTGCGGGAAGCTTTTCCGGGAGTGGAAACCCGGGTCAGCACCCTCCGTACCGATCCGTGGACTCTCGGCGCCGCCGACGACTGACGTCAGCGGTGGTCATCCAGGGGCGGTGAGTTCGGTGCCGAGCCGGCCGACTGTGTCACTCCCATGCGGTACGGGGCGAGCGGCGGCGGGCCGGCCCAGGCGTTCCCCCGCGACCGTGGACCGGCGCGATCTCACTCGGTGCGAATGTCGGGCTCGTGGTCGACCGGGAAATTGACCGAGTTGGCGATGAAGCAGCGCTTGTGGGCCTCCGCGTGGAGTGCGTGAGCCTGCTCGGCCCGGGCGGCGTCGGTGATGGTGACGCGCGGTCGCAGGGTGACGTGTTCGAAGCGCTGGTCGTTCATCACGCCTTCGGCCTCGTCGAGATAGTCGATCACCACGATTCCGGCCTCGACGCACAGATGCAGGTACCACAGCATGTGGCATTCAGAGAGCGAGGCGACCAGGAGTTGCTCGGGGTTCCAGCGGGTCGCGTCGCCCCGGCCGACGACCGGGTCCGCCGACCCCTGCAGCGGCGGCCGCCCCTCGGCGAGCACCTCGTGATTGCGGGAATACGAGCGGTAATCGGTGGTGGCACCGGTCCACACCACGTCCACGCGATAACGATGTTCGGGCATCCGGTCAGAGTGTCACAGTGGCGGCGGCACCGCATCCGAGTTGTCGGTGGCCCACGAACCGGCGCCCCGGCGGCCCGCGTTCGGCCGCGTATCCGGTGGTCGCGGGCGGCCGATGCGGGGTTGGGGCGAAACCGGCCGCGGGCAGAGTACGGTTGAGCACCGGCGTCGCGCACCCGCTGCCCGTCGCTCCGCAACCGTCCATAGTGTCGAGGAGTACGTCCCGCGTTGAATGTCGAACCACCGATCCAGGCCAAACTGCTCGACCTCGCGGCCGTCGACGCCGAGTTGACGCGGATCGCGCATCGCCGCAAGGTGCTGCCCGAACAGCAGGAAGTGCAGCGGCTGGAAGCCGAACGCACCGACCGCAAGGATGCGGCGGTCAAGGTCGAGATCCAGCTCGACGATCTCGACCGCGACATTCGTAAACTCGAGGGCGAGATCGACGCCGTGCGCAAACGCGAGGCGCGCGACCGCGGCATGCTCGAGGGCGGCAACGTCGGCGCGAAGCAGCTCTCGGAATTGCAGCACGAACTCGGCAGCCTGGAACGCCGGCGCGGGGTCCTCGAGGACGAACTGCTCGAGGTGATGGAGCGTCGCGAGGCCGCCGAGGCCGATCACCAGCACGCCGGCGCCAACCTCTCGCGCGCCGAGGAGGATCTGACCCTCGCGCAGAGCCGTCGCGACGACGCGGTCGCCGACCTGGATGTGGCCGCGCAGCGCTGCGACGCCGACCGCGCACAGCTCGTCGCCGGATTCCCGGACGAACTGCTCGCGATCTACGACAAGCAGCGCGCCCAGCACGGCGTCGGCGCGGCGCTGCTGCAGGCCCGCCGGTGCGGCGCCTGCCGGATCGAACTCGACCGCGGCGAGATCGCCCGGATCGCCAAAACCGATCCGCAGGTCGTGGTCCGCTGTCCCGAATGCGGTGCGATCATGGTGCGCACCAAGCAGTCCGGATTGTGACGGGCCGGCGATGACGGTACGTACGGTGATCGTCGAGGCCGACGGCGGCTCGCGAGGTAATCCCGGCCCGGCCGGCTACGGCGCGGTGATCTGGGATTCCGATCGCGCCACGATCCTCGCCGAACGTCGCGAATATCTGGGCGTCACCACGAACAATGTCGCCGAATACCGCGGTCTCATCGCGGGTTTGGCCGCCGCCGCCGAACTGGGCGCCCGCAGCGTCGAGGTTCGGATGGATTCCAAACTCGTCGTCGAGCAGATGTCGGGACGCTGGAAGGTCAAGCACGCGGCCATGATTCCGCTCGCCGAGCGAGCCCGGCAGCTGGTCGCCGGCTTCGATCGGGTGAATTTCCAATGGATTCCGCGCGAGCAGAATTCGCACGCCGATCGGCTCGCCAACGAGGCCATGGACGATGCGGTGGTGGTCGCGGAGGTGCGCGAGGCGGATACCGAACGGCCCGTGATCGACAGCGTGGCCGAACCGGAATCGGCCGCCCAGGATGCGGCACGCGGCGTCGAAGCCGAGCTGCCCAGTTGGATCGACGAAGCGGCCGATGCCCGCGCCGCGCACGAGGATCCGGTCGTGCAGGAGACGGCCCCGGCATCCGGCCCGGGCTGGACCGGCGCCCGCGGGCGGCCGACCCGGCTGTTGCTGCTGCGTCACGGCCAGACCGAATTGTCCGTGGAGCGAAGGTATTCCGGTCGCGGCAATCCGGAACTCACCGCGCTCGGTCGTGAACAGGCCGCCCGTGCCGCGAAATACCTTGCCGCCAAAGGCGATATCGCCGCGGTCGTGAGCTCGCCGCTGGGCCGGGCACGGGAGACCGCGCAGGCCGCGGCCCAAGCGCTCGACGTGCCGGTGCGGGTCCTGGACGCGCTGACCGAAACCGACTTCGGCGAATGGGAAGGTCTCACGTTCACCGAGGCGGCGCAACGAGATCCGGAACTGCATCGGCGCTGGCTCGGTGATCCGTCGCTGCCCGCTCCCGGCGGAGAGAGCTTCACCCAGGTGCGCGAACGCGTCGAGGGCGCGCGCCGCGATCTGCTGGCGCTGTATCCGGGGCAGAACGTCGTCGTGGTCAGCCACGTGACGCCGATCAAGACGCTGCTGCAGTTGGCGTTGGAAGTCGGCCCGTCACTGCTGTACCGGCTGCATCTGGATCTGGCGTCGCTGTCGATCGCCGAGTTCTATCCCGACGGCGGATCGTCGGTACGGCTGGTCAACGACACCTCGTACCTCTGAACACTGTTCGGGGACACCGGGTTCAGGGGCGTAGCACCGACACCAGGAATTCGGTCTGGTCGTAGACGGCCTTCTCGAACCAGTCGTCGAAGTAGATGTCGAAGTGCCCGATGGGGTATCGCTTCACGATGCCGTGTTTGGTGCGCTCGGCGGCCTTGAGCGTCGGACCCACCGGCGCGACCGAATCGTTGTCGCACACCGCGTAGAACACCGGCACCTTGATGGCCTTGGTGCGCCGCCACGGTGAATCGAACATCACCGACATACCCACGCGAGCAGCCACTTTCGGCTGGTACTGCGCGCTCTCCTCGGCGAGGCGGCCGAAGCCCTCGGGCACGTCGGAGGCGCTCATCAACGCCGCCGAACGCTTGCGCCCGGCCAGTCGCACGCCCACCGGTTTGCGGCGGATCGGGCCCACGAGAAGGTCGACGAACGCGAGGGTGCCGGTCTTGGCGAGGCTGATCGGCCCCTTCGCCATCGCCGAGGACCAGCCGCTGGTGAACGGGCACTGCGCCACGACCGCGGCCAGATAGTCGTCCTCGTGCGCGATGGACAGGACGTGTCCGCCGCCGAAGGAACTGCCCCACAACGCGATTCGGGTCGCGTCGAAACCCTTGAGGGTGCGGGCGAAGGCGATCGCGGCGCGCCAGTCGTCGCGCTGGCGCGCGATGTTGATCAGCTGGCGCGGTTCACCACCGCTGGCGCCGAAATGCCGGTAATCGAAGACCAGCACGCCCATTCCGGCCGCGGCGAACCGGCGTGCGTAGCGATCCAGACCCATTTCCCGGTTCGCGCCCAGCCCGTGGCCCATGATGACCAGTGGACGCGGTTTGGGCGGGCCGTCCGGAAGATAGAGCCACGCTGCACACTGTTCGCTTCCCGAACCGAACCCCACCTCGACACGCTCCATGGGCGAATACCGTACCGGGGCGCGCGCCCGGACGCAGACGTGGATCCCCGCTCAGGGCACGATTATGGGTGAACGGAACGCAAACACTCGCGAGTCAGATCCTTCAGCGCCGGGTAGCCGTCGACCGCCATGATCAGGTCCGCTTCCGCCAGCAGAGTGCGCAGGACGTGCACGATGCCGTCCACGCCGCCGAGCGCCAGACCGTAGGCGTAGGGCCGGCCCACCCCGACCGCGGTGGCGCCCAGTGCGAGCGCCTTGACGACATCCGCGCCGCTGCGGATTCCGGAATCGAACAGCACCGGCAGACCCTCGGCCGCGGCGACGACCTCGGGCAACATGTCCAGCGCGGGCAGTCCGCCATTGGCTTGGCGCCCACCGTGATTCGAGCAGTAGATGCCGTCCACGCCACCGTCGCGGGCTCGGCGCACATCGTCGGGATGGCAGATTCCCTTGACGATCAGGGGCAGTTCGGTGAGCGAGCGCAGCCAGGCCAGATCCTCCCAGCGCAGCGGGTTGCCGAACAGTTGCACCCACCGCAGGACCGCGCTCATCGGATCCTCCTCGGGCGAGCGCTGCAGACCGGAGAGGAAGACCGGATCGGTGAAGTAGTTGGCGAGGCAGTGCCCGCGCAGCTGCGGGAAGTTACCGGTGGACAGATCGCGCGGCCGCCAGCCCGTGATCCAGGTGTCGAGGGTGACGACGATGCCCTTGTAACCGGCCTGTTCCGCGCGCTGCACCAGGCTCGCCGCGAGATCGCGGTCGGTGGGGGTGTAGAGCTGGAAAAAGCCTGGGGTGTCACCGAATTCGGCGGCGACGTCCTCGAGCGGATCGACGGTCAGGGTCGAGGCGACCATCGGCACGCCGGTGCGGGCGGCGGCGCGGGCGGTCGCCAGATCGCCGTGGCCGTCCTGGGCGCAGAGGCCGATCACGCCGACCGGAGCCATGAAAAGCGGTGTGGGCAGCGTCATTCCGAACAGGTCGACCGACAGGTCCCGCTCCTTCGCGCCGACGAACATGCGGGGGATGAGCCCCCAGTGGTCGAAGGCGGCGACATTGGCGCGCTGGGTGCGTTCGTCGCCCGCGCCGCCGGCCACATACGACCAGATCGAGGGCGGCATGGCCGCCTGCGCGCGCTGTTCGAGTTCGGCGAACGCGACCGGGTACTCCGGTACGACGCCGCGCAGCCCCTGGAAGTAGATCTCGTTCTGGAAGTCGCCGAACCCCATCTGCGCTGCCCTTCTGTGCCGTCGGTTCGCCGGCGAGTGTGCGCGCTCGACGGCGAATGCGGGCTTCACTGTATGCGTAACCGGCGGTAACGCGCCACGATCTCGCCGTCGCCCGGGGCGGCGCCGAGGTTCGCCCGTGCGAGACCGGCGCGAGCCGTGGTCGTCGATGTGGGCACGCGACGTACGACCGGTGGCGCGGCCGCGCGGCTGCGATAGCCGGGGCGGCGTGCGCTCGGCGCCGCTCGCACGGCACAATGGTGCGCGACGAGTCGGTCGGGCGACCGCGTCGACGGGAACGGGCACGGCTGTGCCGCCGCCCGTCGCCGAGGAAAGTCCGGACTCCACAGAGCAGGGCGGTTGTTAACGGCAACCCGGGGTGACCCGCGGGACAGTGCCACAGAAAACAGACCGCCGGCGGTCTCTCCGGAGGTCCGCCGGTAAGGGTGAAACGGTGCGGTAAGAGCGCACCAGCGCCCCGGGTGACCGGGGCGGCTCGGTAAACCCCGCCCGGAGCAAGGTCGAAGGTCGCACTCTCGCGAGTGCGGCTGCGCAGGTGCCCGAGGGCTGCTCGCCCGAGCCTGCGGGTTGACTGCTCGAGGTGCCCGGTGACGGTGCACCCAGATGGATGGTCGCCTCCCGGTGCGAACCGGGAACAGGATCCGGCTTACAGACCGACTCGTCCCCTCCGGGGTTCCGGACGTGGGAACCTTGGCCGCACGGATGCGACGCCTCGACAGATCATCGTCACCGGTTGTCTGCGGGTGGATCCGGCCGATCTGGTCGACGTCGGTCGCATCGACATTCGGGTCACCGAGTTCACGGTCGGCGACGAAACTCCGCTGCGCTGACCGGCCGACCCGGCTAGCGCGCGCAGCCCTCGCCGTTGTCCGGATGTTCGTTCGGATTCGGATACGGCCCGTTGCGCAGGGTTTCGTGTAAGACGTCCGAGATCGCCGCCAGATTGGCGCCGTTGCGCTGGAAGGCCCGGGCCACAGCCGAACTCGGGTGACGCAGCGATGCGAGGACGAGATGTTCGGTGTCGAGGGCGGTGTGGCCGGCCTCGCGCGCGATCCCGGCGGCTTCGTCCAGTGCGCGTCGCAGGCCGGGGGCATGCGGTAGCGGTTCCGCA
This sequence comes from Nocardia violaceofusca NBRC 14427, assembly GCF_963869435.1. Classification (NCBI taxonomy): domain Bacteria; kingdom Bacillati; phylum Actinomycetota; class Actinomycetes; order Mycobacteriales; family Nocardiaceae; genus Nocardia; species Nocardia violaceofusca. The sequence goes on from NZ_CAWMPM010000012.1 coordinate 375,010, forward strand.
GTCATGCCCCCATGATCACCCGTGCCGGGCACTTCAGCGCATATTTCGCGACTATTCGGCAACCGGCGGTTCGGCCGCCGACCGGTCGGCGGCGGACCCGCGTCTACGGGTGCAGCGGTGTGCGCCGTGGGCGCACGATGCGGTGGGTGATCTTCCAGCCGGCGCCGATGCGCTGGATGGTGTCCTCGTAGGTGACACTGCCGACCGTGCCGTCGGTCAGGACGCCGAACCCCTTGGACAAGGCGCGAACGGTGCCGTCGGCGACCTCGTTGACGACGATGTTGGTGACGTGGTGGGCGACGGGGTTGTTCTCGCCCAGTGCGAGCGCGGCGTCTCGGCAGGCGGAGATGCCGACCAGGACGCCGCCGCCCATGGCGGTGACGTCGTAGACGATGTCCTCGGCGAACAGCGCGGGCCAGCCGTCGAAATCGCCGTTGTCGGTCAGGTGGCCGTGCAGGTTGATCAGGTCGGTGATCGCGAAGCGGTCGTCCGCGGACAGCATGTCGGGTCCTCCGGTGGAGACGGGGAGTGATCAGCGGAATCCGGTGTCGGCGGCCCAGGGCTCGAGCTCGTCCAGATCGGCGAGGCGCTGAGTCAGGGTGGCGCGGATACCGGCGAATGCCTCGGGGCCGAGCGGCAGCCGCAACGGCGGTTCGTCCATGGCCACCGCGCGCAGGACGGCCTCGGCGGCGCGGGCCGGATCGCCGGGCTGGGCGCCGTTCTGAGCCTGGAAGCGCTCGCGTTCCTCGGCGAAGATCGGTGCGTATTCGGGCATGGGTTCGGCCCACTGGATGGACCGGCCGGCGAAGTCGGTGCGGAACGGTCCCGGCTCCACGATGGTGACCTTGATACCGAACGGCGCGACCTCGTACGACAAACCTTCCGACAGTCCTTCGACCGCGAATTTGCTGAGTGCGTAAGGCGTTCCGCCGAGGCGGGCACGCACACCGCCGACCGAGGACAGCTGCACGATATGCCCGCTGCGCTGGGCCCGCATGAGTGGCAGTACCGCCTTGGTGACCGAAATCAGGCCCCAGACATTGGTTTCCATCAGTGTGCGCAGTTGCTCGTCGTCGCATTCCTCGAGCGCGCCGCGCAGTCCGTACCCGGCGTTGTTGACCAGAACGTCGATGCGGCCGAACCGAACTCGCGCCTCCTCGACCGCCGCGGTGATAGACGCCGGATCGGTGACGTCCAGCTGTGCGACGAGGACCCGCTCCGGATCGCGATCTCGAAGGTCGGCAAGGGATTCGGGTGTGCGCGCGGTGGCGACCACACTGCCGCCCTCGGCCAGCACCGCCTCCGCGATCGCACGGCCGAAGCCGCTGCTGGTGCCGGTGATGAACCAGACGTGATCGGTGGTCATGGTGGAGGCCTCCTGTGTCGGAACGTCGTCGAAGCCTGGCCTTGCGACCGCATGCGGTGCCCGCGGCGGGCCGCCGGCACCGGGTGCGGTCGCGTGATGATCAGCCGGCGGGGTTGATCACCAGGATCTGGGCCCAGTAGGCCGCCTGCTCGGGACCGACGAGAGGCAGCAGGTAGTCGAAGACGATGGACGACATGCGGTGTGGAACTCCTTGTACTCGAGGAACTATTACTCGACGACTCTCGCCGCGCGGCGCACTCTCGTTACTGCACGGACCCCCGAATCCGTGGGTACGCCGTGGCCTGTCACCATCGGCAACAGTAACAGCGCGCTCCGACGGTCGCAGGCCCAGCGGAAAACGGACTCGACCGGGGGATTCGGTATACGGTAGCGTGATCTGGACGTAGGTCCGAGTAGTTCGAGTTATGACTGTTCGCTCTGAATGGCGTACTACTTCCTTCCGGAATGATCCGATTCGACGACCGGTGTGGGGCGTGCTCGAGCCGATTCGTCGACCCCCGTTGCGCTCGTGAAGACGGCAGTGCCGCCGTCGCGGTGGGGAGCGCGAAATCGCAGGCACCGACGGTTCGCGCGGTCCAGGCAGCGGTTGCGGCCCGGCCGGACGGGCGGGCGCACTCTGGGCAAATGCGGGCGAATCGGCTGGTCTCGGCGTGTCCCGTGCGACGAACCGCCCCGGAGTGGCCGGAACCGTGATCGACGTCATAAAGTGTTGGCCGTTGGAAGTGTCGCTGCCGGGGGTGGCAGTGGCTAATGGGTGCTACGAGTGTCGGAAAGCAGGTTCTGTATATATGCGAGTAGTTCGCAAGTTGGCGGCCGGTGCATTGATCGCCGCAGCTGCGTCGGGTGTTGCGGTGCTGGGCGCGGGATCGGCGTCCGCGGTCGCGGTCACTCCGCTGCCGGGCGGCGTCCAGGTGGACCTCAGCCCGGGTGACACCCAGTGGGTCCACCAGTCCCACGTCGGCCAGACGATCGCGGTGCTGCCGCACCCGTCGGCGGCCTCGTTCGGCCAGGCTCTCGATGCCGCGGCGACCCTGTCGTCGCAGTACCCCGACGGCCGCGTCGTCTTCACCGTGTACGGTCCGTTCGATCAGCTGAACGGCACCATGCTGGCGCTCAAGTAAGGTTCAGCGCCCCGCGTGGAACTGCATCCCAGGATCGTCTCGGCACCGGTGGACTTCGGTGTCGTGCGATCCGAATTCGGACTCGCCTCGGAATATCCGTCCGAGGCGGTCTCGGAGGCCCGCGACGCAGCCGATGCGTTCGCGGGCGTCCGGGCCGATCGCACCGACATCCCGTTCGTGACGATCGACCCACCCGGCGCCATGGATCTCGACCAGGCGCTGCATCTCGAACGCACCCCGACCGGATTCCTGCTGCACTACGCCATCGCCGATGTGGGCGCGGTGGTCGCGCCCGACGGCGCGCTCGCGCGGGAATCCCTCGCGAGGGGCCAAAGTTTCTATCTCCCCGACGGCACCGTGCCCCTGCATCCGCCGGTGCTCTCGGAAGGGTCGGCCAGTCTGCTGCCCGGCGCGGTTCGTCCCGTCGCCCTGTGGACCATCGACTGTGACGACAAGGCCGAACCGCAACGCTTCTCGGTGCAGCGCGCCCTGGTTCGTTCCCGCGCCCGTCTCGACTATCCCGGCGTCCAGGCCGACGCCGACGCCGGCCGCCTGCATCCCTCGATCGCCGCACTGCCGGAATTCGGCCGCCTGCGCATCGAGGCCGGCCTGGTTCGCGGCGCGATCGAACTGCGGCTGCCCGCGCAATCGGTGATCCCCGACGGGCGCGACCACGACACCGAACACTGGCAATTGGCGGTCGAACCGCGCACCGCCGCCGACGACTGGAACGAACAGGTCTCCCTGCTCACCGGCATCTGCGCCGCTCGAATCATGTTGGCGGACAACGGCTCCGATCCCCGCATCGGACTATTGCGCACCATGCCCGCGCCACCGGCCTCCGCGATCGCGTCCATGCGCCGCACCGCCGCCGCGCTCGGCGTGCGCTGGCCGGCGGGAATGCCGGTGGGCCGGATGCTGGCCGGGTTGGATCCCAACACCCCCGCCGCGCTGGTGCTCAACTCCGAGGCGACCAGCCTGCTGCGCGGCGCGTCCTACACCGTGCTCGACGGCGAAACGCCGGATGTGGTGCAGCACAGCGGCATCGGCGCGGCCTACGCCCATGTGACGGCGCCGCTGCGCCGCCTCGCCGACCGGTACGCCACCGAAATCTGTCTGGCTCGCTGCGCCGGCACCCCGGTACCGCACTGGGTTCGCGACGGACTCGGCGCCGCCGCGGACACGATGCGGCGCAGTGACGCGGTCGGCGGCAAACTCGAACGCGCGTGCATCGACCTCACCGAATCCACCGTTCTCGCACCACGTCTGGGCGACATCTTCGAGGCGGTGGTCATCCGCGAGGGCAACGGCAACCGATCCGCCGAAATCTTCGTCGCCGACCCGCCGGTCCTCGCCAAATGCGCCGGGTCGCCGCCGGAGGGGCAACGGGTTCGAGTGCGCCTGGACATCGCGGACCCCGACAAACGCGCAGTGGGCTTCACCTTTCCGGCGGAGTGACTCGTTCGTCGCCAGGGGGTTCCTCCGGATCCAGCCACGGCATCCGGCTCACCAACTGATCCCGCAGGCGCGTCAACCGGGCGATGCGCTCGTTCAGCTCCGCTACCCGTGGCGGTCCGACCGCCGCGTATCCCGAGGCACACCGTGGTTCGTAGGGAAAGACGTCGGGCAGCTCCCGGTCCAGATAGGGAGCGAAGGCCCGCACGTCCTCGACGGTGAATCCGAGGTGAAGCAGTTCCCGGATGTTGCGCACCCGGGCCACCGCGTCCTCCTCGTACTCGCGGTATCCGGCGGCGGTGCGCCCGGACGTGAGCAGTCCCTGCTCCTCGTAGAAGCGCAGCGCCCGGGTCGTGACTCCGGTGCGGGCCGCCAGCTCGCCGATCAACATCGCGCGTATCCTTTCCGCCGTCTCACCTCGTCCTCAACGCGCCAGCCGCACCACAACCTTCCCGGTGTAGCGCCCCCGGACCGTATCCAGCAGTGCGCGCGGCGCGTTCTCGAGTCCGTCGACGACGGTTTCGGTGCGCACGATGTCTCCCGCTGCCGTCCACTCCCGCAGCTTCCGGCCGAATTCGGGGGCCAGGTCCAGGTGGTCGAGAGTGGTGAATCCGCGCAACGTCAATCGCTTGCCGATCACGGCCAGCAGATCACCTGGACCGGCATCCGGCTCGCCGCCCGCGCGCTGCCTGGCCAGCGCCCCGCAGAGCGCGATGCGTCCGCCGACATTCATCACGTCGATCGCCGCACGCAACTGGGCGCCGCCGACCGTGTCGAAATACACGTCCACGCCGTCGGGCGCCGCGGTCCGCAGCCGATCGACGAGAGGTTCGTCGTGGTAGTCGACAGCGGCGTCGTAGCCGAGATCGTCGACGATGTGGGCGGCCTTGCGCGCTGAGCCGACGCTGCCGACGACGCGACCGGCGCCGAGCAGTCGAGCGATCTGCCCGGCCAGGCTCCCGGTCGCACCGGCGGCGCTGGAGACGAAGACGGTGTCGCCGGCGCGCAGGCCGGCGACCACGGTCAGCCCGACATAGGCGACCAGACCGAAGCCCAGATATCCCGACGGCGAGGGATAGGCATCCGGATCCACCACGCGCACCGTCCGCGCATCGGCGAGGGCGTGGTCGCGCCAACCGAGCCGATGCAGGACCAGCGCGCCCTCGGGCACGGCCGGATCGCCGGATTCGATCACCTCGCCGATCGCGTCGCCGGACAACGCTTCACCGATCGCGAACGGCGGCATCGGAATTCCGGGATAAGCGCCGATCTGCATGAGGCTGCCGGGGTCGATCGACATGAAGAGGTTGCGGATCAGCACCTGGCCGGCCGCAGCGGCCGGCATCGGATGATCGACTGTTCGGAAATCGGTGAGTTCGGGAAACCCATCGGGGCGAGCGGCCAGGTGGATCGAACGGGTGGTCGCGGTAGTGGAGGTCATGTCGCGACCGTAGGGATTGACGTATACGTGAAGGTCAAGCCCGATCAGGACAGGTAGTCGTAGTTCAGGAATTCGATGAGGGTCGGGTACTGGGCGAGGGCGGTGCGGGCGGCTTCCACTTCGGCGGCGCACAGCAATTCGTAGGGGGCGGTATCAGCGCCGTGGCCGCGCACGATCTCGGCGCGGGCGGTGATGGTGGCCAGCGCCTCGATGGCGTCACGGTGGTCGCCCAGGACGCCCTGCACCTTCTTCGCGCGGCGGGCCAGGTCCTCGGCGGGGCCGTCGAGGACATCGGTGGCGGCTTCGGCGCTGTAGCGTAAACGCTTGGCGGCCTTGCGGATATCGTGCAGCGCCTCCACGCGGTCGGGCTCCTCGACGTCTCGTTCCGCGTCGACGCGGGCTTTCAGCCGGCGCAGGTCCGCGCGCACGGCCGCGGTGAACACACGATCGGCGTCGCGGCGGGCGCGCTTGCGGCGCAACGGCGGATCGGTGCGCAGGCCGACCACCCGCGCCCGCAGCAGCGCATAGCGCTCACCGTCGAGTTCGCGCAGCACGGTGTGGTGGGCGTCGGTGTAGGCCGCGCGTTCCGCGCTCACCAGCCGGCGCCCGAGATGGCGTTGCACATCAGGGTATTCGTCCAGCAGCGCGGCGAACCGGTCGGCGCGCACCTCGGCGTCGCGGGCGATGCCGAGCAGGCCCGCCAGCCAGCGCATTTCGGCGCGGATCGCGTCTATCTCGTCGCGGTGGAACACTTTCCGATAGGACCGCAGCACCGACCGCAACCGGCGGGTGGCGACCCGCATCTGATGGACCGAATCCGATTCGTCGGCGCGGACCTTCGGTTCCGCGGCCAGCAGCCGGTCCACGTCCTCGCCGAGGGCGGCGATGACGGCGGGACCGGCTGCCCCGCTCATCGCCGATCCCGGAATTCGTCGGTGGCCTCGATCAGATGATGGGTGGTGCCGGGTTCGGCGGCGGCATGTCCGGCATCGGCCACCAGATGCAATCGTGAACCGGGCCAGGCACGGTGCAGATCCCAGGCGCTGACCGCCGGGCAGACGACATCGTGGCGGCCCTGCACGATCACCACCGGAATATGCGCGATCCGGTCGATATCGCGCAGCAACTGGCCCTCTTCCAGGAATCCGCCGTGCACGAAGTAGTGGTTCTCGATGCGGGCGAAGGCCAGTGCGAAGCGCGGTTCGGCGGATTCGGCGACCCGTTCCGGTTGCGGCAGCAGCGAACTCGTCGCGCCCTCCCAACTGGACCACGCCACCGCGGCAGCCGTCGCCACCTCGTCGTCGGGGGAGTGCAGCAGCCGGTGATAGGCCGCCACCAGATCCCCGTCGCGCTCGGCCTCCGGAATCGGCGCCAGGTACTTCTCCCACTCGTCGGGGTAGACGAATCCGGCGGCGCCGTTGTAGTACCAGTCGATCTCCTTGCGCCGCAACAGGAAAACGCCCCGCAGCACCATCTCCGTCACACGCTCGGGATGGGTCTGGGCGTAGGCCAGCGCCAGTGTCGAACCCCAGGACCCGCCGAAGACCTGCCAGCGCTCGATACCGAGATGGGCGCGCAGCCGCTCGATATCGGCGACCAGATGCCAGGTGGTGTTGACCTCCAGGCTCGCCCCATCGGCCACGTGCGGCGCCGAACGCCCGCACCCGCGCTGATCGAACAGCACGATCCGGTAGGCGGCGGGATCGAAGAACTGCCGGTGCGTCGAATTGGTGCCGCCACCCGGGCCGCCGTGCAGGAACACCACCGGCTTGCCCTCGGGGTTGCCCGACTCCTCCCAGTAGAGGTGCTGCCCGTCGCCGACGTCGAGCATGCCCTCACGGTAGGGCTCCAGCGGCGGGTACAGGGTGCGCATCAGAAGGCGATTCCGGAGGCGAGATCGGGCAGCTCCAGCGCCTGCAGCGCCTGAGTACGAGTATCCGAGCAGGTCTTGGTGGTGATCCGGTCCACCACCGCCTTGTCGCCGAGTACCGCGAGGTTGATGCCGCCGTTCTCCGCGGCCCACTGATGCACCGTGATGTTGAGCGCCACCTTCCCCAGCGTCGGGCCCTGCACCCGCCAATCCGACAGCTGCGGGGAGATGGCGTCGCACAGCTTCTGCGCGACCGGGTCGGGAACCTGCACGGGACTGGTCTGTCCCGGTTTGGCGGTGACGCCGGCCGAACCGCTGGGACGCGCGGCCGTCGAGGTCGCCGAGGCGCCGGATTTCTCGGGCCCGGCCGAACCCGTGCTTGCGCCACCACATCCGGCGACCAGCGCGACGGCCAGCGCCGCACCGACGGCGAGCGCTCCGCGAGTCATCCAACGGCTCTGCGACATCTGTTCCCTTTGTTCGATTCGGAGTTCATCCGACGTTCCTTGCTGTGGACCTACGAGTCTGCCACCTCGCCGCGGGTGGCCGGGTGGCTCAGGCGAAGTTCGCGCGCAGCTGGTCCAGCATCTCGGTGACGAAGGGCGCGAACCGTTCGGCCGGTCGGCCCGGTGCGGTGTCGATGGTCAGCCACGAATGCAGGGTGGTCAGGGGCGCGAGGCGTTCGGCCAGCTCGATCTCGCGGTCGGTGACGGTGGCCAGTTCACGCCAGGCGTCGAAATAGGCCGCTCGCCGCGGGTCCCGGAAGGTGCGCACGGACAGGAAGGGATGGGTGAGCAGTGCGTCGCCCCAGTCGAACACCGCGGCGGTGGTGCGGAAGACGTGGCCCGGATACAGGTCGTTGTGTTCCACGCTCAGCCGGTCGTACTGCGCGAGTTCGGCGGCGGCCGACTCGATCGCGTACTCCAGTCCCGGCGCGCGATCGGCGAAACGGCGGTAGACCTCGATCAGGCGGGCCGGTGGCAGGTGCGGAGTTCCGGTGTCGCGCAACGACTCCGCGTGCGCGCACAGGGTGTGCTGCATGGCGGCATAGGAGCGCAGCACCGAGTCCCAGCCCGGCGGCCGTGGCGGCGGCGCGTCGGTGCCGTCGAGGGCGAACTGCCGGTCGAGCGGTCCGGTTCGCATGGTCTCGCCACCGTCGGGTCCCAGGAACCATCCGTTCTCACGGTGTACCGCAAGGGGTTTGGGCGCCGAACCCGGCACGAGCCGATCCAGCGCCTCCAGCAGCGGGCCCTCGTGGGCGAACGCGCGCGCGCTCGCCTTCGCCCAGACGGCTCCGGCGTCGGTGTCGATGCGCGCGAGCAGCGTCCAGTCCCGACGCCGCATCTCCTGCGCGCCGGTCACGGTCGGTCCCAGGTTCCCGAGTTCCGCGGTGGCCCAGTCGACCAGCGGTTGCAGTGCTTGATCGGCCACCGATACAGGCGCGTTCACCGGGACAACCTAACCTGCTCGCCGATCGTCGGTGCGGCCGGCCGAAGCCGGTCTCGCGCAGCCGATCACAGCGTCAGGTACTCGCCCAGCTCCCACGGTGTGACCTGGGCGCGGTAGGTGGCCCACTCGTGGCGCTTGTTGCGCAGGAAGAAGTCGAATACGTGCTCGCCCAGCGTTTCGGCGACCAGCTCCGACCGTTCCATCGCCCGCAGCGCCTCGTCCAGGGTCGAGGGCAGCTCGCGGAAGCCCATCGCGCGGCGTTCGGCGGTGGTCAGCGACCACACGTCGTCCTCGGCCTCGGGCGGCAGCGTGTACCCCTTCTCGATACCGCGCAGGCCCGCGGCCAGCAGCACCGCGAAGGCCAGGTACGGATTGCAGGCGGAATCCGGGCTGCGGATCTCGACTCGCCGGGAGGACTGCTTGTTCGGCGTGTACATCGGAACGCGGACCAGCGCAGAACGATTCGACCGGCCCCAGGACGCGGCGGTCGGCGCCTCACCGCCGTGGATCAGGCGCTTGTAGGAGTTCACCCATTGGTTGGTGACGGCGCTGATCTCGTTGGCGTGTTCGAGAATGCCGGCGATGAACGCGCGGGCGGTCTCGGACAGGTTGTTCGGGTCGTCGGGATCGGCGAAGGCGTTGTGCTCACCCTCGAACAGGCTCATGTGGGTGTGCATGGCCGAACCCGGGTGGTCGGAGAAGGGTTTGGGCATGAACGAGGCCCGCACGCCCTCGTCGATGGCCACCTCTTTGATGAGGTAGCGGAAGGTCATCACGTTGTCGGCCATCGACAGCGCGTCGGCGTAGCGCAGGTCGATCTCCTGCTGGCCGGGTGCGCCCTCGTGGTGGCTGAACTCCACCGAGATGCCCATCGATTCGAGCGCGTCGATGGCGTGGCGGCGGAAGTTCGGCGCCTCGTCGTGCACGGCCTGATCGAAGAACCCGCCGTTGTCGGCGGGCACCGGGCGGCCGTCCTTGAGAGCCGAACGGATCAGGAAGAATTCGATCTCCGGATGCACGTAGCAGCTGAAGCCCAGGTCACCGGCCTTGTTCAGCTGCCGGCGCAGCACGTGGCGCGGATCGGCCCACGACGGCGATCCGTCGGGCATCGCGATATCGCAGAACATGCGCGCCGAATGCTGATGGCCCTTGCTGGTGGACCAGGGCAGCACCTGGAACGTCGACGGATCGGGCTTGGCGACCATATCGGCCTCCGACACCCGGGCGAAGCCCTCGATCGCCGAGCCGTCGAATCCGATGCCCTCCTCGAAGGCGCCTTCCAGCTCCGCGGGGGCGATCGCCACCGACTTCAGATATCCCAGGACGTCGGTGAACCAGAGTCGCACGAAGCGGATGTCCCGCTCCTCGAGCGTCCGCAGCACGAATTCCTTCTGGCGATCCATACGCGCGAGCGTAGGCACCCGCGGTTAAATCCGTGTTACATCGTGCAACAACCGCCGGTCCGCATGTGTGGCGTCAGCCGCAGGTGAGCCCTTCCGGCGGTGTCTTCAGGTCCGTGAGGTAGGCGAACACGGCATCGTCGACGCACGGCACGCCGCCGGAGAGGAACGCGGTGTGCCGGGTTCCCTTGTTGGTGATCAGTGCCGCGCCCAGCTGATGGGCCAGATCGACACCGGCCTGATACGGCGTGGCCGGATCCGCGGTCGTGGAGATGACCACGGTCTTGGGCAGGCCGGGTGCGGAAATGTTGTGCGGGGAGCCGCTGTTGGGCACGGGCCAGAACGCGCACATCTCGAGCGGCGCCTGCCCGGTGGCGTGGCCGTCGTCGAGGAACGGGGCAACCTTGCGGTATTCCGCGTCCTGCTTATCGGTTTCGGTGCGGTCCTTGATGGCGGGATCGTCGACGCAGTGGATGGCCAGGAACGCGTCCTGCGAATTGTCGTAGCTGCCGTCCTTGCTGCGGCCGTCGTAGAGATCGGCGAGCTGCAGCAGGATGTCGCCCTTCCCCTTGGCGAGCTGAGCCAGGCCCGCGCTCAGCACATTCCAGCTGTCCTCGGCGTAGAGGGTGTTCTGCACACCGGTGACGGCGTCGCTGTAGGTGAGGCCGCGGCCGTCGCGGGTCTCGGCCGGGTGGTCCCAGAGCGGGTTGACCAGATCGTGGAAGCGGGCCACCGCCTGGCTCGCGTCCTGGCCGAGCGGGCAGTCCGGTTTGCTCGTACAGTCGGCGGCGTAGGCGTCGAACGCCTTCTGGAATCCGGCGGCCTGCTGCACCGATTCCTTCTCCGGATCGGCGTCCGGATCGAGAGCGCCGTCGAGCACCATGGCCCGCACCTTGTCCGGGAACTTCTCGGCGTAGGTGTAGCCGAGCCGGGTGCCGTAGGAGTAGCCGACGTAATTCAGCTTGTCGTCGCCGAGCACTCCCCGGATGATGTCCATGTCCTGCACGACCTCGCGGGTGCCGACGTGGGCGAGGAACTCGTTGCCGGTCTTCTCGGTGCAGTGCGCCGCGAAATCCTTGTTCTCCTGCTCGGCGGCCGCGATGCCGGCGCGGGTGTAGTCCTTGGGCGGTTCGGCGCGTTGCGCATCCCACTGCTGCCCGGTCAGGCATTCGATCAGCGGTGTGGACGCGCCGACGCCGCGCGGATCGAAACCGATCCGGTCGAACCGCTGCGCGAGCGGGGTGTCCTGGCCCTGCGCGGCCATCCACAGTCCGGCCTGGCCGGGACCGCCCGGGTTGAACAGCAGCGATCCGATGCGTTGCCCGGTCGCCTTGATCCGGGACACCGCGATCTGCGCGGTCGCGCCCTCGGGCTTGTCGTAATCGATCGGCACCGAGATGTGCGTGCATTCGGTGCCCTGCGGGAATCGGGTCGAGGAATCGCCGAATCCGTCACAGCTACCCCATGAAGGAACTTGGGCGTAGTACTTCTGCAGCGCGGCCGGACTCGGCGCGGACGGCGGGGCGACGGGGTGATTCTTCGACGTCGACGAGCAGGCGGCGGCCACACACATCAGGGCCACCGCGGCTGCGACGCGACCGGATCGCGACAAGGACATGCGCGCCATCCTTCCATCTCCGCCTGTGTTCCTCGGCTGTGTCCGCGGCGGCCCCGTGGTTACGCAGGCTGTCTCCTCCGGCCACGTCGCTCCTACCGCTGTGACGAATCCCATCCCGGGCACGCCTTAAATGCGGCCCTGTCGCGGTGGCAGACTGGACGGGTCATAGCAACCCGGGGACCCGATCGGGCCTCGAGGACAGACGAAAGGGACGATGATGTCCGCTGCTCAGGACAATCCTGCTTCCGAAACCACCGCTTACGGCGCCGCACCGACAACTTCCCGGCGGAAGACGCGAGTACAGCACCTGCAGCAATGGAAATCCGCGGGCGAGAAGTGGGCGATGCTGACCGCCTACGACTACTCCACCGCGAAGCTGTTCGAAGAGGCCGGCATCCCCGTGCTGCTGGTTGGCGATTCGGCGGCAAACGTGGTCTACGGCTACGACACCACCGTGCCGATAACGATCGAGGAACTGCTGCCGCTGGTGCGCGGCGTGGTCCGCGGGGCGCCGCACGCCCTGGTGGTGGCCGACCTGCCGTTCGGCAGCTACGAGGGCTCTCCGGAACAGGCGCTGGCCAGCGCCACCCGCTTCATGAAGGAGGGTGGTGCGCACGCGGTGAAACTCGAAGGCGGAGAACGGGTTTCCGAGCACATCGCCCGGCTCACCGCCTCCGGCATCCCCGTGGTGGCGCATATCGGCTTCACTCCGCAGAGCGTGAACACCCTCGGCGGCTACCGCGTGCAGGGCCGTGGCGACGGGGCCGAACAGCTGATCGCCGACGCCATCGCGGTGCAGGAGGCCGGCGCCGTGGCCGTGGTGATGGAGATGGTGCCCGCCGAGCTGGCCGGTCAGGTGACCAACAAGCTGACGATCCCGACCGTCGGCATCGGCGCCGGCAGCGACTGCGACGCCCAGGTCCTGGTCTGGCAGGACATGGCCGGCTACACCAGCGGCAAGACGGCCAAGTTCGTCAAGCGCTTCGGCCGCGTGGGTGACGAATTGCGCAGCGCCGCGGCGGAATACGCGCGCGAGGTGGCGCAGGGGACCTATCCGGGCCCGGAACACAGCTTCTGAGGATCGGGGCGACCGCGGGCTGCGTGCGCGTGGCCCGCGGCCGACCTACTTCACCGCGGCCGCACTGCGGTGGACGGATCGGCGGCGAGGAATCGGGCCTCGGCGAACGTCGGCCGAGCGCTCCCGCCACCGCCGCGAGCAGGCAACTTCCGCATGCTCGGCCGTAACGGTAATTTGAGAGAATGGTCCGGCCACCGACTGCACGTCCCGCAGTGCCCGGTGCCGGTCGGCTGGGATTGCTGGAGCCGACGGCAGCCGCGTCGTTACGAGAGCTCGCCTGGGACAATGTCGACAGTGTTTCGTTGCTGTGGGCGTTGTCGCGGTCGCCGGACGCCGATCTGGCGCTGCTGACCCTGGTCCGCCTGCGCGAGGCGCTCGGGTCCGATTGGGCCGCACTGGATTCCGCGGTGCGCACCGATCTGCCGTTGCGTGGCAGGCTGTTCGCGCTGATCGGCTCGTCGAGCGCGTTCGCCGATCATCTGGTCGCGGATCCGGCGAGCTGGCAGCTGCTGCGGCGGGAACTGCCGAGCACGCGGGAGATCCTCGACGATCTGCTCGACGTGGTCGGCGCCACGCCCGAGACGGGGCCGAACGCCGCCCCGATGCTCTATCGGGCCGCCCACGCCGGTCCCGACGCGATCGCCCTGCTGCGCAAGCGATATCGGGATCAGCTGATGGTGCTGGCCGCCCACGATCTGGCCGCCACCGTCGAGAACGAGCCGGTGCTGCCGTATCAGCAGGTCGGCAACCATCTCACCGATCTCGCCGATGCCGCACTCACCGCCGCGCTCTCGGTGGCGGTGGCGCGGATCTGCCCCGACGAGCCGGTTCCGGTCCGGCTGGCGGTGGTCGCGATGGGCAAATGCGGTGCGCGCGAACTCAATTACGTCTCCGATGTCGATGTGGTGTTCGTCGCCGAACCCGCCGACACCACCGCGACGCGGCTGGCCGCGGAGATGATGGGCATCGCGGGCAGCGCGTTCTTCGACGTCGATGCCGCGTTGCGCCCGGAAGGCAAGGCCGGCGCGCTGGTGCGCACCCTGGATTCGCACATCACCTACTACAAGCGCTGGGCGCGCACCTGGGAATTCCAGGCGCTGCTGAAGAACCGCCCCGCCACCGGCGATCTGGAACTCGGCAGGCAGTACGGCGAGGCGCTGATGCCGATGGTGTGGAGCGCCTCGGAACGACCGGATTTCGTCTCCGACGTGCAGGGAATGCGGCGCCGGGTCGAGAGTCTGGTGCCCGAGGACATGCGCGAGCGCGAACTGAAACTCGGCCACGGCAGCCTGCGCGACGTCGAATTCGCGGTGCAACTGCTGCAGTTGGTGCACGGTAAGGCCGATGAATCGCTGCACGTGCCGGGCACGGTCGAGGCGCTGACCGCGCTGGCCGCGCGCGGCTACGTGGGCCGTGACGATGCCGCCAACCTCACCGCCTCCTACGAATTCCTGCGCCTGCTCGAGCACCGCCTGCAACTGCAGCGGCTCAAGCGCACGCACACCCTGCCCGCACCCGACGACGAGGAGGGGATGCGCTGGCTCGCCCGCGCGGCGCATATGCGTCCCGACGGCCGCCAGGACGCGGTCGGGGTGCTGCGCAGCGAGATCAAACGCAACACGCTGCGGGTGCGCCGGCTGCACGCGAAGCTGTTCTACCGCCCGCTGCTGGAATCGGTGGCTCGCCTCGACGCCGCCGCGTTGCGGCTGAGTCCGCAGGCCGCGGTCCGTCAGCTCGCCGCCCTCGGCTACGCCGCGCCGGAGAACGCCCTCGGCCACCTCAAGGCACTCACCGGCGAGGTGGGGCGCAAGGGTCGCATCCAGGCGCTGCTGTTGCCGACCCTGCTCGAATGGCTCGGTGACACACCGAATCCCGATGCCGGGTTGCTGGCCTATCGGCGGGTGTCGGAGGGCCTCGACGATCAGATCTGGTTCCTGCGCGAACTGCGCGACGAGGGCGCGATCGCGCAGCGGCTGATGATCGTGCTCGGCTCCTCGGCCTATCTGCCGGATCTGCTGATCAACGCGCCCGAGACCATCCGGATGTTCGCCGACGGACCCGACGGGCCGCTGCTGCTGAGCCCGAAGGCCGAGGACGTGCGTTCCAGCATCCTGGCCGGGGCCGCCCGCTACGACGAGCCCCGGCGTGCCGTCGCCACCGCCCGCTCGCTGCGCCGCCACGAGCTGGCCCGCATCGCCTCCGCCGATGTGCTCGGCATGCTGGAGGTGCCGCGGGTGTGCCGGGCGCTGTCGTGGGTGTGGGTCGCGGTGCTCGAGGCGTCGCTGCAGGCGGTGATCCGGGCCTGGGAGGCTGAGCACGCCGCGCCCGCGCCCGCGGATTTCGCGGTGATCGGCATGGGCCGGCTCGGCGGGATGGAACTGGGCTATGGATCCGACGCGGACGTGCTGTTCGTCTGCGATCCGCGCCCCGGCGCGGACGAGACGGTCGCGGTGAAGTGGGCGATCGGCGTGGCCGAACAGGTGCAGCGGCTCCTCGGCGCGCCCAGTACCGATCCGCCGCTGCAAGTCGACGCCGGGCTGCGGCCGGAGGGCCGCAACGGCGCGCTGGTCCGCACCCTGGCCGCGTATCGCGCCTACTACCAGCAGTGGGCGCAGCCGTGGGAAGTGCAGGCGCTGCTGCGCGCGCATCAGGTCGCCGGCAACGAGGAGCTGGGTCTGCGGTTCCTGCATTCCATCGATCCGGTCCGCTATCCCAAGGGCGGTGTCTCCGAGGAGGCTGTGCGCGAGATCCGGCGGATCAAGGCGCGAGTCGACTCCGAGCGCCTGCCACGCGGTGCGAATCCGGCCACGCACACCAAGCTCGGTCGCGGTGGTCTCGCCGATATCGAGTGGACCGTGCAACTGCTGCAACTGCAGCACGCGCACGAGTGTCCCGATCTGCACAACACCTCCACGCTCGAATGCCTCGCGGTGATCGAGCGCGAGAAATTGCTCGACGCCCTCGATGTGGAACTGCTGCGCGACGCCTGGCTCACCGCGACCAAGGCCCGCAACGCGCTGGTGCTGGTGCGCGGCAAACCCGCCGACCAGCTGCCCGGTCCCGGGCCGTTGCTCTCGGCCGTGGCCCGGGTCGCGGGCTGGCCGACCGACGACGGCAGCGAATTCCTCGACCACTACATGCGCGTCACGCGGAGGGCGAAGACGGTCGTCGAGCGCGTCTTCGGCGGGTGAGCGGGGCGTAGATCCGTCGCGGCCGGGTACGCGATGAACGACACCGATGCGTGATCGCGGCGGTTGCCGTGATCGCGGGGCTCACCGGGGGTGATAGGCGACGTTTTCGTGGACCGGCGATGAATTCCCGCGATACCAGCGGATCTGCGAGCCGATAACGTGTTGCGGGGAACAGACCGGGCGCGATAACGGTTGGTACGGAGTGTGGTGTGCCGTCGTCACCGTGCGAGGGGCGCCGCGGAGCCGGAACGAGCGTTCCGCATACTGTATCCGTACGCGACCATTCGGGAGGACCACCATGGTGAGGATGTTCGTGGACGTGCGCTACGCCCACCTGCTCGACGGCACACGCGATGCGCTGTGTGAGCGGAGACCGTGATGGCTGAACTCAATTCGGCCGTCACCGGTTACCGCACCTATCGGCACGCCGCCCTGAATCCGACCCGCGCCGTGCGGGTTCCGTTGATCGCGGTGCTGTTGCTGGTCGGAGTGGTGCTGCTCTACGCGGCCGACCGTGCCTCGCGCGAAGGTGTCAATCGCGGCTGGTTCGTGGCGGTGTCGCTGTCGGGCCTGTTCGTGGCGCGCGGTCTGCATCTGCGGCGGCCGATCACCCTGCCGCACTTCACCGTCGCGGTGATCGTGCTCGGGGTCTCCAACATCGCCTACCGCAGCGACCACGGCACGGTCGGCTTCGTCTGTCTCGCCTCGACAGGCCTGATCCTGATGTTGCCGCAGGGTTCGCGCCCGCAACCGGATCAGCAGCATCGCATCGCCGCACTGGTCGATCGCACGGTCGAGGATCCGCTGGCCCCGTTCGCCCTGCACTCGGCGAAATCCTATTTCTTCAGCGCGGATTCGAACGCCGCGATCGGATATCGCGCCCGCTTCGGCATCGCGGTGGTCGCGGGCGACCCGGTCGGCAACTGCGCCGAATTCGGCCGGCTCATCGCCGAGTTCTCCGAATTCGCCTCCGCCCACGGCTGGCGGATCGCGGTGCTGGGCGCCAGCCCCGCGGTCACCGAACTGTGGCGCACTCGCGCGGCCGATCACCATGGCCTGCACGCCATTCCGATCGGTCGCGACGTGGTGGTCGAGGTCGACTCCTTCGATATGGTCGGCCGCAAATTCCGCAACCTGCGCCAGGCGGTGAGCCGCACCCGCAACTTCGGCGTCAAGACCGAGGTGATCCCCGAACGCGAACTCGACCGCGAGATGCGCGAGACGCTGCTCGGCATCGTCGACGAGTGGGGGAGCGGACATCAGACCCGCGGTTTCTCGATGATCCTGGACCATCTGCTCGACGGCCGGAATCCGGGCATGCTCGTGGTGATCGCCCGCGACGGTGAGGGCCGGGTCGCCGGATTCCAGCGCTACGGGTCCTCCAATCACGGCAGCGAACTGAGCCTCGATGTGCCGTGGCGGCGCAAGGACGCCCCGAACGGCTTGGACGAGCGGATGATCGTCGACCTCGTCGACTACGGCCGCGACAACGACGTGCACCGCATCTCGCTGGCGTTCGCGGCCTTCCCCGAACTGTTCGCCGACAAGGAACGGTCGCGCTCCGCACAGGCCATCTATGTGCTGGCCCGCACGCTGGACCCGTTGATCCGGCTGGAATCGCTGTATCGGTTCCTGCGCAAGTTCAACTCCTTCGGTAATCAGCGCTTCGTCCTCATCCGCTGGCGTGAGATCGTCTTCACCGCACTCGCGCTGCTGACCCTGGAATTCGTTCCGCACCGCAAACACGGCTGAGCTGCGATCACGCCAGATTGCCCTCGTAGCACAGGCCGGTTCCGCGCCAGGTCGGTTGCGGCGCAACGGTTCCGCGGTCGAAGCGCCACGCGCTGACCGGTTCGGCGGCCTTCCAGAACAACCGGCCGTCGTGGCCGCGCACCACCTGATAGACGTCGTCGGTGCCCTCGACCAGTTGGTTGCCGACGCAGTAGTCGTTGTAGGCGGTGCCGGGTTGGCGTGCGCCCAAACTGAAGTGGGCGGCGGGGTCGCCGGCCGAACCGGGGTTGGCGACGGTATCGGGCCGGTCCGACGTCGCGCCGGCCGACCACATCGGAGTACCGCGGCCGTCGGCGCCGCAGGTGTAGCCGCGTCCACCCGCGACGACCGTGGCGCCGGCGGGGTGGGTGGTTCCGGCCCACAGGCAGCCGGTGGCGGGTTGGGCGGCCGATCGCCTGGATTCGGCTTCGGCGGGCGCCGCGGTGAAGCCGAGACCCGCGGCCGTGAGCGCCGCCAGGGCGGGAAGGGTGAACGATGCGCGGGGGTGTCGGGGCATGGTATCGGCCTCTCTGCTCGCCGTTGAGCCTCTACTATCTACGTAGGTAAATAGTAGATGAACGAACGGTGTGCGCGCCATGTCGTGGTCGTCACCGTGCGCCATCCGTGCCGATATCGAGATATACGTTGCGCATTCGCGCGGGCGCCCGATTACGATGTGAGCGCTCGGGGAGACGGGGGGACCGCTGTGCGGAATCCGGATCGTCGTCGGTCCGGGCGTCGACAGTGGTATTCGGGGAGGACACGAGATGAAATACGACAGGCGGCTGCGGCTGGCCGCGACGGCCGCGCTGCTGGCGCTCGGTGTGGTATCGGCCGGATGTGGCACCGATGCGAAAACGACTGTGGCACATGATGTTGCCGCGACGAACGAGAATCCGTGGGCACTGAGCGGCGCCGCGCCCAATGCCTCGGGGCCGAGCGGTCCGCGACCGGGCGTGCCCGACGCGCCGTTGCACGCCGACAACGGCGACGGCGGCGAGATGGACCGGCTGGCCCTCAACACGCTGTCGGATCTGCAGGACTACTGGGGTGCCGAATACGGCAAGAACTTCCCGGGCACCTTCAAGCCGGTCGACCACTTCATCTCCTGGGACGCCAACGCGCCCAAGGAACAATCCGTCACCTTCTGCCGCTCCAGCACCTATCACGTGGTGAACGCGGCCTACTGCAAGATCGACAAGACCGTCGGCTGGGACCGCGGCAAACTGCTGCCGCTGATCTCGGACAAGTACGGGAAGATGGCCGTGGTGATGGTGCTCGCGCACGAGTACGGCCACTCACTGCAGGATCAGGCCCGGCTCAACGGATTCCTCACGCCCGGAATCGTGCTCGAACAGCAGGCCGACTGCTTCGCGGGAGTGTTCCTGCGGCATGTGGCCGAGGGCGGTGCGGCGCATTTCACGCTGAACACGACCGACGGGCTCAACGGAGTTCTGGGTGCGGCGGTCGCCGTGCGCGACCGCGATCCCGACAATCCGAAGAATGTGCACGGGTCGGCGTTCGAGCGCGTGACGGCGGTGCAGATCGGCTGGTCCGACGGTGCGGCCGGATGTAAGGGCATCACCAAGAAGGAGATTCAGGAGCGCCGTGGCGGTCTTCCCACGACCTTCGAACCGGGCGACGAGGAGAACCAGATGGGTGTCGACGTCGACGGTCTCACTGCCGTCGCCGCCGCGCTCGGGCGGATCTACCCGCTTCAGCACCTGCCGGCCTTCGACTACTCCGGCATCGTGAAACTGTGCCTGAAAAACCAAGCGGTGGAACCGGTTTCGTACTGCCCGTGGATGAACCGGATCGGAACCGATGTGCCGGAGCTGGCCAAACGCGCCGGCGCCCAACCCGGCGACGATGAACCGCTGTCGGCGGTCGTGGACGGCAACTACAACGCCTACGTGGTGTTCATTTCCCGCTATGCGCTCGCGGTGGAGAACGAGCGGCATCTGTCACTGTCGGGCCCGGAGACCGCCGGTCTGCGGACGGCATGTCTGTCCGGCGTGATCACCACCAAGCTCAGCGACCCAGCCAGCGATCCCCGCTTGACCGCCGGTGATCTGGACGCGGCGGTATCCGGTCTGCTCGCCGACGGACTGGCCGCCAGCGATACCGACGGCAAGGTCGTGCCCAGCGGCTATCAGCGACTCGACGCCTACCGCACCGGCGTGCTCGACGGCGAAGCCGCCTGTCTGAACAACTACAAGTGACGCCGATGGGCGGCCGGACGTCCGGTCGCCCATCCTCGCACGTTCGCTCAGACCGCGCCGGTGGGGAGGGTGCGCAGGGAGCTGAGCGTGGTCGCGACCGCGCGGGCGGCCTCGGCGCCCTTGGTGTGGAAGTGCTTGGTGAAGTAATCCACGTGCTCGCTGTGCTCGTGGAAGTGATGCGGGGTCAGCACCACGGAGAACACCGGGACGTCGGTCTCGAGCTGTACCCGCATGAGCCCGTCGACCACGGCCGAGGCGACGAAATCGTGCCGGTAGATGCCGCCGTCGACGACCAGCGCCGCGGCCACCACCGCCGCGTACCGCCCGGTGCGGGCCAGTCGCTGCGCGTGCAGCGGGATCTCGAACGCGCCGGGCACGTCGAACACCTCGACGGCATCCGCCGAGTACCCCAGATCGCCGTACTCGGCCAGGAAACCCTCGTGGGCCTGGGTGACGATGGACTGGTGCCAGTTGGCCCGGATGAATGCGATGCGTCCCTGGTCGGTATTGCTCATCCTCGGATGTTACTGCGCGCCGGTGTGCTCCTCCAACCAGCGCACCAGGTCGCCGAGCACCTTCTCACGCTCGGGTTCGTTGAATATCTCGTGGTAGAGGCCCGGATAACGCAGCACCGTGAGATCGGTCGCGGTAGCTCCGGCCTCGATCCGATCGGCGCCCACCGGGGCGGCCAGGGCATCGTCGCCGCCGTGCAGCACCAGCGTCGGCACCCGCAGCGCGTCGAGGTGGCCCAGCACGAAGTCCGCGCCGCGCAGAATTTCGGTCGCCGTGCGAGCCGGCAGTTTGCCGCGGTAGACCAGCGGATCCTGATCGTAGGCGCGCACCACTTCCGGATCGCGGCTGATCTGCGCCGAATCCAGTTGCAGCACACCCAGATTCGGTGCCCAGCGGCTCAGGGCCGGGGCGAGCAGCCGCTGCACCGGGTTACCGGCCGCGATCACCACCGGCGGCGCCGATACGGCGATCCCCGCGACGTCCAGCGGCGCCCGTGTCGCCAGATACAGCGTGATCAGGCTGCCCATGCTGTGGGCGAGGACGAACCGGGGCAGGCCCGGATGCTTCGCGCTCGCGATATCGAGCATGGTGTTCACATTGTCGGCGGCCGCGTCGAGCGATTCGATATTCGACCGCCCGCCGCCGGAGCGGCCGTGCCCGATGTGGTCGAAGGCGTAGACCGCGAAACCGCTGTCGGCCAATCGTTTTCCCACATGGTCGTAGCGCCCGGAATGTTCGGCGACGCCGTGCACCAGCACCACGACGGCGCGCGCCCGGTCGGGCAGCCAGGCCCGCCAGAAGACCTGTCCGCCGCGGGCGTCGAATTCGCCGGTATCGCCTGTTGTCATCGCTGCCTCCGTCTGCGCCGTCGCTGCGCCGCCATTGTCGCGCACGGCGGGCCGCGGCGTCGCGCATCGGCCCGTCGTGCCGTGATCGGCGGTCAGCCCAGGTCGTAGTCGAACCAGATCCGGTGGGTGCCGTCGGCGTCGACCGCCAGTCCGCCGGTCCCGGTGATCTCGCTCAGCTCCCCGGTGCCGCTGCTGGGCACGATGGTGAAGAATTCAGCACTGCGGTCCGCGCCCGCGGTAGTCGCCGAATGGGCGAAGTTGAACGTGCCGGCCAAACCGTTGAGCGAACCTTCGAACGACTCCATCGCCACATAGGTGCCCCGGCCCGACAGCTGGTCGAACGCGGCGGTGAACAACGTGGCCGAGCGTCCGACCGCCTCACCCTCGAAATGCTTTTCCAGCCGGGCGATTCCGACCGGCGTCGCGGTGGGGATGTCCGGATCGGGAAGGACGTCCGTGGCGACGAAGGATTTGACGGTGAACGTTGCTGTAGCTCGCACCCGCTGAGCGTAGCGGCGAACACCGACATTCCCGGCATCAGCCGCCGGCGCTGGTGTAGTGCGCGAGGACGCGGCGGTTGAATTCGATCAGCCGCGCGTAGTTGGCCCGGGAGAGCCGTTCGTCGGTGCCGTGGATGCGCTCCAGATCCGCCGCGTCGACCACGATCGGCGCGAAGTTGCATCGGGTGGTCGCCAGCCCGTCGTAGTGGCGGGAGTCGGTGGCGCCGGGCACGATGCCCGTGGTGACCACCGCGTCGGGCACCACGGCACGGGTGATGTCGGCGATCACGTCGAAGGCCGGTCCGGGGCCGGTGATCCGCGAGGGTTCGGAGGCCGTGCCGAGCACCTCGATCACGACGCGCGGGTCGGCGACCACGCGGCGGCAGTGGTCGAGCACATCGGACACCGAATCACCGGGCAGGATACGGAAATTGACCAGCGCCTCGGCGCGCTGCGGCAGTACGTTCGCCTTCACCCCGCCGCGGATCACGGTCGGTGCGGTGGTGGTGCGGACCAGGGCCTCGGTCTGCGGCCGCGCCGCCATCATGCGGGTGATCAGCCGGCCCGCGATCGGTGCGAGCCGCAGGGCGGACCGGCGTGGTTCGGCCATGGCGGGCCGCATCCGGGCCAGCATGTCGGCGATCACCGGCGTCATGCGCAGCGGCATCGGATGGTCCTGAATGCGCGCGACCGCCCGCGCGATCCGGCCCACGGCGGTTTCGCGGCCGGGCATCGAGGAATGGCCGCCGGTGTCGGTGGTGCGCAGTTGTACGGTGGCCCAGCCTTTTTCGCCGACCATGATGGAGGCGACGGGTGCGGTGGCGCCGTCGGCGACGCCCTGGGTGATCACCCCGCCCTCGTCGAGCAGCAGGTCGGCGCGCACCTCGAGCTCGCGCAGCCGGGCCGCCATCCGGGTGGCGCCGGCGCGGCCGAAGATCTCCTCGTCGTGGCCGAAGGCGAAATAGACGGTGCGGCGGGGACGGCGGCCCTCGGCGAGCAGCGATTCGGCCGCCTCCAGGATGGCCAGCACCCGGCTCTTGTCGTCGATCGCGCCACGGCCCCAGATGAATTCGTCGTCGACTACACCGGCGAACGGCGGATGGGTCCAGCGTTGCTCGTCGTCGACCGGCACCACATCCTGGTGGGCGAGCAGCACGGCCGCCGTCCCGGGTTCGGTGCCCGGCCAGCGATACAACCGGCTGTGGCCGAATCGCTCGAGTTCCAGATGTGTGTGCACCAGGGGGAATTCGGTGTCGAGAAGGTGTGCGAGCCGGTCGAATTCGACCTCGTCGGCATCGGCGTCGTCGCGCGAGACGGTGACGCAGCGCAGGGCGGCCGCGAGCCGCTGCGCGGTCGCGTCGTCGACGGTGGTCGCGGTCGTACCGGTCGCTGTCATCGATCTCCTCGTCGTTGCGGGAAGTCCACGGTCACACCGGAATCGCGCAGGATCTCCGGCGCGATCGTGGTCACCCGGCGGGCGCGCCATTTACCCAGCGCCTCACTGCTGCCGCCGGTCAGATCGAAATTCCGAATGCCGGTGAGCAACGGCAGCTCGACAGTGCCGGAACGCACGCTCACCCGCGCATTCGCCGGGGGGTGCGCCCACACGGCGTCGACCACATCGGTGATCCGCACGCCGATCCGGTGTCCGGCCGGCACGGTCCAGTCCTGGGCCAGCAGCCGGATGGTCGCGGTGTCGGCGACCTGGGCGATGCCGCGGGTGATCACGGTACCGAAGCCGTCGGGCGCCACATCGTATAGTTCCGCGGCGACCGTGGCGTTCGGCGGGCCGCTCAATGCCAGACTGGCGGTGGGGATTCCGGACAGATGCTGATCGGCGGGCAATGGCTGCGACAGCGACCAGTACTCGCGATCCGGCCCGGGGAGCAGGCCGCGATCGGTGTACTCGCCGGGGCGGACCGGCATCGCCACCCGTGCGGAATCGGCGGGCGGCCATGCCTTTTCGCTGCGCCAGCGGCCGTCGAAGCTGCCGACCGTCACCCGCGGGCCCGGGACGGTGACGTCGCGCCGGGCCACGTACTTGTCGAAGAAGGCCAGCAGCTCACTGTCGAATTGCGGTGTGCCGCAGCCCTCGTGGCAGTTCTGGTGACCCCACTGACCGAACCAGCCCTTGTCCTCGGGCAGATCGTGGTTCTTCCAGACGTCGAAGACCCGATAGGCGCGAGTGTTGTAGTCGAGGAAGCCCTGGCCCAGGAACAGCGGAATCCTGCTGCCGCGCACGCGATCGGTGAGATCGCGGTCGCGCCAGAACTGCGTGCCGCCGTCGTGGTTGGTGATACCCGCCAGATACGGCTGTGCGCATTCGACCGGCAACCGCGCGGCGTTGGCCTTGTACTCCGGGGAATCGGAGGGATGCGCGGGGGTGGAGGAGATCAGCAGATGTTCGAATCCCGCCATATCGCCGGGGCGAATTCCGTCCTCGGTCACCGGTTTTCCGGAGAACTTCCACGCGATGCCCTGCATGTACAGATAGCTGTAGGGATCGACATCGGGTTCGAACGCGGCCACCGCGGCCAGCCCCTTCGGGTTGGTGGCCAGGCCCATGATGCCGGTCCACGCCTCGTAGGAGGTGCCGGTCAGACCCACTCGGCCGGTCGACCACGGTTGTGCCGCAGCCCATTCCACGGCGGTACGAACATCGCTCTGCTCGCCGGGACCGCCGAAGTCGGGGCAGCCGCTGGACCCGCCGAATCCGCGCAGATCCACGATCACATAGGTGTAGCCGGCGTCGAGAAACAGTTCCGGATACAGATCGCGCAGCGACGGCCCGCCCTCAGGGTAGACCTCGGTGAGAAACGCAAGGTGATTGCGGTAGGGGCTCACCGTCATGACGACCGGGGTGCGTACGTCGTCGGCCATGCCCGCGGGCCGCAGGATATCCGCGTGCAACCGCACGCCGTCGGGGGTGGTCAGGAACTCCTGGCGCCACTGATACGCCGGGGCCGGTGCGGCGGTCGCGGTGACCGGCGCGGCCGCGGCGAACAGGAGGACCAGCCCGCACAGCACACGCGTGAGCACGCGCCGGGCGCGTGGCGATGAATTCTCGAGCACCATAGGACTATCGAGTCTGCACCGCCACCCGTCCAGACCTCAGAACCGGGGTCGGGAAACCGGCCGGTCACCCGGCCCCTCGATCACATCGGCCGCAGATCGAGCACCTTGCGTAGCCGGGCGCGGTCGCGCTCGAGTTTGCGCGCCTCGTAGGCGATGGGGAAGTAGCGGATCCGTTCCGGGAGCAGCGGAACCAGCCGCGCCAGCACCCAGCCCAGGATGCGCAGGTTGCGCTCGTCCTGCGCGGTCCAGGTCAGTCCGAGTTTGCGGCGCGCCGGTTCGGGCGTGGTGCCGACCGTGCAGAAGTACTGCATGCGGCCGATCGGGGAGGCGGCCAGCTTCCACAGCGGCACCAGCGGTGTGGGCAGCGACTTGGGCGGGGCCACGTGGCGGATCGTCTTCAGGTAGTCGCGCGCGGTGTCGGTGGCGACCAAGTGGTTCTCCACGGTGTCGGCGAAGAAGACCTCGAACTCGGCGTAGGTCGGCGGAATCTCCTTGGGCGCCACCGAGAACATGCGCAGCAGTTGCAGCACCTCCTGGTAGTACTGCTCCTTCTCGGCGTACGTGAGCGGGGTGCGGCTGAAGTACTTCGAACCCTCGTTGAAGGCGTAGGTGCCGGTGTGCAGCACCCAGGCCCACGGGCCGGAGGCGAGCGCGGAATGGCGTTTGCCCTGGGCGTCGACGGTGTTGAGCGAGGCGTGCATATGCCGTAGGCGATCGGCCTCGGCGACGGCCTCGTCACCACCGTAGGTCCAGGTCATCACCGCCGCGAGACTGCGCATCGCGCGGCCCATCGGATCGGTGCGGAAGGTGGAGTGCTCGTCGACGACCGCGGAAATCGTCGGTTCCATGGTCTGCAGCAGGAACGCCGACCCGGCGGTGAGGGAGAAGGTGATCAGTCCGACCTGGTCCCACATGCGGGTTCCGGGCTCGATCGGCTTCCGGGGGCCGAGTTCGTGTTCGGTGCGCTCGGCGCGGGCGACGGAGGCGGTCATCCGTGATCTCCTTTGACCACTCGACATGATGAGAGGATTACATATGAATCATCTCACCCTCTTTCGATCTTGGCAACCGCATGCCCTCCGCCGACTCGCCGAGGCAACCAGAAGTGAACACAACCTGAAATCTCGGTGAACTGATGGAAGAATGAGGGTCCTCGCCACACCGAAAGTTCAGGGAGGAGGGATCCAGCCATGATCCACACTCACGCCTACCCCTCGTTTTTGGGGACCTTGCGTACCTACGCCCGCCGGGCGCTGGCCCGCCATACCCTGACCGCCGAGGAACGCCGCAATCTCGCTGCCGCCCAAGCTCATCCGGCCGTCTACAGCGCATCTCTGGGTAGCCACCCGCATCTGTAGCCAGCCCCGGAACGCACCGAAGCCCCAGCCGGATTCGGCTGGGGCTTCGTGAATTCGACTGTGCTGTAACGACTTACACGTCGTAGTAAAGCTCGAACTCGTAGGGGTGCGGACGCAGGTTCACCGGCGCGATCTCGTTGTCACGCTTGAGCTGGATCCAGGTCTCGATGAGGTCGTCGGTGAAGACGTTGCCCTCGGTGAGGTACTCGTGGTCCTGCTCGAGGCGGTCGATGACCGAGGCCAGCGAGGTGGGGGCCTGCGGGATGTTCTTGGCCTCCTCCGGCGGGAGCTCGTAGAGGTCCTTGTCGACCGGGGCCTTGGGCTCGATCTTCTTCTTGATGCCGTCCAGGCCGGCCATCATCATGGCGGCGAAGGCCAGGTACGGGTTACCCGAGGAGTCCGGCGCGCGGAACTCGATGCGCTTGGCCTTCGGGTTGTTGCCGGTGACCGGGATGCGGACCGCGGCGGAGCGGTTGCGCTGCGAGTACACCAGGTTGATCGGGGCCTCGTAGCCCGGCACCAGCCGGTGGTAGGAGTTCACGGTCGGGTTGGTGAACGCCAGCAGCGACGGCGCGTGGTGCAGGATGCCGCCGATGTAGTGACGGGCCAGGTCGGACAGGCCACCGTAGCCGGCCTCGTCGTGGAACAGCGGCTTGCCGTCCTTCCACAGCGACTGGTGCACGTGCATACCCGAGCCGTTGTCACCGAACAGCGGCTTCGGCATGAAGGTGACCGACTTGCCTTCCTGCCACGCGGTGTTCTTCACGATGTACTTGAACAGCTGCAGGTCGTCGGCTGCCGAGAGCAGGGTGCCGAACTTGTAGTTGATCTCGGCCTGACCGGCGGTGCCGACCTCGTGGTGGCCGCGCTCGAGCTCGAAGCCCGCGTTCTGCAGGTTGGTCGAGATCTTGTCGCGCAGGTCCACGTAGTGGTCGTAGGGCGCGACGGGGAAGTAGCCACCCTTGTTGCGAACCTTGTAGCCCAGGTTGCGGGAACCGTCGGGGTTGAACTCCTTGCCGGTGTTCCACGAACCCGAGACGGACTCGATCTCGTAGAACGAGCCGTTCATGCCCGATCCGTAGCGCACACCGTCGAAGATGTAGAACTCGGCCTCGGCACCGAAGAACGCGGTGTCGGCGATACCGGTCGAACGCAGGTACTCCTCCGCCTTGCGCGCGATGTTGCGCGGGTCGCGGGAGTAGGCCTCACGGGTGAACGGGTCGTGCACGAAGAAGTTCAGGTTCAGCGTCTTCGCGGCACGGAACGGGTCGATCCGGGCGGTGGAGAAGTCGGGCAGCAGCAGCATGTCCGACTCGTCGATCGACTGGAAACCGCGCACCGAGGAGCCGTCGAACGCCAGGCCCTCTTCGGCCAGGTCGGAAGTGAACGACTTCGCCGGGATGGAGAAGTGCTGCTGAACGCCAGGAAGGTCCGAGAAGCGTACGTCGACGTACTCGACGTCCTCCTCCTTGATGTACTTGATGACCTCGTCGGCCGTGCTGAACGCCACTTAGTACTCCTTACGGATCGGTTCCCAGCCTGTGCCGATTGCTGGGTTTCAGCGCTGAACGGTATGGATGCGGTGTTTCCCCGCAATCAAGGCTGTGTTTCGCCAGTGTTACACGTGCTGCTGGACGGGTCGGCGGCCTCCCCGGGCAACACCACGCGACGGTTCGTTCACGATGCGGTGCCGGACCAGCACCGTTATCCTGCCACCACGGCATCCGGCGCTCGATTCGAGGACCGCGCATCGTCGCCGATCGATGTGCGCGATCCTGAGAGTTTCCCGCCCGCAACCGCTTTGGGTGGATCACCCCGGCGGGGCATCGTGCTGCCGCCACCGCGGGCCCGCGAAGCCGAGGGAGCGATGCCGCGCGCGGGCGGCGGCGCCCGATCGGCGGTGTCACGCGCGGGTGCGTGCGCGGTCCGGGTGTGACGTAATCCTCACCGCCGTTACGCCTACGCTGGGAGCATGGCGCGAATTACCGGTTCCTGGCTGTCCGGCCCGAATGCGGCCCACCCCGGCGAGCCGCAGCCCGACGACTATCCCGGCAAGCTGCTCGGCCTGCCGCAGGAGGGGGTGGGGTCGCTGGCGCCCATGTCGCGCCGCATCCTCGCGCTGTTCGTCGACTACTTCATCGCCATGGGTATCGCCGCGCTGATCGTGCGCGGCGCCGGCTCGCTCAACACCGTCACCTATCTGATCTGGTTCGTGATCGGCGTGGTGACGGTCATGCTGTTCGGGTTCACGCCCGGGCAGTACTTCCTGGGCATGCGCACCGTGCGGATCGACGCGTCGGCGCCGGTCGGCTTCGTGCGCTCGGTGGCGCGGCAGGTGTTGCTGACCTTCGTGGTGCCCGCGTTGTTCACCGACGGGGATCGACGCGGTATGCACGACCGGGCGACCGGGACGGCGCTCATCCGCGCTCGATAACGGTCGCCCTCGCGCCCGGCCGAGCGGTGTCCGGGCGCAGGCCGTCGAGCAGAAGGTCGAGGAGGCGATCGATCTGCTCGCGGTCGATACCCGCCAGCGTCGCGCCCGCCATCGCCGCCGTCACATCCTCGGGCCGGACGTCGTCGCGCAGCGTGCCGGCCGCGACTCCCGCATCGAGGACGGAACCGATTGCGGCACTGAGTCTTTCGCGCGTCTGTGCCGAGGTCACCGCCCCGGACGCGATCACCTCGCGCAATGCCTCGGCCATGCCGCGCTTGGTCGCCACGAAGTCGGCGTAGCGGCCGAGCCAGATCCGCAGTGCGACCTCCGGGGTGTGATGGCCGAGCAGGTTCGCGGCCTGATCACACAGCTGTTCCAGTTCGCTGCGGTAGACGGCTTCGATGAGCGCTTCCCGTGACGGGAAGTGCCGATACAGCGTGCCGATGCCCACCCCGGCGGATTTCGCGATCGATTCCAGGCTGACGGTGCCCTCTTCGCCGGTGAACGCGGTGAGCGCGGCGTCGAGGAGTAATTGGCGATTGCGCTGGGCGTCGCGGCGTCCACGCGGCTGTCCGGACAAAGTGGAGGGTCCTCCGTTTCTGTACTACCCTGGAAGTAAGCGGAGGATCCTCCGTTTATGTCCAGGGTAACAAGGGAGACCCGAATGACGGTCATGACGCAACCGCGCGACGGCGCACTGGCGGGACGTGCGGTCGGCCGGATCGGCTACGGCGCGATGCAGCTGGAATCCGGCGCGGACGGGGTCGCGGTGCTGCGGCGGGCGGTGGAGCTCGGCGTCGGCCATATCGATACGGCCGGCTTCTACGGCAACGGTGCGGTGAACGCCCTGCTGCGCGAGGCGCTGCATCCGTACCCGGACGATCTGCTGCTGGTCGACAAGGTCGGCGCCGTGCACACGAGCGGCGGGCTCGTGCCCGCGCAGCAGCCCGGGCAACTCCGGGCCGCGGTGGAAGCGGACCTGCGGGCGCTGGACGCGGAGCAGCTGGCGGTGGTCAACCTGCGCCGGGTCGACGCTCCGCCCGGAATCGTGGCGACCGGTGATCAGATCGTGGACCTCGACGACCAGCTGGCCGAACTGGTCTCGTTGCGGGACGAGGGCAAGATCGGGGCGATCGGGCTGAGCAATGTCACCGTCGACCAGCTCCGGCACGCCGCTCCCGCGGGTATCGCGTGCGTGCAGAATCTCTACAACCTGCTGGAGCGTGACGAAGAGCCGCTGTTGGCCGAATGTTGTTCGCGGGGAATCGCTTTCGTGCCGTACTTCCCGCTCGGATCGGGATTTCCGGACCGGCCCAAGGTCGTCGGCGACGACGTGGTGCGCGATATCGCCGGCCGCCTCGGGGCGACGCCGAGTCAGGTGGGTCTGGCATGGCTGCTGGCCCGCGATCCGCACATCCTGCTGATCCCGGGGACCCGCAGCCTCGACCATCTCGAGCAGAATATGGCGGCGCGAGAAGTCGAGCTGGATGCCGCGATGCTCGCCGCGCTCGACAGCCGGGTCTGAGGGCCAAGCTCGGAACATCCGCCCGTCCGACGATGTGGTGATGTCCGATCGTCGGCTCGGAGGTTACGCGGAGCGTTCAGCCCAGTGCGGCGTACAACCGCTGGGCGGCCCGGCGCACCGCGTCGGCCATCGCCGGAGTCTCCTGCCCGATCAGGGTGACCACGCCGACGGCGGCGGGAGGACCGGGCAGTCCGGGCAGTGAGGCGACCACGCCGTGCGCGCCGGGCACCAGTTTTCCCTCGCTCTCGAAGATCCCGCGCTCGTCGCGCCGGGACGCCTCGATCGCCTCACCGAGGGCGCCCTGTCCGCGCGTGGTGCGGGCGCCGACCCGATAGGCGATATGGAAAGTGGTGAACGGCGGTTCGACGACCGCGACGGCGAGCACGTCGTCCCCGTCGGCGACGCAGAAATGCGCCGTGGCCTCCACCTCGCGGGCCAGATCCTCGAGGATCTCGCGGGTGGCCTCGCGCACCGATCCGAGTACGTGCTGGGTCAGCACGAGCGCGCCCGCGGAGACGCTGACCGTGCCGTCCTCGGCGCGGCGCACCAGCCCATGTTCGACCAGCGTGCCGACCAGGCGGTAGATGATCGTGCGGGACAGTCCGAGCTCCTGCGCCAGTTGCGCGGGGGTACGGGCATGGGGGCTGCTGGCGAGCAACTTCAGCACGTCGAGTCCGCGGCTCAGAGTCTGCGAGGTGTCGGGAGCCGGCATGGCGGAAATCCTACGTGGGCGGTACCTCGATCAGCTGACGCTCGGCGGCCTACCGCTCGACGTAGCCGAGACGGGCGCGCCGATGCGGGGCAGCCGACACAGTATCGCCGCCACACCCGTGCGGTGGGTGTGGCGGCGATTCGGTACTTCAGCTGTGCGGCAGCCTCCGCGTGCGGCGGTGCTGCCGGGCGTAGGTCAGCGGCGGCGGATGGTGCGCTGCACACCGCGCATCTTGGCGCCGGCCGGCAGCGGGCCCTTCGGCAGGGCCGGTCCGCCGCGGGTGGCCAGGGCGGTGAGGCGGCCCTCGATGAGGTCCATCCGCTTGGCGTCGATATTGCGGGGGAGTTTGGTGAGGTGACGCTGCAGGCCCTTCAGCGGAACCTGCCCCTCCTCGTTGCCGATCACGATGTCGTAGATCGGGGTGTCACCGACCAGGCGGGCGGTCTTCTTCTTCTCCTGCGCCAGCAGCGACTTCACCCGCTGCGGCGAACCCTCGGCCACCAGGATCACACCGGGCAGGCCGATCACGCGGTGGACGGCGTCGAGCTGGGTGGTGGCGGCGACGGCCTGGGTGGCGCGCCACTTACCCTGCAGGTTGTCCAGCACCCACCAGGCCGCACCCGCTTGCCCCTCGGCCTTGGCGTAGACGTTTTTCTGCACCCGGCGTCCGAAGATGATGAAGGCGACCAGCGCGCCCAGCAGAATGCCGACCGGCAGCAGGAACCACTGCATATCGAAAAGGAAGCCGATGAGGAACAGCACCACGGTGATGCCGACCAGCGCGCCGATCATCAGCGGCAGCAGCAGTTTGTCCTCTTTGCGCACCATCTGGAACGTCTGCCAGAGCTGCTGACGCCGCTCCTTCGACGCCTGCCTGCGCGCCGCCTTCGCCGCGGCCTTCGCTTCCTTCGACGGTGTGCCGCCCTTACCTGCTGCCATACCTCTCAGGATAGTGGTCGGGCGGGACATACCCCGCACGGGCCGGGAACAGGTGCGACGCTCACCTCAGACGGTGGCTTCGCTGCGACTGCGCAGGTCTGCGGCGATCTGGCTCGGCATCGGTTCGTGCCGCACATAGCTGCGGTCGAACTGGGCGGCGCCGCGCGAGAGTGAGCGCAGGTCGATGGCGTAGCGGCTCAATTCCAGTTCCGGCACCTCGGCGCGGATGACGGTGCGTCCGGCGGTGGCCGGTTCGGTGCCCAGCACGCGGCCGCGCCGGCCCGCCAGATCGCCGAGGATGCTGCCGACGAAATCGTCGGCGACGGTCACCCGCACCTCGGCGATCGGTTCGAGCAGATCGATCCGGGCGGCCGCGGCTGCCTCCCGCAGCGCCAGCGCCCCCGCGGTCTGGAACGCCGCATCGGAGGAGTCGACCGAATGCGCCTTACCGTCGAGCAGGGTCACCCGCACATCGACCAGCGGATATCCGGCGGCGACCCCGCGCTCGGCCTGTGCGCGCACGCCCTTCTCCACCGAGCCGATGAACTGGCGTGGCACCGCGCCGCCGACCACCTTGTCGACGAATTCGATCCCGGAGCTCTCCGGCAGCGGTTCCACCTCGATATCGCAGATCGCGTACTGGCCGTGGCCGCCGGACTGCTTCACGTGCCGCCCGTGCCCGGAAGCCTTGCCGCCGAACGTTTCTCGCAATGCCACCCGATACTCGTCGACATCGACCTGCACGCCGAACCGGGACCGCAGCCGTTCCAGCGCGACATCGCGATGGGCCTCGCCCAGGCACCACAGCACCAGCTGATGGGTGCGCGGATTCTGCTCCAGGCGCACCGTCGGATCCTCGGCGACCAGCCGGGACAGGCCCTGCGACAGTTTGTCCTCGTCGGCCTTGCCGTGGGCGCGCACCGCCACCGGCAGCAACGGTTCGGGCAGCGGCCAGGGCTCGATCAGCAGCGGGGAATCCTTGGCCGACACGGTATCTCCGGTCTCGGCGTGCCCCAGTTTGGTGACGTAGGCGATATCGCCGGCGATGGCCTGGCCGATCGGGAACTGTTGTTTACCGAACGGCGCCGTCACCGCGCCGACCCGTTCGTCGACATCGTGCCCGTTGCCGTCGTTGTGCCCGCAGATGTGCACGGTGTCGTCGGCGTGCAGGGTGCCCGAGAACACTCGCACCAGCGACACCCGGCCCACATACGGATCGGAGGCGGTACGGATCACCTCGGCGGCCAGCGGCGCACCAGGATCGCAGGACAGTGCCTGCGGCGCCGCCCCGTTGCTCGGGCAGCGCGCCGCGACCAAGTGTTCGGCGGGCGTGGGAAAGCCGCGGGTGATCAGCTCCAGGATCTCGACCATGCCCAGACCCTCGCGGGTGCCCTCGGGCGGCGGCGCCGCGATGAGAATGGGGTGGAAGCGGTCGTGCGCCACCGCGCGTTCCAGATCCGCGATCAAGGTGGCGAGGTCGATCCGTTCGCCCTCGAGGTAGCGGTCCATCAGGGTTTCGTCTTCGCTCTCGGCGATGATGCCCTCGATGAGCCGGTTGCGCGCGATCTCGATCTGCGCGGTCTGTTCGGCGGTGGCGTCGGTGCGGGTGTGCGCCCCGCTGGAACAATCGAAGACCTGCTCGGTGAGCAGGTCGATCACACCGGTGACCGGACGGTGCCCGTCGGGGCCCTTCGGGCCGTACACCGGCAGTTGCAGCGGCACGATCGCGTCGGAATCGCCGTCGCCGAGCAGATCCGCGCAGGTCTGGGCCATCAGATCGAAATCGGCGCGGGCCGCGTCCAGATGGGTGATCACCAGTGCCCGCGGCATCCCGACGCTCGCGCACTCCTCCCACAGCGCCAGCGTCTGCCCGTCCACACTGTCGGCGCCCGCGGCCGCGGAGACCACGAAAAGGGCCGCATCCGCAGCTCGCAGACCGGCCCGTAGTTCGCCGACGAAATCGGCATATCCTGGCGTATCGATCAGATTGACCTTGATGCCGTTCCAGGCGACCGGCACCACCGACAACTGGACCGAGCGGTGTTGCCGCTGCTCGATATCGTCGTAATCCGACACACAGGTGCCGTCCTCCACGCGGCCGGCTCGGGTGAGCGCCCCGGCCTCCATGGCCAGTGCCTCCACCACCGTGGTCTTGCCGGAGCCGGTGTGCCCGACCAGGACCACATTGCGGATACCGTCCGGCCGGGACGCCTCGATGACTCTGCCGGCGGAACTGTTACGGGCGGCGGTGCTCGCTTTCTCGGCCATGTCTCTTCACTTCCCGGAGTCGACACGTGCGGTTGCTTCGAGCTTCCCACCGGCGCGCGGCTGTGTCACCTGTTCCGGGGATCCGCACCCCATCCGTGGTGAATCCGCACCCCGTACGCGACGAACGACCGGCCGAAGCAGAATTCGGCCGGTCGCTACGAGGTGGCTGGAGTCGGTTCAGCTGCCGAATCGGGCGAGGACGGAGCTCGCCTCCTGGCTCGCCGAGCCCTCCTGGGCCAGATGCGCCATCTCCGGTGCGATCTCCCGCCCGTGATGCGCCATCGCCTGCGCGTACAACCGGCCGGCGCGGTAGGAGGAGCGCACCAGCGGCCCCGCCATCACGCCGGCGAAGCCGAGTTCGGTTGCGACGCGGGAATGTTCGACGAATTCCTCCGGCTTCACCCAGCGGTCCACCGGATGGTGGCGCGGCGAGGGCCGCAGGTACTGGGTGATGGTGAGGATGTCGCAACCGGCCTCGTGCAGGTCACGCATCGCCTGGGTGACCTCTTCGGGGGTCTCGCCCATGCCGAGGATCAGATTCGACTTGGTGACCAGGCCGGCCTCGCGGGCCGCGGTCAGCACCGCCAGCGATCGCTCGTAGCGGAACGCCGGGCGGATCCGCTTGAAGATGCGCGGCACGGTCTCGACGTTGTGCGCCAGCACCTCCGGCCGCGACGAGAACACCTCGGCCAGCTGATCGGGTTCGGCGTTGAAATCGGGGATCAGCAACTCCACGCCGGTGTGCGGGTTGAGTTGCTTGATGGCGCGCACCGTTTCGGCGTACAGCCAGGCGCCGCCGTCTTCGAGGTCGTCGCGCGCGACACCGGTGATCGTCGAGTAACGCAGGCCCATCGCCTGCACGCTCTCGGCCACCCGGCGCGGTTCGTCGCGGTCGAGCGCGGCGGGCTTACCGGTGTCGATCTGGCAGAAATCGCAGCGGCGGGTGCACTGTTCACCGCCGATGAGGAAGGTGGCCTCGCGATCCTCCCAGCATTCGAAGATGTTGGGACAGCCCGCTTCCTCGCAGACCGTGTGCAGCCCTTCGCGTTTGACCAGGCCCTTGAGCTCGGAGTACTCGGGGCCCATGGTGGCGCGGGTGCGGATCCACTTCGGCTTGCGTTCGATCGGGGTCTGCGCGTTGCGGGCCTCGATGCGAAGCAATTTGCGACCGCCTGATTCCCGTACCAGGGAATCGGAGGACGACGTGGCCGGCGCGGCGGTGTGTGCCGGGCCGCTGTTCGATGTCGGGGTATCGACGGAGGTCACTCGAACGACTCTACGCCCGCCGAAATCGGGCCCGGCAGCGTGCGCTGCATCAAGGTCAGATCCATCCAGCCGCCGAACTTGTGACCCACCTCGGGCAGCTGGCCGACGATCCGGAAGCCGAACTTCTCGTGCAGCAGAATCGAGGTCTTGTTGGAGGTTTCGATGGCCGCGATCACGGTGTGCACCCGCCCGGACTCCTCGGCCCGCCCCAGCAGGGCCGTCAGCAGCGCGGTCGCCGCGCCACGGCGCTGGAACCGCTCCGAGACGTACACCGAATTCTCCACGCAGTACCGATAGCCGGATTTGGGCCGCCACTGCGAGTAGCTGGCATATCCCGCCACCTGACCGTCGATGATGGCGACGAGCACCGGATATCCGGCGGCCACCCGGTCACGCCACCACTGCAGGCGATCGTCGAGGTCGACCGGCTGGGTGTCCCAGATGGCGGTCGTCTCGGCCACGGCGTCGTTGTGGATGGCGAGGATGGTGGGGATGTCGCGTTCCTCGGCATCGCGAATGCGCGGTCCACCCGATGGGATGTCGGTCACCGCCTCAAACTATCCGCAACCAGCGGCGGCGGCGAGCCGATCGGGCTCGAACGCGAGCGGTGTCCGTGCAGGTGTGAGCGGTTTCACCCACCGCTCGGCCGTTCTCAGTCGATCACCGACGCCAGCGCCTGCCCGATGGTTTCGTGGCGGAAGGTGTAGCCCGCGTCCTCGAGCACGGTGGGAATCGCGCGCGGGCCGCGCAGGATCGCCTCCTGGGCCAGTTCGCCGACCGCGGCGTGCAAGGCCACGGCGGGCACGATGAACGGCGCCGGACGACGCAGCGCCCGCGCCAGCGCGCGGTTGAATTCGGCATTGGTCACCGGCGCCGGGCCGACCAGGTTGACCGGTCCGCGCACCGACGAATTCGTCAGGACGAACGAGATGCCGGCGACCTCGTCATCGAGTGAGATCCACGGCTGATACTGGCGACCACTGCCCAGGCGCCCGCCCAGGCCGATCGAATACAGCGGCCGCAACAGGGCCAGCATGCCGCCGTGGCGCGACAGCACCACCGCACTGCGCACCTGCACCACCCGCACCCCGGCGTCGACCGCGGGCTGGGTGGCGGCCTCCCAGTCCCGGCACAGCGTCGCCAGGAAACCCGTTCCGGCGGAATCGGATTCGGTGATGACCCGGTCGCCGGTGTCGCCGCCGTAGAAATGGACGCCGCTGGCGTTCACCAGCGTCGGCACGCCGGCGGCGGCGACCGCGGTGGCCAGCACATCGGTCGGGCCGATGCGGCTGTCGCGCAATTGCTGTTTGTAACTGCCGTTCCAGCGCCGCGCGCCGAGTCCGGCGCCGCACAGGTTGACCACGGCATCAGCCGCGCGCAGGGCCGGTGCGGGCACCTGCGCCCGCACCGGATCCCAGCTGAACTCGTCCTCGGCCGCGGCGGGACGGCGCACCAGGCGGGCCACCTCGTGCCCGTCCCGGCGCAGCGCGGCGACCAGCGCCGTCCCGACGAGTCCGGACGAACCGGCGATCACAACTTTCATGTCGTCACCGAATCGTCGTGTCGCGCAGCGTTTTACAGAC
Source organism: Nocardia violaceofusca NBRC 14427 (assembly GCF_963869435.1). Taxonomy (NCBI): domain Bacteria; kingdom Bacillati; phylum Actinomycetota; class Actinomycetes; order Mycobacteriales; family Nocardiaceae; genus Nocardia; species Nocardia violaceofusca. The sequence goes on from NZ_CAWMPM010000012.1 coordinate 412,033, forward strand.
CGAGATCGGCCTCGAACGCAGCCTCCTCCAGCCGGTGCCTGATGGTGGTCAGGAAGCGGCCGGCGTCGGCGCCGTCGATGAGGCGGTGATCGTATGTCAGCGGCAGGTAGCACATCGAGCGGATGCCGATGAACTCGCTGCCGTTGTCGGAGATCACGATCGGGCGCTTGACGATCGCACCCGTGCCCAGCATCGCCGCCTGCGGCGGAACCAGGATCGGGGTGTCGAACAGGGCGCCCTGGCTGCCGATGTTGGTGATCGTGAACGTGCCACCGGCCAGCTCGTCCGGCTTGAGGCCGCCGGTGCGGGCGCGGTTGGCGATATCGGCGATGGCGCGGGCCAGTCCGGCCAGCGACAGGTCGCTGGCGTTGTGGATGATCGGCGACAGCAGACCCTGCTCGGTGTCGACCGCGATGCCCAGGTGCACCGAGGAGTGGTAGGTGATCTCCTTGGTGTCCTCGTTGTAGGAGGCGTTGACGTTGGGGTGCACGCCCAGCGCCTCCACGGCGGCCTTCGCGAAGAACGGCAGGAACGTCAGGTTGACGCCCTCGCGGTCGGCGAATGCGCTCTTGGCCTTGGCTCGCAGCGCCGCGATCTTGGTGACGTCGACCTCGTGGGTCTGGGTCAGCTGCGCGGTGGTCTGCAGCGATTCGCGGGTCTTGGTGGCGGTGATCTGCCGGATGCGGTTGGCCTTCTGGACCGTGCCGCGCAGTGCCTGCAGCTGTGGACGGGCGCCGGCGGGAGCCGACGGCGCGGCGGGGGCAGCGGCAGCGGCCGGAGCGGCGGCGGGCTGCGGAGCGGCCGGGGCCTTGTTGGCCTCCGCCGCCGCCAGTACGTCCTGCTTGCGGATGCGGCCGCCGACGCCGGAACCCTTCAGCGTCGACAGATCGACGTTGTTCTCCTGGGCCAGCTTGCGGACCAGCGGGGTGACGTAGGGGGAATCGCCGTTGCCGGATGTGGCGGCGGGTGCGGGCTGCGCCGGGGCTTGCTGGGCCGGGACCTGCTGCGCGGGCGCTTCCTGCTTGGCCGGCGCCTGCTGAGGAGCCTGCTGCTGCGGAGCCTGCTGGGCGGGGGCTTGCTGCGCGGGCGCTTCCTGGGCGGGGGCCTGCTGCTGCGCGGGCGCCGGAGCCGGAGCGGGCGCGGACTGCGAGGCGGCGGGCGAGCCGCTGCCGATCACGCCGAGCTGACCGCCGACCGACACCACGTCGTCCTCGTTCGCGCTGATCTCCAGCAGCGTGCCGGCCACCGGCGACGGGATTTCGGTGTCGACCTTGTCGGTGGAGACCTCGAGCAGCGGCTCGTCGACCTCGACCTGGTCACCGACCTGCTTGAGCCAGCGGGTGACGGTGCCCTCGGTGACGGATTCACCCAGTTCCGGCATCTTCACCGGAGTGCCGTCGGCGGCACCGCCGGACTGCGCGGCGGGCGCGGGCTGCTGCGCGGGAGCCTCCTGCGCGGGGGCCTGCTGGGCGGGCGCTTCCTGCGCGGGCGCGGATTCGGCCGGTGCCTGCTGGGCCGGTGCCTCCTGTGCCGGGGCGGACGCGGACGCCTCGCCGGCGTCGCCGATCACGCCCAGTTCGCCGCCGACCTCGATGACGTCGTCTTCCTGGGCCACGATCTTGGTGAGCACACCCGCTGCGGGGGACGGGATTTCGGTGTCGACCTTGTCGGTGGACACTTCGAGCAGGGGCTCGTCGACCTCGACCGTGTCTCCTTCCTGCTTCAGCCACCTGGTCACAGTGCCCTCGGTGACGCTCTCACCAAGAGCTGGCATCTGGACGGAGAAGGCCATGTCCGTTGACTCCTCTAACTGCTCGACGGGTTCACAACAGTTCGTCTCTCGGCGGGGCGCGCCGCGGGTCGCGGCGAGTACCCGACTGCCACCGAACATTCCTGTGGCACCGGAGATCCGTGCGGTTCTTGTTCCGGTTCTCCATCCTTGCACTCGCCGTTGCGATACGTACCACAGGGCGGGCGGTCGGCGGGCCCGTGGCGACATCACAGCATCCGCGCCGCTGCGGAGAGCTGGTCCGATGTCGATCGTCCGGCTCGGCGTGTCTGGTTCGACACCCCGCGGGTAGCCGCGGGGTTCGGACACGGTGTCCTCCAGGGAGCTGGGCGTGCGCCCGAAATGCCCGACAGCTGGCACTATCGATAGATCGGGAGCGCACGCACCCGACATTCGACCAGGAGGTAGGCGGCCGTGGGGTTGCTCGATCGTTTCCGCGGCGGCCGCGCGGGCAGAGGCGCCGACGCCTCCGATATTCGTTATCTGGCCGACTGGGTGCGCACCCATGTGGGTGTCGAGGCGTATATCGAACCCAAGACGACAGTGACCGATGTCACAGCGATTCTTATCGCCGCCGATGGGGAATGGACGCGCCGGGTCGTGGGCGAGCGCGGCGCGCGCCAATTGTCGAGCCGCCTCGGGGTTCCCGTCTACGACGTCGGCCGCACCGGCTACCCACAGCGCATGCGCGACTACGACGCCCGCAAACGCATCGAGCGCAAGCGCGCACTGGAGGCCGATCTCCGGGATCTGCCCGCGGAGTAGGTCCCGGTCGGCCACTATGAGCGCCGCCGACCGGGATCCCGAATGCTGTTGTGCCGCCTACTCTCCCGCGATATCGGTCAGCACCGCGACCAGCGTGCGCACGGGAACACCGGTGCCGCCCTTGCCGATGTAGCCGAACGGTCCGCCGGTGTTGTAGGCCGGGCCCGCCACATCCAGATGCGCCCACTGCACACCCTCGGGCACGAATTCCTTGAGATAGGTCCCGGCGACCAGCATGCCGCCCCAGCGGTGCGGGGATACGTTGGCCATATCGGCGACCTTCGAGTTCAGGTCGGCGCGCAATTCGGCGGGCAGCGGCATCGGCCAGCCGTTCTCGCCGACCTCCTGCGACAGCCGCGCCACCCGGTCGCGGAATTCCTCGGTGCCCATCACGCCCGGGGTGCGGGTGCCGAGGGCGACCATCTGCGCGCCGGTCAGTGTCGCGACGTCGATCAGGTAGTCCGGGTTGTCCTCGCCCGCGCGCACGATCGCGTCGGCCAGGATCAGCCGGCCCTCGGCGTCGGTGTTGATGACCTCGATCGTGGTGCCGCCGTACTGGGTGAGCACATCACCGGGACGCTGGGCGGTTGCCGAGGGCATGTTCTCGGCCATCGGCACCGTCGCGGTGACCGTGATCGGCAGTCCGAGTCGCGCCGCCACCAGGGTGGTCGCGATGACCGCCGCGGCGCCGCCCATATCGGAGGTCATATTCTCCATATTGGCCGCCGGCTTGATGGAGATGCCGCCGGTGTCGAAGGTGATGCCCTTGCCGATCAGCGCGACCTTCGTATCGCCGCCGGAATAGGTGATGCGGATCAGTCGCGGCGGGCGCGAGGAGCCCTTGCCGACGCCGACGATGCCGCCGTAACCGCCCGCCTCCAGCTGCTTCTCGTCGAGGATTTCCACGTCGAGTCCGGCCGCCCGCGCCAATTCGGCTGCGCGGTCGGCGAATTCGGCCGGGAACAGGGCGTTCGGGGGAGTGTTGACGAAATCGCGCGCGGTCGCCACCGCTTCGGCGACGGCCTGGGCGCGGAACAGTTCGTCCTCGCCGGAATCGGCTGTGGGAACGAGGAATTCGACGCGCTGCAGCGGCTGTTCGCCCGGCTTGGGCGCCGACTTGTCGGACTTGAACGTGGTGAAGGTGTAGGCGCCCAGGTAGAAGCCCTCGGCGGCGGCGCCCAGATCCAGTCCGGACAGCGTCGTGACGGCCGTGGCGGTGCCGGCGAGCGAGCGAGCGGCCACACCGGCGGACTTGCGGATCTGCTCGGCGTCCAGCGCGTCACGCCCGCCGAGTCCGACCGCCAGCACGCTGGTCGCGCCGAGCCCGTCCGGCGCCGGGATCCGCGTGAGTTCCTCGGCCTTACCCTTCGCGCCGACGGCCAGCAGCGATGCCAGCAACTGCTCCTGGGTGCCGGCATCGAGCACCGCGTCGAATACGTCGGCCGCGGCGATCACGGGCCCGTCGTCGGTGGACAGAAGTCCCACCACGAGAACATCGGTATCGGGGCCGATGCTCTCGGTACGTGCCAGTTCCGGGCCGAGTGAACGATCTGCAACAGCTGTCATGCGCCCAGGTTACTGGGTGGGATTCGGGGCCACCGGTGGGAGCGACGCGGCCGGAGGCGGCAGCCTGCGTGACCACGGAGGCCGCCGCGTACACCGTCATCGGGCATAGCTGGGGGCCACGCGGCGGGAGGTGGCAGCGTATGTGACCACGGAAGCCGCTGCGCACACCGGTCAGCGACGCAGGGGAACGGCCTGGCCGGAGGAGGCAGTGTCCGACCCGGAGGCTCGCTCGCGCAGACCGCAATCGGACACGGCTGGGAGCTCTGCGGCGGGAATTCGCTGGTGCCCTCACCCCGTGGCATGCCATCGTGGTGGTGAATGACTATGAACGATCGAGAACTTGTGCGCTTGTCGAAGCGCCTGTCGAAGTGGTTGCGCCACGATCCGCAGGGGATCGGCCTGGAACCGGATGCGGCCGGTTGGGTGCCGGTGGATGCGCTGCTGCGGCAGGCGAATGCGGCCGGAACGACGCTCACCCGCGACGCGCTGGACGCGGTGGTCGCGCGGAACAACAAGCAGCGCTACGAATTCGACGAGACCGGGACCTCGATCCGCGCCCGGCAGGGGCATTCCATCCCCGTCGAGCTCGGTTACACCGCGATGGAACCGCCGTCGATCCTGTTCCACGGCACGGCCGAGCACCTGGTCGAGGCGATCATGGCCGAGGGGCTGCGCCCGATGCGACGGCATGCGGTCCATCTGTCGGCGGATGTGGAAACCGCACGCGCGGTGGGCGCTCGGCACGGTCTCCCGGTGATCATCGACGTCGCGGCCGAGCGGATGTTTCGCGACGGACAGTCGTTCTACCGCACCGGCAACGGCGTCTGGTTGGTCGATGCGGTCCTGCCGATATATCTCGCGATCAGAGATTCCGCAGGCTGAGCTGGGCACCGCTGCAGACTGCTTCGAGTCCGGTGCGCGACTGCCCGCGTGTAGGTTCCGCTCACTCCTCGTCGGTCTGCGCCGACAGCGGTACGCCGGTGTGGAAGAACCGGATCAGCCGCCCGATCCGCACGCAGTGCGCGGCGCAGCGTTCGAAATGGTGTGCCAGCAGCGCTGTTTCGACCGCCATCGCATTGCCGTGCTGCCAGCCGTCGTCGGCGACCGCGCGCAGCAGTTGCTGCTGGAGCTGTTCGATCGCCGGATCCGGCGGAATCAGGGTGGTGTCCGGTTCCACCTGCTGGGCCGAGATCACCGCGATGGCCACGGCGGTGAGGTCGACCAGTGCCGCGGCCATCGCCGAGAGTTGATGCGTGATGTCTTCGGGCGCCACGGGTTCCGGGAATTTCCGCACCACGCCGTCGGCCACCCGGCTGAGCCCGCCCGCGATGCCGGACAGATCCTCCGCGATCTGGATGGCGGTCACCACATTGCGCAGATCCCGCGCGACGGGCGCCTCGAGAGCGAGCAGGATCACCGAACGGTCCTCGCATTTGGCGTGCTCGGCCTGGATTCTCTCCTCCAGCGCGAACACCTCGTAGGCAGCGGTCAGATCGGCGTTCTCGATCGCCACCGCGGCGCGTTCGGCCGCCTCGTGTGCCAACCGAGCCATATGAACGAGCTCGTCGGAGAGCGCCGCGAGTTCGGAGGAGAATTTCGTTCGCACTCTGGTATCTTCGCCGCCCGCCGGGCCGAACGTGCAATATCGCAGGAAAAGTCATCGAATATCCGCCTCGCGGGCCGGTGTCGTGCAGTGCCGCAGCGGGTGTCGATCATTAAGGTGTAGCGCACCGTGCCGACGGTTGTGTGAATGGAGGGTCTCGGGCTGGTGGAGTTACGAAGCGAGACAACATCCGGGCAGCGCACGGGATCGGTCGAGGTGGGTTCGCTCGGTGCGGCGCAGCCGGCAAACGCGGCGGCCGACGAGGACGGATTCGACTGGCTGGGGCGCACCCGGGCCGGCCGTGTGCTGCGGTTGGAACGGCCGCAACGGATCTGGGAGGCCGAGCGCACGCCGGGGCGCTCGCGCCCGTACGTGGTGGCGACGTTCAATTTGAAGGGCGGGGTGGGTAAGACCACCACCACGGCCGCGCTGGCCGAAATCCTGTCCGCCGAATTCGACAAACGGGTCCTGCTGATCGATCTGGATCCCCAGGCCAATCTCACCGCGATGATGGTCGGCGAAAACCGGGCGATGGAACTGGATTCCGGTGACGGCACGCTGGCCGCGGTCTTCGCCGCCGCTCTGGCCGGGCGCCCCGCTCCCGATGTGCGCGCTCTGATCCAGCACGAGGTGTCGCCCATGCATGCGGTCACCACCGTCGATCTGCTGCCCGCCTCGCCGAAACTGATTGCGCTGCAGGACGAGATGCCCGCGCTGCGGCAGGGCGAACCCACCACGGTGCTGGCCCGGGCGCTGTCGGGCGTACTCGAGGACTACGACTACGTCCTCGTCGACTGCCCGCCGAATCTCGGCCCGATCACCCAGAACGGCCTGCGGCTGTCCGACGGTTACCTGATCCCCACCATACCGGACATCATGTCCACCTATGGAATTCCGCCGGTGCAGGCGCATCTGCGCCACCTCGCCGCACGCTGGGGCGATCCGCTGGAGGAGTTGGGCGTCGTGGTCACCAAGTATCGCCGTTCGTCCGCGGTCCACCGCACCACCCTGGAGATCTTGCAGGCCAATCGCACTCTGCCGCGGTTGTTCCCGACCCGCATCCCCGACTCCAATCAGATCGCCGCCGCGGCCGCGTTCACCGATTTCGGAAGTCTGCGAAGGAAATACGGGACGGGCGGGCAGTTCCTCGCATTGCGTGAACTGACGGCGGATTTCCTCGCGACGACGCGGATAACCCTCGCGTGGGGACGGTGAGGACTGCGGATACGAGCAACGACACGACTGCCTCCGTCAATCATGTATTGACGATTACTGGATCGTCAACTTTAGGTTGACGAATGACATAACCCGACCTACCGTTGCCGCATGTCCTCCACCGAACCCTCCGCACCGGCGATCACGCCCGCCCAGCGCAGGTCGACCGGCGAATCCTTCGGCATCGATCCGGCCCGGTACGACCGCACCCGCCCGCCTTATCCGCAAACGATGATCGACCGCATCGTCGCGTCGAGCCCGGGCCCGAATTACCTGAACGCCGGCTGCGGCACCGGCATCGAAGCGCGGCAGTTCCGTGCCGCGGGCTGCACCGTGCTGGGTGTCGAACCCGACGCGCGGATGGCCGAATTCGCGCGTCGCGACGGACTGCAGGTGGAGGTGGCCCGGCTGGAGGAGTGGGATCCGGCCGGGCGCGTCTTCGACGCGGTGGTGTCCGGTACCGCGTGGCATTGGATCGATCCGGTCGAGGGTGCGCGCAAGGCGGCACAAGCGTTGCGCCCGTCCGGGCTGCTGGTGTTGTTCTGGCACGTCTTCGAACTGCCGCCCGCCGTGGCCGAGGCCTTCGCCGAGGTCTATCGCAGGCTGCTCCCGGATTCGCCCTTCCGTCCGCCGGCCCGTCCCGGCCGGGCGGTGGACCCCTACGAGCCGATACTCGTCAACTCCGCCAACGGAATTCGCGAGGCCGGCGGATTCGGCGACGTGCAGCGGTGGCGCTTCGACTGGGAACACTGCTACACCCGTGACGAGTGGCTGGATCAGATGCCCACTCAGGGCACGCTGACGCGGGCTCCGGCCGAGGTGGTGGATCAGGTGCTCGCGGGCGTCGGCGAGGCGATCGACGCGATGGGTGGCAGCTTCACGATGCCGTACGCCACCATGGTCCTCACCACCGCTCGGCTGTGAGCTGACTCACATCTCCGGTTCGGTGGAACCGCGTCGACTCGGGAGCGTCCAAACCCATGACGGACAACATCTTTCGAGACAAGGATTCGGCATGACACGCACTACGGCCGCACTTCTCGCCTGCGCCGCGATCGCGGGCTTCGGCCTGACGGCCGGCCAGGCGGCGGCGGCTCCGCTCGCTCCGGCACAGCGTCAGGCTCTCGACCCGTCGGCCGCTCAGAACGGCTGCCCACCGCCGCCGACCGGCCCGGACGGTC